>CAJTRM010000003.1 GCA_910578865.1 uncultured Dorea sp.
GATACGGTGCAGGCCGTCGCAAGGGGAGAGGATGTAAATGCGAAGACCATCGGAAGGGATCTGCTTGCGAATACGTTGATGGCCGGGGCTCAGGTAGCTGGTGGGAGTGGGAAGAATGGGATTGCTGGTGCCCCCAATAATATCAAGCCAGACCCAGATGTGGCAGGATTCCGCAGTGTTATATATGCTTGCAATGCAACAAATACAGATCAATACGAAAGGGTAGGCACGCAATCCGATTATGCGGGCTTATTTCGAGAACAAAGTTTCAGAGGGAAAGACGAAAATACAAGCATTATTGTGTATTATGAGACGGTTAGTAAACATCATTTATAGTATGATGAAGAATAAGACAGCATATCAATTACCTCAGGTAGACACAGTGGAAAAAGAACAGATGATTTCATAGGGAAAGTTGTTGAGGAATGGCGATTGCTGTGGTAAGATTTAACAAGGAGCAATTCGTGTATAGGGTGTGTTGACCTTTCATCTTACATAGATGGGAGGTGATGCGTATGGATAAAAAACCATTTGATTTCAAGGATTTGATGTCTTTTGGAATGTTTATTCTAGCATTACTGACCTTCATTTATTTGATTAGTCAGTAAAACAAAAAATACCACCCTAGTATCTTTGGTCGGATAAGGGTGGCATTACCAAACTTATAAGGTCAACCCCTTGTGGGCGATTGCTCCTTTTATGTACATAGAATATCATGAATGAGGGAAAAAGTCAAATTTGAAATAAAGGAAAAAAGCACGGTTTTTTATGGTATCAAATAGGACATGGAGATTTTTTTGCATTCATTCTTTTCAACAATTTTTGACTGAAAAGTTTTTAAAGTATAAATTAAAAAATGAAAATGAGAGTAATAACTATTATGGAAAGTAAGCTTACTGAATAAATAAGACCGTAGTGAAAAGTCGCCAATAAGGTCAAAAGTAGCAAGATCTACCAGAAGGCAAGCGGCCCCAAAGATCAAGAAGATGTGCATGACGGCGAAACGAATCCAGAAGGCCACGGTGAGCTTTGTGAAGAATGTGGATAGGAAGAAAGTAGTGGCGGGGACTCTGGCGGCAGTAGCCATAGCGGGCGCGGTAGCGCTGACCGGAGAGGCCGCAATGCCGGTGTTGATAGGGTCAGCCCAGGCAGGATGAATGGGAGCACTGATCAACGGAGCAGCAGCGGTGGCCCAGGGAGGAAGCATCGCAGACATCCAATGCGTGTGCTGAAGACTCATAAGGAACCAGACGGCAACGCAGTATATAGGGAGCTGGAAGGCTGACGGAAGTCAGTCTGTTTATCATACAAAGAAAGCGTATAACCACAAAACAAAATTTCTGCTAAGAAAAACCAAAAAAATTTGATTTTTCTTAGCAGGTTTTTACTCCTTAACTGCTCCGGCAGTCAGGCCCTCCACCATATATTTCTGTGCAATGGAAAAGAGCAGTATGGTCGGGATTAATGCCAGAACCGATCCGGCAGCCATCTCTCCCCACTTGATGTCAAAGCTTAAGATCAGGGAATTCAGACCGACCGGGATGGTTTTATTTGCATCTGAATTAATAAACATAATTGCCAGATACAATTCATTCCACGAATTAACAAACGCAAAAATAAATGTTGCCATAATTCCGGGCTTGATAGTCGGTATCACGATGTGCCATAGTCCTTTGAGATATCCGCATCCATCTATCCAGGCGGCTTCTTCCAGAGACTTAGGTACGTTGTCATAAAATCCGATCAATGTTACAACCGTAAAAGGGATAGTCATATTTGTGTAAAGCAGAATAAGTCCCCGCAGATCGTCCAGCAGCCCCAAGCCGGATATAATCTGGCGAAGCGGCCCCAGCATTACAAACGCCGGTATCATCTGGGTGATCAGGAAAAAAATCGTAACACACTTTTTCCCCCGAAACTTAAAACGACTAAGTACATACGCGGCCATGATACCGATCACCTCTGCGATTGCTGCGGCAGAAGCAGCAACAACAAACGAATTCAGCATATACTTGCCAAAACTGCCCTTTACTAAAATGGCGATATAATTTTTCAACGAAGGTGCTTTCGGTAAATATGTCACCGGAAAGGCATAAATTTCACCCTGCGATCCCTTGAACGAAGTCATCAGCATCCACACAAACGGAAATACTATAAATATCAGATAGACAGCGAGAATAATGCCTTTCGTTGTTGTTTTAAGCTTTCTTTTTGTTCCATTCTTCATCTTACTCCTCCTTCCCATATTTCGTCACCTTAAGATATAAGACTACAAATATGAGTTCGGTCAATACACAAAGAACGCCGACAGCAGATGCTGCGCCGTAATCCAGATTATTTACAAGCTGCAGCATATAGGAAGTAATAATATTAGACGAGCCCGAAGGTCCACCATTTGTCATTGCGTAGATCAGATCCGGGAAATTGAAGATCCAGATCGTTCTCAGGAGCAGAGTCAGCAAAAGCGTGGATTTAATGCTTGGGACTGTGATGCGGATAAACTGCTGCAGCGGACTTGCACCATCCATATTCGCCGCTTCATATAAATCTGCCGGTACGCCCCTGAGCGCCGCGGTGATCATAATTGTGAAGTAGGGAATCCCATACCATATATTTGCTACGATACAGGCATACAACGCGGTGTTTGAATTTGCCAGAAAACCAAAGGGCTTGTCTAAAATGCCAAGCCGTATAAATATGTCGTTAAATACACCAGATGTTCCATTGTAAAGCCAGCGCCAGATAATTCCGATCAGAAAACCGGACACTGCCCACGGGAAAAATATACATCCCTGATATGCACCGGAACCTTTAAATTTTTTCTTGAGCAGCAGCGCAAGGCCAAACCCAATAGTAAACTGAAAGAACAGTGAGATACCCACCCACTTGACAGTATTTCCAATCGTAATAAAGAACATATTGCCGGGGCTTCTTGAAAATAATGCCTTGAAATTATCCAGACCGCACCACTGGATATGATTGATATTCAAAATATTGTAATTCTGAAACGCCATAACGAATCCCTTCGCCATCGGATAATAAGTAAAAAACAATGGAAATAAAATGGCGGGAAGGAGCATCCAGAAAATAAAGCGCCGCTGACGCTTCACGATCAAATTATTTTGACCCATATTGACACCTCCTCTGCACGATGCTTTTTTGCCGTATTTTTATTATGGGCGTGCCTATGTCTGCAGCACGCCCACAAAATTGATTATCTTATCTCAATTACCACAGCTTTCCTTCCGTCTCATATGCCTCAGTCCAGAAATCATCCAGCCACTTCAGCATTTCATCGGCTGTAATTTCACCTGTCAGATATTTTTGATACATAGGGTCTACCTGTGTGATATAAGTAGAGAAGGCTTCATACATCTGAGGAGCCGATGCATGATGATACGTATCGGAGTCTTCCAGCATGACCTTATACATTGCAAACGCGCCTTCTGTAAAAAAGGAATCATTCTCAAATGCAGTATTATGGATCGGAATCGTTGAATAATTCTTCGCAAAATAAGTGTTATTTTCAGCGTTGGACAGATACAGGAGAAAATCTGCTGTTTCATCAGGATTTTCACAGGAACTGGTCATTCCCCAGCCGGCAAATCCGTTCGGGAATATGGCATCTCCGGATGGCCCCACCGGATACGGAGCCAGATCCCACTCATCATCCGCCATATCAGAAGCGCAGGTTGCGATTACTTCCGGATCCTGGATCAGCATAGCCGTTGTTCCGCCGATAAAGCCCTGTACCATCTCGGAAAATCCCCATGCCAGAGAGTCTGTCGGACAGGTATCATCAAACATCTGCTTATAGAATGCCAGGGCTTCTTTTGCCTCAGGCAGTGTAAAAATAGTAGTTCCATCGCCGTCCTTAAGGAAATAACCCGCACGTCCGTCATCCAGCTTGTCTGCGCCGATATAGCTCCACATTACCGTGTCGGCGTAAATATATCCATTCTGTCCGCCCCGGAAGGAGTAGCCGTATCTGCTGCTGTCACTATCCGTTATTGCTGCACCGGCATCATAGATATCCTGCCAGGAAGAGGGCGCTTCAATTCCCGCTTCCTTAAACCAGTCTTCGCGGTAGTAGATACCTCTCTGATAAAAACCATAAGGCATCAGATATGCCGTATCTCCATAATAGTAAATAACTTCCTTCGCTGAATCTGTAAGTGTATCTTTCTCATCCCAGTTGTTGATATATTTTTCTATATCTGCCAGCCAGCCGTTGGTACCAAACTGAGTCAGTGTAAAGTCACGCACCTCGACAATATCCACCTTATCGCCGTCCATGAGCATCTGTGAAATTTTTGCATCAGCGCTTTCTGTTGGCGGAGATACGATCTCAATCTTAATATTTTCATGTTCTGCTTCGTACTGATCTGCGATCTCACGGAGTATCGCAGTACGCTCCGTGCTTGTTATGGATTCCACCATTGTGATAGTAACAGTCCCTTCTTCGGATGTCTCTCCTTTGCTTCCGCAGCCAGTCATAAAACTGGAGACAAGCAATACAGATGTAAGGCCAAGTGCTAATAATCTTTTCTTCATAGTAAGTACACTCCTTTTCGTTTTTTTAGCTTCAGATGATCTCCAGCCCGTCCCGGTCCGGCAGCGTTCCGCTGACGCTGGACGGCTTTTCTAAATAGAAATAAGCAACGGAGGAAATATCCTCCTGGAGAGGAAGATACCTTCGCTCGCTCCTCCAGCCCAGAGCCTGAATCGTGACGCGGATATCCTTGTTAAAATAGATTGGGTCTTTAATATGCCACCGGTACATGGAGAAACGCAATTGCGACAGATTAAGAGAATCCGTTCTGGTAACGTGTGCGAGTCCGGCGTAAGGAGAGGAATAACACTGATAATGATCCCCTACGTCAAAATCCCATGCTCCGCAGAAATAATCCTCTGTCCCTGTACTGCAGATGCTCGGGAATTCCTTGTCGCCATCCAGATAAAATTTGATTTCTCCTTCTCCCCACCAGCCGTTATTGTGCGTTCCCCAGAACATATAGGTTCCGACATACTGACCTTTCCCGGATATTCCATCCAAAACGGTAAATACCTCTTTGTAAGGAAGCGGATTCACCCTTCGGAACTGAGCATGAAAAAATCCGGCAGAATCTGGGACGGTTCCCAGCTTATAGTCGATTTGATAATACAAAGTCACGTCCTTCGTATGTATATTTTGCACCGTTATGCGAAAACCTTTGCGAAAAGGCATTTGCCAATAACTGTTAAATCCCTTGTGCGGGTTGACGCAAACTGCCAATGACTGTACCGTTGTCGGTTCCATGTAATCCGCACAGGCAAAAAAATCACACAGCGGCACCTCTACTGATGGAAATTCATTCCCGTCCCAATAGATTTTTAAAATAAGCTGCCGATTCATATCGGAATTATCGGTACACCATATATGGGTAATAATTCCCTCTCCGCTTACGTCTGCTAATGAAAAGGTTTCACCGGCCTTGATAGAGACGCACGGAGAAATCTTCCAGCCGATTCCCAGATCTCTCGCACAGGCCGCCCCTTCGCCTTCTGTCGCAGATGCTGCCTTTCCTTTTTCACCAGTCGGGTTTTCAGCATTTATCGCACAGCTTGTCCAATTTGTTATAGAAAATAACTCATCCACATTTAATCCCCCTTTCTGTTAACTGTTCATTTGTGCTCTCTGTACTTTCTATATTACCTTTTTATTTACTTTATATTAATTTTGTGTGATAATAAATAACAATACTTGATTATTGAGTTTTCGGATTTAACAATTCTTGCAGAGGTGATAAATTTGGATATAAATGATATTTCTCCCTACGTGCGGTATGCCGCCAAATCCGTGCTGTGTTCACCCTTTCAGATCGGGCCGCGTATTATACTTGACTATGAGCTGGTTTTTATCGAATCCGGCAGATTTCTATTGTTGTATGATGAAAATGAGTATCTGTGCCAAAAAGGGGATGTCTTGTTATTTTGCCCCGGTCATCGTCATACAATGAAAAGTATTACAAATATATCTGTTTCCCAGCCTCACATTCATTTTGATATGAAGTATGATGAACACAGTGAAGATGTTTTTATCTCATTTAAGGATTTACCAGATTTTAAACCGGAAGAGAAATTGTTGATACGACCGGACTTTTTTTCCGAAATCGGGATCGCTCCCGTTTTAGCCATTTCCGATTTTGAACATCTAAAGCAGTGTTTGTTTGAAATTATTGCTCTTTATTCGGAACAACCGGTGCTCTCACCGCTCTTAATGAAACAAAAAATGCTGGAATTGCTGTATTTTATTTTAAGAGACAACACCAGCTTTGGAGATACTATCCAACAGCCTGAACTGAATCTTCCGCTGATGATCCAGAAGTTTCTTGACTACCACTTCTATAATCGCATTTCTTTAGATTCCCTGGAAAAGCAATTTCACTACAGTAAGTTTTATATTTCCCGAAGCTTTGTAGAATATGTAGGTACTCCTGTTATCCAATACTATAACCAGAAGCGGCTGGAATATGCCAAAAAGCAACTTATGGAGGGGCAATCCGTAACAGAAATCACAAAGTCCTTACATTTTTCGTCGATTTATACTTTCAGCCGCTTCTTTAAAACACACGAAGGCTGTTCCCCGACAGAATTCAAGAGAGATTACGGAGCAAGGATACAAGTGCACTGACCTAAGCTTTTGTCTGCTTGTTTCATAAGGGCAATCATGCTACAATGAAAAAGATAAATTTTTCAGAGAGCAAGGCTATTGCGGCAGTTGTATAAACGGCAGTTCCACTTATTTCCGGTTATGCTCATCCATCATAGAGAGAAATTCCTCCATGACCCTCGTCTTATATTTATGATTCTTATAGTAAAAATACACATCCCTGCGTGCATCTTCCCCGTCCAGCTTATAGTAGACAAGATTTTCAAAAGAAGGCAGCTGGCTCACCAGGATGTCGCTGATAAATGTGGCGCCCAACTGGGTGGAGGCGGCCATGTAGGCGGTGGACTGCTGGTTGAATTCCAGGATGATATTCGGGTGGAATCCGGCATTCCTGCACAGCCTGTCTCCGCGGAGGCGGGTGTCGTTTCCGGGCATCAGCATAATAAAGGGCAGTCCGGAAAATGCGTGGAGAGGCACGGCCGGGGAGGCTGGAGTCAGGTAGCTTTTACTCTTTACGTTGTTGTAGGAGAGCTGGTATTCCGTTAGCTCATCATGGACAGAAAAATGCTTCGGAACCGCAAGAAGAATATTTTCCCGGCAGTACAGCTGCTTATTGTACAGAGTATTGTCATAACGGTAGTTGTCTATAACGAAATCCACGGAGTTATTGCTGAGCATAGCCTCAAGCTGGGAGGTATGTCCTTCAGTAATCTGGATATGGATGTCCGGAAATTTCTGTTTAAACTGAGTAAAGAGCTGAGGGACAACATAGGCAGCGAAAAGATTGCTGGCGCCAATAGACAGATGGCCGGTCTTTAAGGTAGTCAGGTTGTTGATATAATTTTCCACCCGCTGCTCAATCTTAAAAATCTCCTCTGCGGCTTCTATGTATACTTTACCAATCTCGGTGAGCTGCAATGGGTTTGTACTTCTGTCGAAGAGAGGTTCTCCGATCTGCTCTTCAATCTGTTTAATGCGTGCGCTTAAAGAAGGCTGGCTGATATAGAGATTCTGGGCAGCTTTTGAGAAGCTTTTTTCACGGTATACTTCATACACATATTTTTTCCCTTTAAACATTTCATCCTCCTTATAGTAAAAATAATATAAGTATTATATAATTATAGGTATTTGAGTATATTGTAGCGCTGGAGTATGATAAAGGCAAGTAAAGAAAACGAAAAAATTAAGATATGAAAAAGGACGGGGAAACGTATGAAAGAGATAATAAGAGCAAAAAGAATGGAAAATGTGCATTCTGACATCAGAGGACCTTTATTTGTAGAGGCCATGAAACTGCAGGAGGAAGGCCGTAATATATTAAAGCTTAACACAGGCAACCCGGCATCTTTCGGCTTCGGATTGCCGGACAGCATCAAGAATGCACTGGCTGATCATATTCAGGACGGAGTGGGCTACTGTGACTTTAAAGGGATGCCGAAATCAAGGGAAGCAATCTGTGAATACGAGAAAAGCAAAGGAATCAAAGGGATTACGCCAGATGACGTATTCATCGGCAACGGTGTCAGCGAGGTGGTTTCCTTCGCACTGCTCCCGCTTCTGGACAGCGGGGATGAAGTGCTGGTTCCCGCTCCGAGTTATTCTCTGTGGGGAAATTCGGTATACCTTGCAGGCGGAAAACCGGTATTTTACACCTGTGACGAGAAAGCTTCCTGGTATCCGGACATTCAGGATATCCGATCCAAAATCACTTCAAAAACAAAGGCAATGGTCATTATCAATCCTAACAACCCTACCGGGATGCTGTATCCGGAGGAGGTGCTCAGAGAACTCGCACAGGTTGCCAGAGAGGCAGGCCTGCTGCTCTTTGTAGATGAGATTTATGACCGGCTGGTAATGGACGGCCTTAAGCATGTTTCCCTTGCATCCCTGGCAGATGATATTCCGGTGATTACTTTAAACGGGCTGTCCAAATCTCATTGCCTGTGCGGCTATCGCTGCGGCTGGATGGTAATCAGCGGGCCCCGGAACCTGACGGAGGATTACAGGAAAGGAATCATCCAGTTAACGTCTATGAGACTCTGTGCCAATTCACTTGCCCAGATTGTTATTCCGGCGGCGCTCAAGGATATGGAGACTCCGGCTTCTATGGTACGCCCCGGCGGGAGGATTTATGAGCAGAGGGAGGCAACGGTACGTGAACTTGCGAAGATAGACGGACTTTCCTTTGTAAAAAACAACAGTGCATTTTACATTTTCCCGAAGCTGGATGTGAAGAAGTTTAATATTACAGATGATAAGAAGTTCGCACATGATCTGATGCACGCCACAGATATTCTGCTTGTGCCGGGCAGCGGATTTGACTGGAAGGATCCGGATCATTTCAGGATCGTAATGCTGCCGGAGGCAGATGTGCTGGGAGACGCGGTCAGGCGGATGGGAGAATTCCTTGACGGTTACAAACAGGGAAGCAGGAGCAGCGGAAGTAAGAGGATCGTTGCATAAAAACGGACGTATGTGCCCGGAGCCTGTAACAAAAAAGGCATTTCTATGGAAATAAATGAAGAGTCTATGGTACAATATGTATCATAGACTTTTTTATGCTGTGGACAGGTAATAAGCCCTGTTTGTCAGACATGGTTCGGAGGATAAAAGAATGGAACGAGGCAGAAGAATACTTGCGGCCATTTTAATTATGATATTGAGCATGAGTGTAGGAAGCGTTGCTTTTGCAACCAATGCGGCGGTGACCGACGGGGAGCTTACCGAGGAAGAAAAACTTCAGCAGGAGCTCGATAAAGCCTACGCCATAACGGTGGAGTCCAACAAAGTTAAGGGCTGGCCGCAGGGGCCGGGTACTTACGGGGAAGCTGCTATTGTCATGGAGGCCGGAACCGGGGCCATTCTTTATAGCAAGAATATAGATGAGCGCCATTTCCCGGCCAGCATCACCAAAGTGCTGACGGCGCTCGTTGCGCTGGAAAACGGACAGTTGACGGACCAGGTGGCATTTTCCCATGACTGCGTGGCATTTATGCAGCCCGGAGATTCATCAATAGGGATGAAGGAAGGGAATGTCATCACCCTGGAGCAGGCGCTGTATGCGACACTTCTGGCGTCTGCCAATGAGGCGGCCTATGCGGTGGGGGAAAATGTCGGAAAGAACGCGGGCTATGATTACAGCTGGTTTGTCGAACAGATGAACAAACGCTGCAGAGAGCTTGGAGGCGGGAATTCTAATTTTGTGAACACAAATGGCCTGCACGATGCAGAGCACTACACCTGTGCCAGAGATATGGCGCTTATTGGGCGGGAGCTGTTTCGGCATCCGGAGTTTTTTACGATGGTCCAGACGCTGGAGTATAAAATAGAGGCGACGAGTACGACGGAGGAACATATTTTCCAGCAGAAGCACAAAATGCTCAGGCCGGAGAATCAGAACTATTATGCTTATGCGGTGGGCGGAAAGACAGGCTTTACTTCGGACGCACGCTCTACACTGATTACTATGGCGGATAACGGAACTACACAGCTGGTATGTGTTGTCCTGCGGACATATGGGCAGAATGTTTACCCGGATACGAAGAACCTCTTTGAATACGCGTTTCATAATTTTTCCAGGATTCCGGTAAATGAACAGGAAACGTCTGAGGATATTGCCGAGATTCTTCCAGAAGGAGACGGCGGATACGTTATGCTCCCGGTAGGAGTAGAATTTTCCAGCCTTGATATGGAGATAACAAGAGATGAGGCCAATCCGCAGGAGGCAGTCCTTACCTATTCCTATGAGGGGAATTTGGTAGGAACAGCAAGGGCAAGGCTCAGCGAGTCTTATCTTAAGGAGAAGGCGGCTAAAGTCGAGAAGGCAGAGAAGAAGGGAACAAAGAAAGAGGATACCGGGAGAAGCATGGAGGAGATCCGGGACGGGATGATACTTACAGGCGCCGTAATATTGCTGGGCGTATTGGTCACAGCATTTGTGAGGCTGCTTATTCGGCAGAGGAGGCGGCGGAAAATGCGGAGAAAGAGATCTTAATTTGGCAGGCGGTATCTGTATTTTGGCTATAGGATACTCTCAAAGACAGACCCTGATGGGGAATCTTTGAGGGTATTTATTTTTTGTCTGAAAAAAATAAAAAATTGGTATATACATCCTGGAAAATTAATAAAAAGGGAGTCGAGAAACAACAGTTCGTAATATTGACAGATATTTAGGGGGGGGGGGTATAATAAACAATAATTACGAATTATGTATCAATAGTTTGTAAATAGCAATATATGAAAATGAGAAGGAGAAATAAAAATTTGATTGAGAAAAAGTTATCGGTAAAGATGTTCGGCCGGTTTTATGTCAGTTATGGGGATGAGGCGGTCTTCTTCGGAAAACAAAGAAACTCAAAGATTGAGCAGTTATTCCAGATACTGATGACGAGGCCGGGACAGGGAGTTCGCAAAACAGATATTGCTGAGAGGCTTTACAAATGGGAGAAGGTAGAAAATCTAAATGCCAGCCTCAACAATACTATTTTCCGTCTTCGTAAATATCTGGAGGCGTCGCCTTTGCCATCGGGGGATTATCTGATACTGGATGAGGGAATTCTGCGTTTTTCAGGAAAGATTGAAGTAGAATCGGATGTCTGGGAATTTGAAAAAATTTTCAGACAATTCCAGGAGGAACAGGATAAGAAGAAAAAAACTGATTTTTGCAACAGGGCCTGTGAACTATATCAGGGTGTATTTTTACCTCAGCTGTCTAATGAACAATGGGTAATAGAAATGGGCTTCAGCTACCAGAAAATGTACGATTCGATGATGGAATATCTGCTCGGCTTCCTGAAGGAGGAAGGTGATTACAGGATGGTGGAAAGGCTGGCAGCACAGGCGGTACAGATCTGCCCTTATGAGGGGTGGGAAAATTGGCAGATAGATGGTTTGATTGAGTTAAAGCGTTATCAGGATGCGGAGGAGCTTTATCGGGATACTGTTGCATATATCCAGGAAACAGGGGGCTTTCTGTCAAAAAGCCAGCAGGAGGAATATCGTAAGATAGGGGACAGGATTCAGCAGCCAGAGGGAAAGGCAGAAGATGTCAGGAAATATCTTAAGGAAACGGCTTTGAAACAAGGTGCTTATGACTGTATGCTTTTAGGATTCTCGGACTGTTATCATATGTTAAAGCGCATTATAAGACGGGGCGGAATCTGTTTTAGTCTGCTTTTGTGTACGATTCTGGACAGAAACGGACATCCCGCAAAGGACAGAGATTATTGTGAAAAGCAGGGAAAAAAGTTGTGTATGTCATTTCGGACACATTTGCGGATAGGAGATATTTATACAAAATATAGTGTAAATCAATATCTGTTATTGTGTGTAGGAGTTGGAAAAGAGAATATTTCAGAAATCGGGGAGCGAATTAATCTGGATTTCCGGAAACGGTGCGGAGGCTATGGAGGTATCAGTTTTCAGCTCCTTGATGATGTTTCATAACGTGATATAAGAAGAGGATTTGCACGGGGGTATAATTTTATATAAAATGCATGAAATGTCTGAAATGAAAGAGATGGAGAAAGAACCTCTCTGATATACTGTATCTTGATAATAAATAGGGAAATTATCCTCGGTGGACAAGGGATGGTTTCCCGTCAAAAAGGAAGGCAAATTAAGATGAAGAGAAAACAAGCTATGAAAGTGATTGCGGCAGCAGGTGTTGTCATCGGGGGCGCAGGGATGTTCCCGGACGGCAATGTTGTATACGCCGCGGAGCTTGAGCAAGATGGGGATGGGGGCTCAGACGAACTGGTTTTTTCGGCTTCCGAAAAAGCAGACAGTTCCGAAGAAACACGGACAGCAGAGTCAGATATTGCATCTGCTGCACCTCATTCCGAAGAAGTTCGTGAAAGCTCGGCTTATATAGAGCAAGATTCCGGGCAGATTCAGGAAGACAGCGGAATAGATAATGCAGGATCCTTAGGCAGCAATGTGGCGGAAGGCGGCAGCGTTGATACTTCCGAAGCATCCGTATCAGATTCTGAGATTGTGTCCGATGGTTCCGAAACTTCCGAATCAGGCTCTGAGACGTCCGCATCAGATTCTGAGACATCCGTATCGGATTCCGAGGTGTCAGTGAGTGAGGCAGAATCAACGGAAGACGAAGAAATCCGCGGGGATGACGGATTGTTTACGTCGGAAGAATTGTGGGTATTAAAGAGCGCCCAGGCGAAAGTTGCAGAGGGCAGAGAGAATGAGTTGACAAAGGAAGAACAGGAATTGCTTGCAAGGTCTGAGTCGGCAAGCTTAGCTTTGTCAGAGACATACAGTGATCTGTTGTCGGATTCTAAGTCTGCCAGTCAATCTCTGTCAGAGAGGTACAGTACAGTATTGTCAGATTCTGAGCAGGACAGTACGTTAGTGTCAGAGACGTACAGCACGCTGCTGTCAGAGTCTGAATCGGCAAGTAAACTTCTGTCCGAAGCGTATAGTACACTGCTGTCAGAGTCTACAGTTGCCAGTGAATCTCTCTCCGGCAGGTACAGCACCATGCTGTCAGATTCTGCGAGTGCAAGTACAGCAGTATCAGAAGAAATGTCAGGAACCGTATCAGAGTCCGAGAGCATGTCCGTGGCTGTGAGCGAGAGTATGTCTGCCTCGCTGTCAACAGTGGAGAGCTTGAATACTTCTACATCTGAAGAGGTGTCACTTGCACAGAGTGAATATGACAGCTTGCTGGAGAAATATCACGATAGTGAGCAGAGGCTTCAAAGATTAGAGGAATTAAAAAAATTAATTAAAGATCAACAGGAGAGTGTTGAACAAAAGCGCCAGGAGGCATTAAAGAATAACAATAAAGATCTTTCCAAAGTCGGGTATTATGATGCGGCAAATCTCCTGGCGGAGTATCTGATTCAATATCAGATGCTTACAGATGCTCAGGTGCATAATTATACGGATGTTACCTTCAGCGAGTGGGAAAATAACAAGGGTGACGATGGACGTCATGTGACGGCAAGATATAAGGATGAGAATGGAATTTGGCATGAAAGATATTTTGACTATGTGACGGCAGATAAAGATGGTAATCCAATAGAAGATAGGAATAAGGAAGAATCGTTCGGCGGTAATAATACGAAAAATAGTAATAATGCAGAAAAAGTAGAGAATATTTATATTGTTGAACTTAAAAAGGATGCCAACGGTAAAATTATAGTCATGTCAGACGAGCCTATGAAGGGTGGCACCGGATTTATCAGTGAGAAGGACTTTAAAGATGGCAAAGATGCATACCAGCAGGAATATGAGTCAGAATATAAATCCGTATCACAAAATCTCAGCGAGACAAAGAGTGACAGCGTAAGTGAACGTGAAGAATTTGTAAAGGCATCGGAAGAAGCAAGTACAGAAGCCGAGGGCAGTGCTTCAACCAGCGAGAGTCTTTCTGAGTCTCAGAGTAAGCTGATACATGACAGTGCAAGTACATATGAAAGTAATAGTACACAGCTGTCAGAAAGTGCAAGAACAGATTCCACGTTTGAAAGCGGCAGTACACAGTTGTCAGAAGATGCAAAGGCATCCGGATCTACGTATCAGAGCGAAAGCGCACAGATATCAGAAAATGTAAGGATATCTGAGTCCACATCTATGAGTGAGAGTACGGAGCTGTCAGGAAGTGCAAGTACGTCTGCATCTACGTATCAGAGCGAGAGTGTGAGGCTGTCAGGAAGTGCAAGTACGTCTGCATCTACGTATGTGAGTGAGAGTGAATCATTACGTAATTTAATAAGTGAGAGCACGAGTGTATCTGCAAGTGAAAGTACCTCTACAGTAGTGAGTGATAGCGAGAGTACCAGTACGGTAGTGAGTGAAAGCGAGAGCACGTCAACGGTAGTGAGCGAAAGTGAGAGCGCGTCAACGGTAGTGAGCGAAAGTGAAAGCACGTCCACAGTAGTGAGCGAAAGTGAAAGTACGTCAACAGTAGTGAGCGACAGTGAAAGTACATCTACGGTGGTAAGCGATAGCGAGAGCACGAGTACAGTAGTGAGCGAAAGTGAAAGTACGTCTACAGTGGTAAGCGATAGCGAGAGCATGAGTACAGTAGTGAGCGAAAGTGAAAGCACGTCTACAGTAGTGAGCGACAGCGAGAGCGTATCTACGGTAGTGAGCGAAAGTGAGAGCACGAGTACAGTAGTGAGCGAAAGTGAAAGCACCTCCACAATAGTAAGTGAGAGCGAGAGCACATCTACGGTAGTGAGCGACAGCGAAAGTACGTCTACAGTGGTAAGCGAAAGTGAGAGCACCTCCACAGTAGTAAGCGAAAGTGAAAGCACGTCCACAGTAGTGAGCGATAGCGAGAGCACGAGTACAGTAGTGAGTGACAGTGAGAGCACGTCCACAGTAGTAAGCGACAGCGAGAGCGTATCTACGGTAGTGAGCGAAAGTGAGAGCACGAGTACAGTAGTGAGCGATAGCGAGAGCACGTCAACAGTAGTGAGCGAAAGTGAAAGCACCTCCACAATAGTAAGTGAAAGCGAGAGCACGTCCACGGTAGTGAGCGATAGCGAAAGTACGTCTACAGTGGTAAGTGAAAGCGAGAGCACGTCAACAGTAGTGAGCGAAAGTGAAAGCACCTCCACAATAGTGAGCGAAAGCGAGAGCACGTCCACGGTAGTAAGCGATAGCGAGAGCACGTCAACAGTAGTGAGCGAAAGTGAGAGCACGTCCACAGTGGTGAGCGATAGCGAGAGCACGTCAACAGTAGTGAGCGAAAGTGAGAGTACATCTACAGTGGTAAGTGAAAGTGAAAGCACGTCCACGGTAGTGAGCGAGAGTACCAGCACGAGCGAGAGCATCAGTGCAAGCACAAGTACGAGTATATCGGCGAGTGAGAGTACCTCTACCAGTTTAGCAGATACAGCTGACGATGCACCACAGGCACCGGCCATAGATAATGCACCTGTCGTGGCTACAGTTACACCAACACCCGCAGCGGCACCTACTCCTGCTCCGGCAGTAACACCTGTAGTTGTGCCGGTAGAAGATACACCGGTACCGCTGGCAGATATGAGTGATATAGATAGTCCGGATAATGAGGAAACTCGAACAGTTGAGGATGAAGAGACACCGTTGGCGAATATGGCAGTTGCTACTGGATTGGTACATCAGATCCAGCATGTATGCGAAGTGGTTGCATCGGGAGTTTTGCCGTTCCTGTTTGCAGGAAGCAACCGAAAGAGAAAGAACAGACTGTCCGAATTGAGAAAAGAGATTGATGAGAAAACAGAAGGGAAGGAGAATTGATGGAATTTTGTAATTGG
Source organism: uncultured Dorea sp. (assembly GCA_910578865.1). Taxonomy (GTDB): domain Bacteria; phylum Bacillota; class Clostridia; order Lachnospirales; family Lachnospiraceae; genus Dorea_D. Next base: position 15,919 of record CAJTRM010000003.1, read on the forward strand.
GATGCGTTAGCAATAGCTTTTGTGGCTGTGGTTACAGGATGGTATTTGATCACCAGACATAAATTAAAAAAAGAAATTAAAGATTTGGAAGATCAGTTAGACTGATTGGACGACAAAAATTGGTGGCCGCCTTTGCAGGGCGGCTGCTAATTTCATGTTGGAATTGTTAAATATGTAACCGGGAGAGAGCTTGTGCAAGAATCGAAAGAGAAAGTATTAAAATATAAATTGGCCTATTCGGGGATTATTCTTTTGATTTATATAGTCGGAAAAAATATCCCTCTATATGCTCTGAATGTTTCAGCCTACAGGGATGCAAGGTTTAATGTGGAAGAATTGTTGATTCAGAGTATCAGCGGAGACTCTTCGGGGTCTTCTGTGTTTGCATTGGGAATTTTCCCTTCTATGATATCTGGATTTCTGGTTCAGATCTTTATGGCAATCAGGGGATTATTTATAAAATCCGGAGTCTCTCCGGGAAAGATGCGGCGGATGACAGTAGCAGTTACACTTGCGATAGCTGTCTTTCAGGCGTTTACCCAGGTGAAGAAAATCCAGTTTGCGGTATCTGATCAGAATCTGCCGGTTGTACAGGCAGTTGCAGTTTTGGAAATGATAACGGGAGCGCTGCTCATCATGTGGATGTCGGACCGAAACAGCCGGTTCGGAGTCGGCGGAAGGACAATATTCATAGTTGTGAATGTCCTGGGGCGGATTATCCCGGTTTTGCATATGTATACGCTGCAGGAACTTCAAATACCTTTGATGATATCAGCTGTAATGATGCTTATAATACTGATCATGGAAAATAAGGAGAAGCGGATACCGGTGCAGCGTATTTCCATACATAATATCTATGCGGATAAGAACTATCTGGCAATCAAACTTAATCCGGCGGGGATGATGCCCATGATGTTTGCTACTGCATTATTTATGCTGCCAAAGCTTGTCGTATCATTGCTTGTTTCTTATAATCCCGGGAATCAAGGGCTTCACTGGTGGCTGAACAACCTGTCTTTGACAGAGCCGTTTGGTATTTTTATCTATATTGTATGTGAGTATCTGCTGACGATTTTTTTTGCGATGCTGATGCTCAATCCAAAGGACATTGCGGAGCGGTTTTTAAAGAGTGGAGACAGCATTGTGAATCTTCACGCGGGGCGTGATACGAGGCGGTATCTGCGAAGCGTTGTATGGCGGCTCAGTCTGCTTGGAGGCACTGTCATGGGAGCATGTATCGTGACTCCGCTCCTCCTGCAGGTCTATGGAGGGATGGCCAGTACGCTGGCGGCGCTGCCGACCTCTATGATGCTGCTGGTAGGATTTTCATGCAATATGTACCGTGAGTGCGTTACATATTGGCATTATGATTCATGCAGGCCATTGTTTTAAGACATAATAGGAGTTGTAAAATGTTGTATTTTATTCCGGCATGGTATAAGGAAAGAGAATGGTGTGAAAATGAACAGAGCTGGCGTGTAAAACGCATGTATTCTGAATTTGATGATACCGTAAAGCAGATTCAGCTTTTTCACCGCAGCGGAGTATATGACTGTCAGATCATGCTTCTTGGTTTTGCGCCTAACTTCCGTCATTTTCTCCATCGGCAGGGGGTATACAGGGCGTCGTACTGGTCCTGTTTTGATGCGATCCAGGAAGTCAGGAAGAAAAGGGCAGGTGTAATGTCTTTTCATGACCTGGACTGGCCGGAGGGGATTGAGTTTCTCTACACACCCTTTGTAGTGGCTGCTATGTTGGATGGGCAGAAATATGCACAGATTGACTTTGCCGAAGATGGCAATCCCATATGGGTCGAGCTGTATCAGAATGGTATGATCTGCCGGCGCAATCTTTATGATGACAGAGGGTTTCTTTCCGGCACGGTTCATTATGAGAACGGGAAGCCCGTATATCAGGATTATCTCACTGAGCACGGAGTATGTAAAATGAGGCATTACTATAAGGACGGGCATGTAGAGATTCAGCAGGGGTGTCCGGAATATCTGCTGGAGTGTGGAAGTGTAAAGGAGACAAGGCAGTTTTCCCGGACGGCGTATGAGAGTATGGAGCAGGTTATCTGTGAGGTGCTGGAAGCTTATCTGGAACTGACAGATACCCGGGATGTGTTCTGTATTGCTATGCATAATCTGCATGCAGGACTTTTGGGGCGTGCTCTGAAGTCAAAAAAGAGGATTCTTTCATTTTATAATGACAGATATCAGATTGCAGAGGATCCGAATGCCGCGGAGATGATCAGGAGTGCAGATTATGTGGTGGTGGATTCCAGGGACAATGCGAAAAAATTACAGAATATGATCCGGATACCGCAGACACGTCTTGCGGCAATTCCGCCCTACGATACAAGGGCAGACGAAGGGATCAGCCTGCAGAGCGGCCTGCAGAAGCTATTGATGGCTGTGGACGGCCTGGACACTGAAACATTTAGAGAAGTGATTCATATCCTGGGGAAGTACCTCCCTGAGAAAAAAGGAGTAAGGGTCTATTTGTTTACCAGAGAGGCCGGGTATGACAGTAAGCAGAGGCTTCTGGAACAGACGCGGAACGAATTATCCAGATGGGGTATGCCGGAGGAATGGGCAGGAGAAGAGGCAGAAGATATCATATCCGAGAATGGTCTGGAAGAGGATGACAAGATCCCGGTCTTATTTGTCCCCCAACAATGTGTAGATGAATTGTCTGTGAGCAAATGTATGCGGGAGCAGTGGCTGCTGCTTGACCTGCGGGACGTTCCGGAGTTATATCTGCAGATTAATGCGATTAGCTTTGGGATTCCTCAGATTGTACGGAGGAAGACGGAATTTGTTGTAAATGGCGGAAATGGCGCCGTCATAGATGCTTTGGAAAAGCTGCCCGGGATTCTGGACTATTATCTCGGCGGGTTGGAGCATTGGAATGAAGCAAAGATTTTTTCTTATGGGATAAGTAAGAGGTATACGACGGAACGGTTACTCGAGATGTGGGGGGAGGTTATGGACTGCGTTGGCTAAGGTACAGATTTTACAGCTTGGAGATAAAGACTGGAATGAAATATATACTTTGCCGGAGAATGTGACACTTGATTACGCCGAGGAATTTGCGGAACCGCCGGAGAAGGCTTACGATATGTTCTTTCTGGACAGAGATCTTCTGGAGGAGGAGATTGAACTGGTCTGCCGTTCGGCAAAAGCGTATACGCTGTTTATAACATGCAATGTGCATATTCGCGGGAGGATGAGGTGGCTGTGCCGCAGCAAAAAGGCACAGCGTATTGCAGGGGAAAATATCCAGAGATTTCTGACGGAGGAATCTAAGTATTATTTCCCGAAACCCTATGGAGAAAAATTTCAATTAGGAGACGTGGCCATTGCACACGGATTTACCGGGAATGTAAGGTGGAACGGGAATCAGAATATCTTACTGGAGGCTGATTTTGGAGAGGAATTTCGTCAGGTAGCCTACTGGAGGTATAATAAGCCGATGCCAAAAGGGGAGGTGGCGGATTTTTGGCTGGAATACGACAAGGATCCTACGGTTCAGATTGTTCTGGAAATGACTCTTTTTGCCTCGGGAACGGCTGCTGATATCCTGGAACGGAAAGAGTTGAATGAGCAGGCTCTGAAACGGATCGTCCGATTAGAAAGCAGCAGGGGGGACGGTACGCTCTTTGTCTCTGTAAAGGCAAAAGGCAGAGGCAGGCTATGGCTGACCGCGCTGCATAAAAGGCTGTCAAGAGGATGCCACGGGTATTTTCTCCCGGGAGGGGAACGGTATGTGACGTCCCGGCGGGAGGAGGCGTTCTGCTACTTTGATCCGGGAGATCTTAAGCCGCCTCTTAATGTGTATTTTTCCGGATATAAGACACTGCAGGGATTTGAGGGATATTTTATGGTGAAGACGCTGGGCTGTCCGTTTCTTCTGATCTCGGAGCCGCGCCTGGAAGGCGGCAGCTTTTATATGGGGTCAGAGGAATATGAACAGATTTATGTGGATATGATCAGAAGGCATATGGATGAGCTTGGGTTTACGTCGGATCAGGTGATCCTGTCGGGACTTTCCATGGGTACGTTCGGCGCTTTATATTATGGATGCGATATCCGCCCTCATGCTATGATTGTGGGCAAGCCCCTGGCCAGCATCGGAAATGTGGCGGCCAATGAGAAACATCTGCGTCCCGGCGGGTTCCCGACGTCGCTGGATATTCTGCGTTTCCAGTGCAGCGGTTCGGAGGAAGAAAACATAGAGAAGCTGAATGAGAAATTCTGGGAAAAATTTGAAAAAACAAATTGGAGTCATTCCAAATTTGCGGTTGCCTACATGCTTGAGGACGATTATGACACGGACGCATATACTACGATGCTCTCCCGGCTGCAGTCGGACGGTGTTCAGGCCTATGGCAAAGGAATCCACGGGCGGCATAACGATGACACGACAGGAATCATCAATTGGTTTTTGAACCAATATAAGAAGATCCTGCGGGAAGATTTTGGCAGAAGGATGGATTAGAGAGAATGACAGGGGAAAAATGGACTATTTACTGGAATGAATATTCTTCCAATACCTACCTGTACGGGTCGGAAATCATCTACCATGCAAAGGATGATGTAGAGTTCCGGAATATGTTGATGGCTCCGGGGACGGTGATCAAGCAGTGGTATTCCAAAACGTATTATCAGATGCAGCGGATTGAGCCTGCCCTGCCTATGATTGACGGCGAGGGCAGATACCGTATAACCGTCCATATTGATTGTCCGGAGGATGAGACGTGGCTGATTCAATTGATTTTTTGCGATAGATATGATGCTGAGGCGGGGCGTATCTCAATCAGGGATGAGATTTCGTATTTTCAATGTCCCCTGAAGACATATAGCTACAGGATGCAGTTGATGAACGGAGGGATGACCCGGTTCCGTTTTCATGATATAGAAATTCAGGAAGTAGAGTATGAGGCAGAGGAAGAGGAAGTTAAAAAAACTATATAAAATTCTGCACAGGGTCAGAAGCTATAGGGAACGGATGTCCGCTCTTTCCGATGAGGAGCTGGCGCATCTGACCGTGGAATTTAAGGAGAGGCTGGCGCAGGGGGAAACTCTGGATGATGTTCTGCCGGAGGCATTTGCGGCAGTGTGCGAGGCTGATTACCGGGTTCTGGGACTGGCCCCTTTCGACGTGCAGGTGCTGGGCGGGATTGCGCTGCATCAGGGATGTCTTGCAGAGATGAATACCGGCGAGGGGAAGACATTGTCGGCTACGATGCCGTTATATCTCAATGCGCTCACGGGAAAGAGCACGATACTGGTAACAGCCAATGAGTATCTGGCCTTCAGGGATGCTCAGGAGATGGGAGAGGTATACCGTTTTATGGGGCTGTCTGTTGCAGCAGGCGTTCCCGAAAAGGGACAGACGAAGTTTGGGAGTGAGGAGAAAAAGGAAGTGTATGCGGCGGATATCGTATATACGACTCACGGCGTGCTTGGATTTGATTATCTGATCGATAATCTGGCGAGAAAAGCGGAGGACCGTTTCCTCCGGGAATTTTATTATGTGATTATTGACGAGGCAGATTCTGTTTTGCTGGACGCCGCACAGACGCCGCTTATTATCTCAGCTTCGCCCAGAGTGCAGTCCAACCTGTATGCGGTAGCAGATCTTTTTGTCACAACGCTGGAGGAAGGGAGAGACTATATGCTGGAAGACGGGTGCGTATGGCTTACGGAGGGCGGGATCAGGTATGCCGAAACCTTTTTTCAGATTAACAATTTTTATGCCAGGGAGCATTTTGAGATCAACCGCCATGTGATTCTCGCGCTGCGGGCGCATAAGCTGCATGAGAAGGGGGAGCATTATATGGTATCACGGGACGGAAAACTGCTGCTCATGGACGGAAGTACCGGCCGTTCTCTCGACGGCATGAAACTCAGAGGGGGACAGCACCAGGCGCTGGAGGCAAAAGAAGGGGTTCCGCTTACGAAGGAGAGCCGGGCGGTTGCCGTGGTAACGTTCCAGAATCTGTTTTTGATGTTTCCGAAACTGGCCGGAATGAGCGGGACTCTGGCAGACGCCGCAGAGGAACTGAGGGATGTATATGGAGCAGAGGTTCTGGTCATCCCCACGAATCGGCCGAGGCAGAGAAAAGACCTGCCGGATCTTTATTTTCCGAATGCAGAGCGGCAGGTTCATACGGCGGCCAGGACTGCCCTGGAGATCCATAAAACCGGACGGCCTGTGTTGGTTGTGGCCGCCAATATTGAAAATACAGAACGAGTATCGAAGATATTTATGAAGGAGAAAGTCCCTCATAATGTGCTGAATGCCAACAATGCCTATTGGGAAGCTCAGATCGTCAAGGAGGCGGGGCAGCACAACGCGGTGACAGTGGCAACGACTATGGCGGGCAGGGGAACGGATATCAAACTGGGAGAAGGCGTGGAAGAACTGGGGGGACTTGCCGTGATCGGTATCGGACGAATGGAGAATGTGAGGATGGAGCGGCAGGCAAGAGGCCGTTCCGGCAGGCAGGGAGATGCCGGTACCAGCCAGTTCTTTGTATCTCTTGAGGATGACCTGATGGGGGAGGATCCTGCTCTTGAAAAATACATAGAGGAGACAAAAAGGATCCGGGAACGAAAGCTGCGGAAGCTGATTAACAAGACTCAGGCCTCAGGAGAAGAGGGCGCTGTCATGGCAAGAAAAAACGCTGTCGTTTATGATAAGGTGATACAGAGACAGAGGGGGCTGATCTACGCCACCCGGGATAAGCTTCTGGAAGGAGATGAACTCCCTGTGGAGATGATCCTGGAGATGGCGCATGAGAATATCAGGAGGTTTCTCGCATCCAATAAGAATCTTAACAGGCGTACGCTGAACCGGTATATCCTGGATCATATTTCCTATCAGCTGGATAAAGAGGCAACGGAGCTGTCAATGGATGACCGGGAGGCTATAGAGGAATATCTTAAGAGGAAAGTACGCCAGGTGATGGATGAACAGGAACAAAAAGTAGGCAGTACGGAGCGGATGAATGAATTTATGCGGGTAGCCGTGCTGAATGCCGTAGATGACGGCTGGGTGGAACAGGTGGACTATATGCAGCAGCTTCAGGCGGCTGTATCAGGCAGATCATTTGCCCAGCGTAATCTGCTGTTTGAGTACCAGAAGGAATCCTTTGATTCCTTCCGGGAGATGAGGGGCACTGTTTATAGAAATGCAATGAGGGGCATTCTGCTCAGTGACATCTATCTGGACGAAAAGGAGAATCTGCATATTTTATTTCCGTGACAGGCAGGCTGCTATAGGAAGCAGGCAACGGAGCAGAAGTTAGAAACGGAGGGGGAGGCAGTGGCAATATATGTATTCAGTCTTTTGGCAGGGTTTGCCCCCAACGGGGTAGACTATGCACAGGGGTATCGGGCAAAAATACTTCATAGATTATCCTGCCCGGTCCGGTATCTGTTTGCCGAATTACCTGAGAGGCGTGATATTAATTTTTATAAAGAACTTGGTATAAAAGAAGAGGATATGTTCAGCATGTGCCATTATTTACTGGATCACCACACTTTGCGGCCGACAGTGGAGGTAAAGGATAAGCTTGCGGAACTGATGAAAAACATGGGGCATGTACATATGGACTGTCAGGATTCGGAGATCCGGCTGCTGAAGGACGGGGAGACGGCAGCTGTTCTGGTGCCTGTCCCCGATGACAGGGAGCATTTATTGTGTATCCATTATTTTAGCCGGGGGCAGCGGATCTGTACGGAGACATACACAGACCGACTTGCATATACCGATTATTACGCGGCTGCAAAGCCGGAACAGGGAGTTTCTGCCGGGAGGATCAGAAGGGCATACTATCATAAAGACGGTTCGGTGGCTTACGAGCAGATCTATACGGGAGAAAGGTCCTGGTATCTGTTTCCGGACGGAAGAGTTCTCACTAAAACAGGGTTTATCGAGGAATTTATGAAAAAGCTGGATCTATCGGAGCAGGATATCGTTCTGATCGACCGATTCGCACAATTTGATTATGTTCAGCCGCTTTTCCGATGGAAACAAAAGGCACGGTTTATTGCAGTCATGCATGCGGGGCACTATTTTGAAGAAGGGGAGAGCGCTTACACGGTAAACTTTAATCAGGACTATAATTATCTTTTTAAATATTCCGGAATGCTTGACACGATTGTCGTGTCTACACAGCAGCAAAGAGAAGAACTTATTGAGAAGCTGCAGGAATATCGGTGCCGGATTCCGGATATCAGGGTCATACCGGCCGGCAGTGTAGAGAAGCTTCGATATCCTGACACGAATCGGAAACCATGTTCCATGGTGTCGGTTTCACGTATTCAGTGGCATAAGAAGATTCACTGGCTGGTAGAAAGCGCTGTAAAGGCGCATCAGGTGAACCGGGAGATTTCGCTGGACATCTATGGAAGCGGGAGTAATGACTATATAAAAATGATGCGCGATATGACAGAGAAATATGAGGCGCAGTCTTATATCCGGTTTATGGGACATCAGGATGTGACAGAGGTATATAAAAATTATGAAGTGTTTCTGACCGCATCTACCTTTGAGACGCTCGGCCTTTCAATTATGGAAGCGGTCTCATCCGGTACGGCGGTGATCGGGCTGGATGTGAAATATGGGAGCAGGCTGCTGGTACATCCGGGGGAAAACGGCTATTTGATAGATTTTGAGCCTGACAATGTAGAGGAAGGAAAGATCGTGGATGATCTGGCAAAGAAGATGATAGAAATCTTTGAGGATCAGGGGCGGCTGGAAAAATTTCATGAGCAGTCTTACAGGATTGCAGAAGGTTTTTCAAGCCGGGCGGCGGAGGAAAAATGGGAGAGATTGCTACAGGGGACTCCTTAAGGAAAAAGAGGGCAGATAGATATGATATATAGTTTTCACCATTATTATCACTGGGTAAAGGGCGGTGTGGAAACCGGCCTGGCTTATCGTGCGAAGGTCTTTCGGAATCTCGGGCTGGATGCAAAATTCGTCCTTGCGACTGTTTTTCCGGAGCATAATGTCTGGGATGAAGTCCGCAGACTCGGGCTTAGGGATTCTGAGGTTCTTTGGATGTATGATTTTTTTATAGACTGCAGGCCGTCTGTAGTTACATATACTCTGGAGGAACTGGAGCGTACCTTTGAAGGGGAGGATTTTATTTTTTCCAGGAAGGGGTCTCTGGCAAGGTATGACTTTCCGGATACAAACACATATTATACTGCATTTTTGATGGATGATATGAGCAATTTTGTCTACAGCGTGGTGATGATCTCCAATGCCTGTCTGGTGCGGAAGGATTACTATACTTATTGTAGGAAGTACTCAGAGTATTATACCCCTGTGGACGGGCAGGCAATTTTGTATCTGCGGCGTTTTTTTAATGAGGACGGAAGCGTGGCATATGAAGAACTGGCAGATGGAGGTACGGTATTGTATAAATTTCCTGATCGATTCATGTATTCAAGGGAAGAATTGGTAGGCTATATGATGTCGGAACTAAAGCTTACAGAGAATGATGTAGTTTTGATCGACGGAGAATGGGGGATGATAGATCGCGCCGCATTTATACAAAATGCAGATCCGGCAAGGATAGGGTTTATTTTTCACTCCAATCATTTCCGCGGCAGTGACGAGGAACATGTATTATGGTATGACGCTTTTTCATATGCACTTTCCCATCCGGAAAAAATCAGTTTTTTTGTGACGAATACAGAGGTACAAAGCAATATCCTCAGGAACCAGTTTCGCTGTTATAAAAATCTGGATGTCAAAGTGGAGACTATTCCGGTAGCTTACCTGGATAAGATACGCATACCGGAAGGAGACAGGAAAAGGTATTCGATTGTTACAGCAGGAAGGCTTCAGGCTGATAAGCGTACGGATTGGATTATCGAAGCTGTTGCTCTGGCAAAACAGGTAATACCTGATCTAACCTTAGATATTTATGGGGAGGGGCCTGAAAGAAATAATCTGCAGAATCTCATTCATGAATTGGGCTGCGGTGATTATATACATCTGTGCGGATTTCAAAGTCTGAATGAAATTTATCAAAATTATGAACTGTATCTTTCAGCATCATATGGAGAGACATTTGGTATAACCCTTCTGGAAGCGATAGGTTCAGGACTTCCCATTGTAGGTTTTGATCTGCCCTATGGAATGCAGGTTTTTGTCGATGAAGGGAAAAACGGATATAAGGTCACGGATATCTCGGCGAGGGGGTTGGCAGACGCAATCGTCCGGTTTTTTAGAGAAGCGGATCTGGGGGCATTTCAGAGGCATTCTTACGAGAAAGCGAAATCATATCTGCAGGCAGAGATTGAGAAAAAATGGGAGGAAATCTTATCATGAAGGTTCATATTACAAATCTGTACGGGATGGGCGGCGCGGCCGGGAAGGCGCAGCAAATGACGGCAGATATTGCAAAAAGGGAATTAAATTTTCAGGAATTGGGAGTTTATAAATACCCTATAGATTCAGATACCCCGGATATGCTGCGGACAAGGCTGGACGGGATTATAGCTTCTGTCAGTCACGGAGATATTGTGTTCTTCCAGTTGCCGACATGGAACGGTATCCGGTTCGATGAGATTTTTGAAGAACATTTTCGCGGCTATATGGGGCTGAAAAAAATATTTTTTATCCATGATGTGCCTCCGCTGATGGAAAAGAAATTGTTCAGGGAGCTGGACCGATATATAGTTTTGTATAACCGGGCCGACCTGATAATCCTGCCATCGCAGAATATGGCTGATTATCTGCGGGCCCGGGGGCTGACTGTGGAAAAGATTGTAATCCAAAAAATGTGGGATGCCCCGGTGGATATTGATTCCACCATAATTCCGCGTTTCCGGAAACGAATGAACTTTGCGGCAGATGTTGTGACGTACCCCCGTCCCTTTGTTCACGATTGGAACAACAGCAAAGTGGAGCTGGCGGTTACGGCAGAGCCGGGGAATTATGAATGGGCGGACAATAAAAACATCCGATTTCTGGGGTGGTTCAACAATGAGAATTCTCTGGCTGACGCACTTAGACGCAGCGGCGGGTTTGGCCTGCTCTGGCATGATGATCCGGTATGGACAGAATACATGAAGCGTAATGCCTGCTGTAAGCTGTCATCCTATCTTGGCGCCGGGCTTCCGGTGATCGTTCACAGCAGTGTTGCGGAGGCGGAAACAATCCGGCGGAAAAATCTGGGACTGGTTGTAGAATCGCTTGATGAGGCGGCGGAACGGGTAGAGCATATGACGCAAGAGCAGTATAACCGGATGGTACAGGATGTAGATTCCTTCGGCAGTCTTGTACGGCAGGGATATTTTGTAAAGAAGGTGCTGACTGATGCTGTGTTTGAATTACTGTATGACTGAGATCCGGTACGGGATTCGGCCGGCTTTGGTTGCCGGCCGTAAGCGCAGAAGAAAGGAAATGCGACAATATGATTTATAACTTTCATCATTTTTATTACTGGCTGAAGGGCGGTGTGGAAACGGGGCAGGCCTATCGGGCGAAGATCTTCCGAGACCTGGGCCTTGAGGCAAAATTTGTATTTGCTACTACGTTTCCTGATCAAAATATTCAGCATGAAACAGCCTATCTTGGGTTTCAGGACTCTGAGGTGATATGGATGTACGGATTTTTTTCAGACTGTAAGATTTCTCCCGTCACTTATACTCTGGAACAGCTGGAAAAGACCTTTGAGGAGAGGAATTACACGTTTTCAAGAGATGGAAGCACCGTGACATATCATTTTCCAGATTTGGGTGTCTATTATAAGGTCTACATGACAGATGAAAAAAATGAGTTTGTCCACAGGGTCGTGATGGTTTCCGGGGGGTGTCTGATCCGGAAGGATTATTATACGTATTGCAGGATCTACTCAGAATATTATGCTCCGGTGAACGGACAGGCGAGTCTGTATCTGAGGAGGTTTTTCAATGAGGACGGGAGCGTGGCATATGAAGAAATTGTTGAAGGGGATACAGCTTTTTATAAATTCCCGGACCGTATGCTTTACTCCAGAGAAGAGCTGCTGGCACAGCTGATGCAGGGGCTGAACCTTACGGAAGATGATGTGGTTCTTATTGACGGTGAACCGGGAATGATAGAACGGGCGGCATTTATACAAAATGCTGCGCCTGCAAAGGTCGGTCTGATCATTCATGCCGATCATTTCTGGAATTATGATGAAGAGCGTGTGTTATGGTATGGTATTTACGAGTACGCCTTTGCCCATCCGGAAAAGATCAGTTTTTTCATTACCAATACAGATGCACAGAATAACCTTCTGAGGGAACAGTTTCAGAAATATACGGGGACTGTGCCTGATATCCGCACGATACCGGTGGTGGGGCTTGACGAGTTGAAAAAGCCGGACAGGGAAAGAAGAAAACACGCTTTGATCTCCGCGGGACGGCTGGCGCCGGAAAAGCGGATGGATCAGGTGATAAAGGCTGCGGCGGAAGCAAAAAAGGATATACCGGACCTGTCTCTTGATATCTATGGAGAAGGCAGGGAGAGGGAGAATCTGCAGGAGCTGATCGATACGCTTGGCTGCGGTGACTGTGTGCGGCTGTGCGGATTCAGGAAGCTGGGGGAACTCTACAAGGAATATGATGCATATATATCGGCATCTTATGTAGAAACGCTGGGGGTGACCCTGCTGGAGGCTGTCGGCTCAGGCCTGCCTGTTGTAAGCTATGATATGAGGTATGGGGCCCAGATGTTCGTTGATGAGGGTGAAAACGGGTATAAGGTTCCATGGGAAAATGTGGAAGAGCTGGCAAGGGCAATTGTCCGTCTGTTTACAGAGGCAGATCTGGAGGCATTCCGGAAGCATTCTTATGAGAAGGCAGAGACCTGTCTGACAAAGGAGGTAGCAGAGAGATGGAAAACCCTATTATGTTAGAGGATACTATATTATTGTTTGACAGTTATTCCCCGGACAGCAGGCGTCTGCATGATTCCTTCCGGCTGGCGGGATGTAAGTGCTCTGCAGTCATCCTGGAAGAAAATGATTTTCTGCCGGAAGGAGTCCTGTCCGTGTTCGATCTGTTTTTGGGCTATTATGAAAAAAATGGAGAAAGCCCCGGAAAGCCCAGATTTTTTAATGAGGTCAGGGTGCCTGATCTGTGGAGCATCCATGCAGGGGTAGGTGAGACGGAGTATGGAAGGATTACCTACCAGCATGAAGAAAAGGGAAGAATCCATTATCTGGATTCACCAAAGAAGTATCTGGTGGAGGCGGTGGATTGGTTTGACCGGAAAGGCGCCGTACGTTTCCGGGATCATTATAACCGTTACGGGGCAGTCTGCGCCAGGACTGTTTATGACAAAGAGGGGAGAGAACTGGGGAAAACATGGTTTTCTGCGGGAGGACAGGAGGCTGTCACACTGAATTGTGTTACGAGGGATTACATCGTAAATGACGGTGAACGGATAAAGTTCTTCCGGTCAAAGCTGGATATGGCGATATACTTTTTACGACGGGCAGGTATTGAGCAGAAGCAGGTGTTTTATAACTCACTGGCGAATCCGTTTTTGATTTCCAACAGACTTGCTGCTTCGGGAAAACGGGATGTGTTGTTCTGGCAGGAAGGAGTAGGTGAAGGAATCCCGGGGAATATGCAGACGATTCTAAACGGGCAGGCGGCCCGCACAGGCAGGATTCTGGTACAGAGAAAGGATTCCTGTGACCGTCTTCTGGAACTGGGGGCGGATCCTGATATTGTACAGAGATTTGGATTTGTATATGATTTTAAGAAGAAGAACGGTCACAGGCCGCAGGCTCTGATCTGTACCAATTCAGAACAAATAGAACATTGTGAAGAGTTGATACAGGCATTTCCTCAGATGCAGTTCCATATTGCTGCGGTCACTCTGATGTCGCCCAAACTGACGGACATGGAGAAATATGAGAATGTAAGCCTGTATCCGGGAGCGCAGTCAGAGACTTTGGAGGAACTGTTCCGGTTATGTGATTATTATTTTGACATCAATTACTGGTCTGAGATCGTTTCTGCGGTGTATCAGGCGTTTTTGCATGATCATTTGATCTTTGCATTTGAGGAGACTGTACATAACAAGGCATTCGTAGCGGATGCGCATGTGTATCCTGCGGCGGAATTCGGAAGACTGGTTTCGGATGTGAGAGCAGTCATGGAGGATCGGGAGCAGATGGAGCAGCATCTGAAGATGCAGCGGAAGGATGCCATGGCGGAAGAAAAGGAAGCATATACAGTGCTGACGGAATCGTAAGGCAGAAAGGATACGAGATGGTTGTCTTTTTTGATAAGTATACAGATAATGTTGAAAAATTGCAGGAAACGATGCAGTGTTTAGGACAGGATGTAAGGATTGCGGTGTTGAAGGATGACGGTTTCCTGCCGGACAACGTATTATCCCCTTTTGAATTTTTCACTTACCGGGGCGGACAGAAAGAGTTCGCCGAGAGGGATCTGTTTTATAATTTTATCGAACTCCCTGAATTCTGGGAGGTGCGCCTGACCGGGCAGACGGGCGGAATCTTTGATATGGGCTGTGAGAAAGCAAAGATTTATTTCCGGGAACCGGCAGAAAAGAGAAATGTGCAGCGGGTAGAGTGGCATATGGAGGACGGCTGGGTCTATAAGATTGACTACTATAACAAATATGCCCTGAAATATGCAAGTGAATTTCCGGATGCAGACGGAACCGTGGAGTCCAGGGTGTTCTATTCCGATAAAAACCAGGAAATGGTGGCTGAGCAGCCGGTGAATGGCAGGATTGTCCTGTTGGATCACAGTATGGTGAAAAAGATATTTGACTCCCGGGCCGATTTTATTACTTATTATCTGAAGGAAGCCGGGTTGGGAGAGGAATGTGCCCTGTTTGTGCAGGAGGAGAAAACCCTGAAGGATCTGGGACTGTCTTCCGGCAAGGGAAAGATGTGGGCTGGTGTTTTGTTTTCGGATCAGGGTCTGCTGAATAAATATACCGGAACGGGGCTTATGAACGGCAGCAGGTTCTACAGGATACCGCGGCATTACAGGGTGAATCATGCAAGGAGTGAAGCGATGATCCTGACAGCCTCCGACCAGGTGGAGCAGATTGAATATCTGATCAGCGAGCTGCCGGATATGAGGTTCCATATTGCGGCGCATACGCAGGTGTCAGATAGACTGAATAAGCTGGAGGCAGCGGGAAATGTAAAAGTATACCCTCAGATCAGCCGGCAGGATCTGGATATGCTGTGGGACACTTGTGATTTTTATCTGGATATCAATCACTACTATGAAATATACGACGCAGTAAATAACGCACATGTGAGAAATCAGATGATTCTGGGATTTGAACATACGGTGCACCACAGAGAGCTGATGGCCGGCGAGGGAGTCTTCGCCGGGACAGCGCGGGAGCAGATGGTTCTGATGATAAAAGAATTAACGGAAAACCCGGACAGGGTACAAAGGTTTCTGAGTGCACAGCAGCAAAGAAAGCAAGAGATATGGCGAAACAAATGGAAGAGGAGGGAGAACAGCCATGGTATATAATTTTAACCTGGGGGTCGGCTGGGCCAGCAGTGGAGTGGAGTACGCGCAGGCATACAGAGCAAAGCTTCTGCGGAGGATCGGGCAGGAGGCAAGATTTGTTTTTACAAACATGTTTCCGCAGGACAATATCCAGCACATGACAGAAAATATCGGATTTCTGGATTCAGAGGTGATATGGCTTTATACGTTTTTTACAGACTGTAAGATATCGCCGGTGACATTTACGCTGAAGGATCTGGAACTGACATTTGGAAGCAAAAACTTTTCGGGGGCCAGGGACGGGGCAAAGGTTAAGTATACCTTCCCGGGAACTAACACCTACTATGTGGCATATCTCGTAAACGAAAAGGAAAAACGGGTACACCGGGTAGAAATGGTGTCTAACGGCTGCCTGATCCGAAAGGATTACTATACGTACTGCAGGATTTATTCGGAATATTATGCGCCTCTGGATAATAAGGCACATCTCTACCACCGTAGATTTTTCAATGAGGACGGCTCAGTCGCTTATGAAGAGATCACGGATAACGGTGCAGTCATGTATCAATTTCCGGACAGGCTTATCGGTTCCAGGGAAGAGCTGGTGGGATATATGGTATCGCGTCTGAACCTTACAAGGAAAGATATCCTCCTGATTGACAGGACGACAGGAATCGGACAGGCAATCATGCAGAATGCCGGGGCGGCCAGGATCGGAATCATTATCCATGCGGACCATTTCAGCGAGGGGAGTACGGACGATGAGGCAATTCTCTGGAATAATTATTATGAATATGCATTCTCACAGAGGAAACATGTCAGATTCTATGTGACTTCTACCGATGTGCAGAATCGTCTGTTGAAGCAGCAGTTCAAAAAATATAAGGGGGCGAACCCAAAGATTGTGACAATTCCGGTGGGAAGCCTGGATGAACTGAAGGTTCCGAAGAAGGCCAGACGAAAACATTCTCTGATCACAGCCTCCCGGCTTGCCGGTGAGAAGCATATTGACTGGATCGTGGATGCGGTTGCGGAGGCGCGCAGGACAGTGAAGGACATCTCCCTGGATATTTACGGGAAAGGCGGAGAGGAAGGAAGGATCAGAGAGCAGATCAAACAGCGGAAGTGTGAAGATTGTATACGGCTGTGCGGTCAGCAGAATCTGGACGAGGTGTATAAAAATTACGAGGCATACCTGTCAGGCTCAACCAGTGAGGGATTTGGACTTACACTTATGGAGGCTGTCGGTTCCGGCCTTCCTATTATCGGTTTTGATGTGCGCTATGGGAATCCGAACTTTATAGACGATGGGAAAAACGGATACCTGATCCCGGTACATGATAAGATAGAGAAGCAGGAACGGGTGCAGAAGCTTGCAGAGGCGATTGTCCGTCTGTTCACGGAAGCGGATCTGGAAGAGTTTCATAAACATTCATATCACAAAGCAAATGAATATCTTACAACGGAAGTGGAGAAAAAATGGAAAAATATATTGAAATAAAGGATACCATACTGTTATTTGACAATTACGGGACAGACAGCCAGAGTCTGCATACTTCATTCCGGGCGGCCGGGTATAAGTTTCCGGCGGTGGTGATTGAGGATGACGGCTTCCTGCCGGACGATGTGATGTCGGTCTACGGTTTTTTTCTGGGCAGCTTCGGGGAGGTTTACGGAGAACAGGCGCGGCCGAAATATTTTAATGAGATTACTGTGCCGGAGTATTGGGAAATAAGCGGTAATAATACCAGTGGGTCGGTGCATGATCTATACAGGAAGAGAGGGAAAATATTTTATACGGAACCACTTCATAAACGGCGTGTAAAGATTGTAGACTGGTATGATGAGAAGGAGGTCGTCCGTGTCAGCGACCATTATAATCGTTACGGTGCTGTTTTTGCCAGAACAACATTTAACAGTAAAGGGCAGAGGTTTTGTAAGTCTTATTTTTCGGCAGGGGGTCAGGAGATTATTGTTGAAAACTTCGCCACAAAAGATATCATTCTGAATGATGGCGGCGAAACACGAATTTTTCATTCAAAGACAGAATTTATCGTGTATTTTCTCGAAAAGGCAGGCTTTGAGAACAGCAGGATATTCTTTAACACTCTGTCTACGCCGTTCTTTGTATCAAACAGGCTGACCTCTGAGGAAAAGCGGGATATCCTGTTCTGGCAGGAGCCTGTCAGGGATGATATTCCGGGAAATATGCAGGTCATATTTAAGGGGAAGGCCAGCCGCACGGCAGCCGTAATGGTGCAGAAGCGGCAGGCATTTGATAAACTGGCTGCTCTTGGGGCAGATCCGGATATGATTCACCGGCTGGGCTTTATCTATCCTTTCGCAAAGGAAAACAGGCACAGGCCGAAAGCGCTGATCTGTACCAATTCTGATCATATCGAACAGTGCGGGGAAATTGTGCAGGCGCTGCCGGAAATGCATTTTTGCATTGCGGCGCTCACGGAGATGTCATCAAAGCTTACCAGTATGGATAACTATGAAAATGTAAGTATTTATCCGGGAGTGAAGCAGGAGGTTCTGGACGGGCTGTTTGAGGAATGTGATTTCTATCTGGATATTAACCATGGGGGGGAGATCGTATCGGCGGCTCACAGGGCATTCCTGCACAATCAGCTGATCTTTGCCTTTGAAGAGACGGTTCATAACAGGGACTATGTTGCAGAGACGCAGATCTATCCGGCAGGCAGAAGCGACCGTTTGATTCACGATCTCAGAAAAGCGATGGAGGACGCGGAGGTATTGGAACAGCGCATTCAGAGCCAGCACGAGACTGCGATGGCCGAGGCGCCGGAGCGGTATGCTGAGCTTTGTAAATAATGGAGCGATAAAAGCTGAGTTTATAAATCCGTGTCCAGGTCCGGATAGATCTGTTTTGTATTCTGTTATTTCATTAATTTTCTCCGTCTGTATTCCAGAGGGCTCATCTGATAGCGCTCCTTAAATTTGCGGCAGAAATATCCTGCGCTTGCAAAGCCGGTATCCTCTGCGATGGCCGAGACGGACTTTTCCGTTGTGTAGAGCTGGTCGGCCGCCTGCATCAGCCGGTATTGTATCAGATATGCGACCGGAGGGATGCGGATGCCGGACTGAAAGATGTGCAAAGCCCCGCTTTTACTTATGGATGCAGAAGCAGCTATTTTATCCAGGGTGAGTTCCTCCGGGTAATGGTCGTGAATATACTGCATCATTACCTGAAGCCTTGCCTGCCGGTGGCTTAAGCGGTGAATGCCGTCCAAACCGGACGGCGGCGCCAGGTGCCGGGTCAGAAGATCCCAGATCTGAAAAAGTAATTGCATAGTACGAAGTTCCCGCCGTTCGGTTTGCTCCTGCAGGCTGTAGATCTGTGCCAGGAGCTGCAGGATTCCCCCCTGCCACTCTACCTGTGGGTCAAATACCTGGTATGGGGCAAAGGAAGTGATTACCGGATGTATATAGTTCTTATAGATCAGGCTGTGTTCGGGAGCAAGCAGTCCGGGGGAAAATACAATATTCGGCAGCAGGACATCGTCCGAGGCCTCGAACCGATGGAGGATGCTGCTGTTGATAAACATGCCGTATCCTTCGGAAAGCTCCAGCTTATCTGTTCCTACAAGGCATAGCAGGGAGCCTTCGGTAAGGGTCATAAATTCCAGTTCGTGATGCCAGTGCCAGTCTACGCAGTGAAAGTCAAACTGCCAGATATTTTCCAGATAATAAGCAAAAGGGTAGCTGCTGTCACCATGCTGCAGAGTTTCTCTCAGCGTATCATCGGTTATGATACGCTGGTTTTCATTTATAGTTTTCATTTGAAGATCCGCTTTCCTTGATGTTTTGCGATATTATACCATAATTGTGTGATTCTGTACAATGAACCGGCACATAAAATGCGATATAATGTAACGGCTGGCTGTTGCGGGCGAAGTGAACGGCAGCAACGGATGAACGGATATGTATGACGGACAGGAGAAGATAAAAATGAAAAATCAATATAATAAGACGGTTACAGCCTGCTTTGTGGGCTCTATTGTACAGGCAGTCGTAAATAATTTTGTTCCGCTGCTGTTTCTGACCTTTCAGAGAAATTATCATATCCCGCTGTCACAGATTACGCTGCTGGTGACTTTTAACTTTGGGATTCAGCTGCTGGTGGATCTGTTGTCGGTAGGGTTTGTGGACCGAATCGGCTATCGGGTGTCTATGGTCATGGCACATGTCCTGTCGGCGGCGGGGCTGGTACTTCTGACGATTCTGCCGGAAGTCCTTGACTCGCCCTTTGCAGGAATCCTGATTGCAGTGTTTGTATATGCCATAGGAGGAGGGCTTCTGGAAGTGCTTGTAAGCCCGGTGGTGGAGGCCTGTCCTTCGGACAATAAGGAGAAGGCCATGAGTATGCTGCATTCCTTTTACTGTTGGGGGCATGTGGGAGTTGTACTGATCTCTACGCTGTTCTTCCGGATGTTCGGTATTGGAAATTGGAAGGTTCTGGCGGTCGTGTGGGCGGTGATTCCCATCTGCAATGCCTTTGGATTCGCAAAGGTCCCCATTGCGCCATTGATAGAAGAAGGGGAACAGGGACTGAGTTTAAAGGAGCTGTTTGGCATGAAGCTGTTCTGGCTCCTGCTGATTATGATGGTCTGTGCAGGGGCAAGTGAACAGGCGGTAAGCCAGTGGGCGTCGGCTTTTGCAGAGAAAGGGCTGGGGATTTCCAAGACGGCAGGGGATTTGGCAGGTCCTATGACATTTGCGGTTCTCATGGGTATATCCAGGGCACTTTACGGGAAATACGGCGACCGCATCAACCTGGATCGATTTATGATTTTCAGCAGCTGTCTGTGTATTGCTTCTTATCTTGGAATCTCTCTTTTACCTGTCCCGCAGCTCAGTCTGGCGGCCTGTGCTGTCTGCGGCCTGTCTGTGGGGATTATGTGGCCGGGGACATTCAGTAAGGCGGCCGCCGCGCTGCCGAAGGGCGGAACGGCCCTGTTTGCCATGCTGGCCCTGGGCGGAGATGTAGGATGTTCGGGCGGGCCTACGCTGGTGGGTGCGGTGACAAGTATGACGGGAGATAATCTGAAGACCGGGATTTTGTCCGCGGTTATCTTTCCGGTACTGCTGCTGGCGGCGGTCATTCTCCTCTGCGGGAAGGCCAGGCAGAAAGGATAACGGATAAATGTAACAGGAGGAGCGAAATTTTGCCCGCCGGTTAAAAAACCCTTGACGAGTCAAGGATTTTATTACTATAATAAAACGACATGAAAAAATGCGTGGACGAAGACAGTAAGTTATACCGGAAAGTTTCAGCGAGCCGGGGGCGGTGGAAGCCCGGTGCGAGTAAAGTATATCCGAAGATCACTTCCGAGCAGCAGTTGTTGAAAGGCGTTTGGCCGCCCAGTAGATACTGACGGATTTCCACCGTTAACGGGAAGGCATATGACAGTATGTTTAGGTGGTTTATAAACGTGGGTAATACTCTCGTCCTATTCAGGGCGGGAGTTTTTTAACTTACATTTAAATGAAGAAGGAGGAAGATCATGTACAAAAAAGTTTCAACAGACTTGAATTTTGTAGACAGAGAGAAAGCTGTAGAAAAATTCTGGGCCGACAATGAAATCTTTGAAAAGAGCATGAAACAGCGGGAAGGCAATGAGATGTATATGTTTTATGACGGTCCGCCGACGGCAAACGGAAAGCCCCATATCGGGCATGTGCTGACCCGTGTCATTAAGGATATGATTCCGAGGTACCGCACCATGAAGGGGTATGAGGTACCGAGAAAGGCAGGGTGGGACACTCACGGCCTGCCGGTCGAACTGGAGGTTGAGAAAGCGCTGGGACTCGACGGGAAAGATCAGATCGAGGAATATGGCCTGGAGCCGTTTATCGACAAATGTAAGGAGAGTGTATGGAAGTACAAAGGAATGTGGGAGGATTTCTCAGGGACTGTAGGTTTCTGGGCGGATATGGACAACCCTTATGTGACTTACCACGATGATTATATTGAGTCCGAATGGTGGGCGCTGAAGCAGATCTGGGATAAAGGCCTTTTGTACAAGGGCTTTAAGATCGTTCCTTACTGTCCGCGCTGCGGAACGCCCCTTTCTGCACAGGAAGTTGCACAGGGGTATAAGGATGTCAAAGAGAGATCAGCCATCGTGCGGTTTAAGGTGAAGGGTGAGGATGCATATTTCCTTGCATGGACCACGACGCCGTGGACACTGCCGTCCAACCTGGGTCTGTGTATGAACCCGAAGGAAACTTACGCGAAGGTAACATGCATCGACGGCTTTACTTATTATATGGCAGAGGCGCTTCTGGATACCGTACTGTCCCCGCTGGCCGGGGAAGGGGAGAAGGCGTATGAGATCCTTGAGACTTATACCGGAAAGGATCTGGAGTACAAGGAATATGAGCCCCTGTATCAGTGTGCGGCGGACGGGATCGCCAAGCAGCGCAAAAAAGCATTTTATGTGACATGCGATGATTATGTAACGCTGACCGACGGTACCGGAGTTGTTCATACGGCGCCTGCGTTCGGTGAGGATGACGCGAGGGTATGCCGCAAATACGATATGCCGTTCCTCCAGCTGGTAGATGAAAAAGGAAATATGGCAGAGTCCACCCCATTTGCAGGATTATTTGTCAAGAAGGCAGACCCGGAGGTATTGAAGGATCTCAAGGAGAGGAACCTTCTGTTCAGCGCTCCGAATTTCGAGCACAGCTATCCTCACTGCTGGCGGTGTGATACGCCGCTGATCTACTATGCGCGCGAATCCTGGTTCATTAATATGACGGCAGTGAAGGATAATCTGATCGCCAATAATAATACTATCAACTGGATTCCGGAGAGTATCGGCAAGGGCAGGTTCGGAGACTGGCTTGAGAATGTCCAGGACTGGGGGATCAGCCGTAACCGGTATTGGGGAACGCCGCTGAATATCTGGGAATGCGAGTGCGGCCATCAGCACTCTGTCGGAAGTATCCGGGAATTAAAGGAAATGTCGGATAACTGCCCGGATCATATTGAACTTCACCGTCCGTACATTGATGAAGTGACGATCCGGTGTCCGGAGTGCGGCAAGGAGATGCACCGGGTGCCGGAGGTGATCGACTGCTGGTTTGACTCAGGCGCTATGCCGTTTGCACAGCTCCATTATCCGTTTGAGAATCAGGACTTGTTTGAGAAGCAGTTCCCGGCGGCATTTATTTCCGAGGCGGTGGATCAGACCCGTGGATGGTTCTATTCTCTGCTTGCCATCTCAACGCTGATCTTTAACAAGTCTCCGTATGAGAACGTGATCGTCCTTGGCCATGTGCAGGATGAAAACGGCCAGAAGATGAGCAAATCCAAGGGAAATGCGGTGGATCCGTTTGATGCGCTGGAAAAATACGGTGCAGATGCTATCCGCTGGTATTTCTATGTAAACAGTGCGCCGTGGCTTCCGAATCGTTTCCACGGGAAGGCAGTTGTAGAAGGACAGCGCAAATTTATGGGTACGCTGTGGAATACCTACGCATTTTTTGTACTGTATGCAAATATTGACGGATTTGACGCCACAAAGTATTCTCTGGAATACGAGAAGTTATCCGTTATGGATAAATGGCTTCTGTCCAAATTGAATACATTAATAAAAGAAGTAGATGAAAATCTTGAAAATTACCGGATTCCGGAGACGGCAAGGGCGCTGCAGGATTTTGTCGATGATATGAGCAACTGGTATGTAAGAAGAAGCCGTGAGCGTTTCTGGGCAAAGGGCATGGAGCAGGATAAGATCAATGCCTATATGACGCTTTATACCGCCCTTGTGGAGGTGAGCAAGGCGGCAGCTCCGATGATCCCGTTTATGACAGAGGACATTTACCAGAACCTGGTAAGGAGCATTGATACGGATGCACCGGAGAGTATCCATCTGTGTGACTTCCCTGTCTCCGATGAGAAGTATATAGACAAAGAGCTTGAAAACCATATGGACCAGGTGCTGAAACTGGTAGTTATGGGGCGTGCGTGCAGGAATGCCGCCAATATCAAGAACCGTCAGCCCATCGGGCAGATGTATGTGAAGGCGGGCTTTGACCTTCCGGAGTTCTATCAGGATATTGTGGAAGAAGAACTGAATGTGAAAACTGTAACATTTACACAAGAAGTCCGTGATTTTACGTCTTATTCTTTTAAACCTCAGCTAAAGACAGTTGGGCCAAAATATGGTAAAATGTTAGGCGGCATTAAGGCGGAGCTGTCTTCTATCGACGGGAATGCGGCAATGGATGAGCTGAATGCATCTGACGCCTTAAGGCTTAATATCAGCGGACAGGAGGTTACGCTGTTCCGTGAAGATCTTCTGATTGAAACTGCTCAGACAGAAGGATATGTATCTGAAAATGATAACGGCATCACGGTGGTGCTGGATACCAATCTGTCAGAGGAGCTTCTGGAGGAAGGGTTTGTCCGTGAGATTATCAGTAAAGTACAGACCATGCGTAAGGAAGCAGATTTTGAAGTGACAGACAACATTGTTATTACTTACGAGGGAACCGAGAAAGCCGAGAAAGTATTTGCAGACCACGCAGATACCATCGGAGCAGAGACACTGGCAGCTTCCGTTGAAAAGAAAACTCCGGCAGGATATGTGAAGGAGTGGAAGATCAACGGTGAGAATGTGACACTGGGTGTAGAAAGGAAATAACAGATGAATTCAAGATTTGAAAAAGCAACATTTAAGAAGGACGTAAGAGAAAATGTAAGGAGGCTGTTCCGCAAGGAGCTTGAGGAAGCGTCTGCACAGGAGCAGTTTCAGGCAGTATCCTATGCTGTAAAGGAAGCGATTATCGACGATTGGATCGCAACTCAGAAGCGGTTTACGGAAGAGGATCCCAAGATTGTATACTATATGTCCATGGAGTTTCTGATGGGCCGCGCCCTGGGGAATAACCTTATTAATATGGCTGCATATACGGAAGTAAAGGAAGCATTGGAGGAGCTGGGGATCAATCTCAATGCCATCGAGGATCAGGAGCCGGATCCGGCCCTCGGAAACGGAGGTCTTGGGCGTCTGGCAGCATGTTTCCTTGATTCACTGGCATCTCTTGGATATGCGGCATATGGATGCGGGATCCGTTATCGTTATGGTATGTTTAAACAGAAGATTCAGGACGGTTATCAGGTAGAAGAGCCGGACAATTGGCTGAAATATGGTAATCCGTTTGAACTTAGGAGGCCGGAATATGCGAAGGAGATCTGCTTCGGCGGAAATATCCGCGTAGAATATGACGATAAGACCGGAAAAACGGTGTTCAAACAAGAGAACTATGAGTCAGTGCTTGCAGTTCCGTTTGATTATCCGATCGTAGGATATGGGAACGGACAGGTCAACACGCTTCGTATCTGGGACGCTGAGCCGATCGTAGATTTTCAGCTGGAGTCCTTTGACCGAGGAGATTACCACAAGGCGGTTGAGCAGCAGAACCTGGCAAAAAATATTGTTGAAGTGCTTTATCCGAACGACAACCACTATGCAGGAAAAGAACTTCGTCTGAAGCAGCAGTATTTCTTCGTATCTGCAAGTCTTCAGGCTGCAGTGGCAAAATATATGAGAGGGCATGATGATGTCCGCAAGCTCTATGAGAAAGCAACCTTCCAGATGAACGATACACATCCGACGGTGGCTGTTGCAGAACTCATGAGAATTCTCCTTGACGATTATCAGCTGGAGTGGCATGAGGCCTGGGAGGTAACGACGAAGGCCTGTGCATATACGAACCATACGATTATGGCAGAGGCGCTTGAGAAATGGCCGATTGACCTGTTCTCTAAGTTGCTGCCGAGGGTATACCAGATTATCCAGGAAATTGACCGCCGTTTTATCATCCAGGTGCGGGAGGCTTATCCGGGGAATGAGGAAAAAGTCAGGAAGATGGCGATCTTACGGGACGGCCAGGTGAAGATGGCGCATCTTGCAATTGTTGCAGGCTACTCTGTAAACGGTGTTGCAAGACTTCACACAGAGATTCTTAAAAAACGCGAACTCAGGGATTTCTATGAGATGATGCCTGAGAAGTTCAATAACAAGACCAATGGAATTACCCAGAGACGTTTCCTGATGCACGGCAATCCGCTGCTTGCAGACTGGGTGACGAAAAAGCTTGGCACAAAGGAATGGATCACAGATCTGTCCTTAATGTCAGGTCTTAAGAAATATGCGGAGGACGAAACAGCCAGGGAAGAGTTCATGGAGATTAAGCTCAGGAATAAGGAACGTCTGGCAAAATATATCCTGGAGCATAACGGGATTGAAGTGGATCCGAAATCTATTTTTGACGTTCAGGTTAAGAGGCTTCACGAATATAAGCGTCAGCTTCTGAACATTTTACATGTAATGTACCTGTACAACAAGATCAAAGAACATCCGGAGATGAGCTTTTACCCAAGGACATACATTTTCGGGGCGAAGGCATCGGCAGGCTATATCCGTGCAAAGGAGATTATCAAGCTGATCAACTCTGTGGCGGATGTGGTAAATAATGACCGCAGCATCAACGGAAAGCTGAAAGTCGTATTCATTGAAGACTACAAGGTGTCTAATGCAGAGTGGATTTTTGCGGCAGCAGATGTGAGCGAGCAGATCTCAACAGCATCCAAGGAGGCATCCGGAACCGGAAACATGAAGTTCATGCTGAACGGGGCTCCGACGATCGGAACGATGGACGGCGCTAACGTAGAGATCGTGGAAGAAGTCGGGGAAGAGAATGCATTTATCTTCGGCCTGAGTTCAGACGAAGTAATGAACTTCGAGAAAAACGGCGGATATGAGCCATATGACATTTATAATAATGATGCGGAGATCCGCCGCGTGGTAGAGCAGCTTGTGGACGGCACATATGCGGACGGCGACAAAGAGAGATACCGTGACCTGTATAACAGCCTGTTGAAAAAGAGCGGCTTTGACCGTGCGGATATGTACTTTATCTTAAAAGACTTCCGGGCTTATGCAGAGGCACAGGAGAAGGTAGAGGCAGCTTATCGTGATAAAGACAGATGGGCAAAGATGGCGCTGCTGAATACAGCCTGCTGCGGAAAGTTCTCGTCTGACAGGACGATTGAAGAGTATGTGGAAGATATATGGGGGCTGGATAGGTTGTAGTTTTTTTGGGGACGTAGTAAAGTTGAACTTTACTACGTCCCCAATTGCGTGTTGCGGTGTCCCTAATCGTCATTTGCCCTGTCCCAAAATGAAAAATACCCTGTACCCTTTTGAATAAAATGTACTTTCCCTTCATACAGTAGTTAATATACGGAGGGATTTTTATGTATCGGAAATCAAATTATCAGAAATCTATCAAATCTATAAAAAAAACATTTGCAAGCAGTCAATCGGGAAGGAATCATATTTTAAAGAGCCGCAGGCCTGAAAGAAGGTATAGATCTGAAAAAGGGTATGGATCTGTAAGAGGATATGGATCAATAGGAGGGTGGAGACCTTCCGGACATCTGTGGCAGCGTTTGAAAAAACTGGGCTGCTATTTGATTATTATTGTGCTGCTGCCATATATTATAACTGTGTTTATAAATGGTCCAAGCCTTGTTTCTTCCGCTAATGTGGATGATACATACGTGAATGTCAAAACGGATGCAGGTGTTTTAGAGATGCCGGTAGAGGAATACTGTATCGGGATTCTTGCGAAGGAAATGCCTGCAAATTATAAGCAGGAGGCGCTGGAAGCGCAGGCGATCCTGGTTCGTACAGACATTTACTCAAAGATTCAGGAGTCAGGGAGCGATGCCGTGCTGGAGGAGGGATTTTGGACCCGGCAAAAGATGCAGGAAGCCTGGGGAGTTACGAAATACTATAAATATTATAATAAGCTGAAAAATGCGTGGAAGGACACGGAGGGGAAAGTGCTGACCTACGAAGACAAGCTGGCCAAGGTGCCGTTTTGCAGGCTTACCAACGGGAATACAAGGGATGGCAAAGAAGCGGTAGGGGACGGTTATCCATATTTGACGATTGTGGACTGCCCGGAGGATATTGAGGCAGAGGAACAGATTCAGACGGTAACCCTCGATGATATGGATGCAGAGGTCGCGGAATGTGACACGGCGGGATATGTATTGAGTGTCAGAGTCGGGCAGGAGACTGTGAGCGGGGAGGAATTTCGCAATACATATCAGCTGGCTTCCAGCTGTTTTACGATTCAGAAATATAACGGAAAGCTTCGGATCACTACAAGAGGAGTAGGGCATGGAATCGGAATGAGTCAGTATACGGCAGATAAGCTGGCAAAAGAAGGGATGAAGAGTGAAGAAATATTGGAATATTTTTTTAAAGGAACAAAATTAAAGGAGGTTATGCAGATTATACAGATGGAAAAAGATTCTTAATATTTCTTGATATTCAAGAATAAGGGTATCACTATCTGGCAAAAATAATGTCAGAGGTGGTGATAAAATGAATCAAAAGCAAAGACCAAGAAGAAAAAACCGGGGAGCAACCGTCGCTGCAGTATTATGCTTTGTAGCAGCCATTGCATTAGTTGGAACATATACATTCAAGGACTATAGGAATACGCAGAAAGAGCAGTTACTTGCACAGACGGAGGAGATCAGAAACAGGGAGAAAAAAGAGGATACACCAAAGGCCGAAGAGACAACCACAGATCTGATTATCAACAAATCAGAGACGGAAAATGCACAGAACGTTCAGGCAGAAGAACCTGAAGCTGAGGCTCAGGAATCCACAGATACTTCCTCAACAGATAACTCCCAGGCAACGGCGGCAAAGAGCAAATCTGTAAGCTTTGACAGCAGCAGTAAGCTTCTGTGGCCGGTGAATGGAAACATCCTGCTGAATTTCAGCATGGATAAGACCGTTTATTTCTCCACGCTGGATCAGTATAAGTACAATCCGGCTCTCATAATCTCAGGAGCAGAAGGAGACCAGGTGATTTCTGCAACAGCAGGAACCGTGAAATCTATCGATAAGACAGCGCAGACAGGGACAACCGTCAATGTTGACATCGGAAACGGGTATGAACTGTTTTATGGACAGTTAAAAGAAGTTCCGGTAAATGTAGGGGATTATGTGGAGGCTAAAACAGTGCTCGGATATGTGAGTCAGCCGACGAAATACTACAGTGTAGAAGGCAGCAACGTATATTTTGAAATGAGAAAAGACGGGCAGCCGGTTAATCCGATGGAATATTTGGTAGAAGAATAATTCAATTGGGGACGTAGCAAAGTTTAACTTTACTACGTCCCCAATTGCGATTTAAAATATAAAAGACATGTTTTGTCAGATTCAAAGCAGGCTGCAAACAGGAGTAAAAGACATGAACTATACTTATATATTAAAATGCCATGACGGCACCTTATACACGGGATGGACAAATGACATTGAGAAACGTATAAAAGCCCATAATGAAGGACGCGGTGCAAAATATACAAAATGCAGGCGTCCTGTCGAATTGGTCTATTATGAAGAATTTGAAACAAAGGAAGAAGCTATGAAACGGGAGTACGCGATCAAGCATCTGAGGAGAAGGGAGAAGGAGAAACTAATTGAAAAAAAGAATTTATAGTTTTCTTCCCAGCATCTCCGGATTTGTTGCGTAGGCCAGCGCAGTCTCGCGGCTGATTCTTCCCTGCTTATACAAATTAAGAAGGCTTCCGTCCATAGAGATCATATCTTCTTTGGCAGAAGAATAGATAATGCCGTCAATTTGATGCACCTTGTTGTCACGGATCATATTGCGGATTGCGGGGGTGACAGTCATGATCTCTAATGCAGGGACTATCTGCCCGTCCACGGTCGGAACCAGCTGCTGGGATACCACCGCGGTCAGTATCATGGAGAGCTGTACACCGATTTGCTGCTGCTGGTTGGCAGGAAATACATCAATGATACGGTCAATGGTATTTGCAGCGCCGATCGTGTGAAGCGTGGACAGAAGCAGATGCCCCGTCTCAGCGGCAGTCATAGCAACATTGATGGTTTCATAGTCCCGCATTTCGCCGAGGAGAATGACATCCGGGCTCTGACGCAGAGCGGCGCGCAGGGCGGTGACATAGTTCTCGGTATCTACATTTATCTCACGCTGGCTGACAATACTCTGATCATGGCGGTGAAGATACTCCACGGGATCTTCCAGTGTGATGATGTGACGCCGCTGATTTTTGTTTATCTGGTCTATCATACAGGCCAGAGTTGTGGATTTTCCGCTTCCTGCAGGCCCTGTGACAAGAATCATACCCTTTCCGCTGTCACCCAGATGCATGACATATTCGGGCAGGCCGAGCGTTGAAAAATCAGGCAGAACAAAGCTTATAATACGGATTACCGCCGACAGTGCCCCGCGCTGTTTATAAGCGCTGACGCGAAATCGGGACAGCCCCGTGATCGCGAAGGAAAAGTCGTCATCGCCCTGGCTGTCAAGCAGCCGGATGTCCCGCTGCCCCGCACATTCATAGATTTCTTTCAGCAGGGCTTCTGTATCGTCGGGAAGAAGCCGCTCATCACAGATACAATGGATGATATTATTTTTTCGGAAGGAGACAGGCCGCCCTGCAACAATAAATACATCTGAGGCCTGTTCTTCAATTGCCTGTCTTAAAATGTCATTTAAATTCATAATGCAAACTCCTTTTATATTACAGATTTATAAGCAGCAAGTCTGAGTCTTTACTCATTCACAGGCATAAGATTCAGTGTCTGGCCGCCCTCCCATTCATCGTTTGAGAGGATCCGCCACGCCTGGATCTCATAGTAGGTGTCGTTTGCCGTATAGTCGGTAACGCGAAGCTGGACGCTGAGCTCCTGCTGCTCCCCGACAGGGATCCGGTAGGAGATAAAGACGGTATCATTGAGTGGACGGCAGTCCAGATCAATGTCGTCGATCTGCGTTTCGTAAAACATTGAGATTACCTGATCCATATATGCATCCATGTCGTCTGCCTGGTTCGCTCCGGCAAGTTCAGACAGCCTGGTGTCAATTTCATCCAAAATAAGGGAGGCTTTTGCGGAGGCGTCGTAATACTGGGTTTTTCTTGCGGCAAGCTTTTCGCTGAAGGAATAGTCATTTTTTGCGCTGGAGACCGATAGTATGGCGAAGGTTGCCAGACATAAGATCAGAAATATGATCAGCAGGGAAGAGGAGCCGATATTTACAAAAGAAGACTGTTGCTTATCGTTTTTCATAACCGGTCCTCCTTGCAATATGGTGCTTTGTGTTTAATTCATAGACTACCTCTGAGTCCTCCCAGCAGAATTTCATGTTTGCAGTAAGTATCCGGCCTGTCTGCTCTATATGCAGGTGCAGAGTATAGACGGGTTCTTCTTCGCCGCATGGAAGAAAATCCTCATTATAGCCGAGATCAAACTCAGCATCGGCATATCCGGCATCGTTCAGCGCAATATCCTCCAATTCACTGTCCGAAGCAATATCACGCGGGCCGCCGTCATAAGTAAAATCGTCCGGATACAGTTGCTGTAATAGTTCGGGGCAATCAGAGATACTGTTGGCAGTATCCAGAAGTTCTGCCACGCTTGCACATTCATTTGCCGCGTAATTCAAAGCATCGGAACTTCGGCTCAGAAGATGCGATTTGACAAAAAACTGCACACAGACAGCGCTTGCAATAGAAAAGAACAGAATCGCAAGAATTAATTCCATTAAAAATAAACTGGAAGATCTGGGCCTGTTTTTACGTTTCATTTAGAAATGTATCCTTTCTTATAAAATAATCGCTAGGAACTTTTAATGGAGATAATGGCAGTCGCATCCTGCCCTCTCTGGTCGCGGCAGGAAACCCGAAGCAGATGATCCGAGAGCTGTTCTGCGGAGAAATCTTCAATCATAAGGATTGTGCGTCCGGACGAGGCCGATGCCTGCACGTCTTTTTTAATAAAAAGCTCCTTCAGCTCCTGCCCGCAGGCATAAATATAAGTATAATAAATCTCATTTTCATGTTTTTGCTCCATAACAATGGCATCGCACCCGTCAAAGCTGCCGAGGCTGACGGTGCCGTCAAAGTCATTCTGGTGCAGTTTTTCACTGATATAGGGCAGGCTTGTCCGTGAGGTATAATTTAAGGCCGAGTGCTCTGTAGTGTCCTGATAGATTCTTGCAGCGAGAAGAATGGTGGCAAGGGCGGACAGGGCAAATACAAAAAACAATGCAACAGGAAACAAAAAGTCTATCATATGCTTACGCTTGATCTGAAACCGCATCCTAGTGCTCCTTTCTTTCGATTATGGTTATGTTGGGCAAGAGATTGGAACCGTCAGCACGATAATCAATAAAAAACAGATCCTTATCATACGTAAGGCCGTAATATTTTTCCAGATGCTGAAGGTTGCCGGGATATCTGCCTTCTACCGCATAGCAGTAGGTTACGCTCCGCATAACAGCGTTTTCAAGACTTTCTTTCTGCCGCTTTACCGTGTCTGCGGAGAAAGAGGTGATGCCCTGGATAAAAAGCAGAGAAATCACCATAAAAATGCAGACAGACAGAAGAAACCTCGGCGGATGGTACGATTGTTTCTGATATTGAAAACGATACAAAATGGTTCACTCCTTCCGATGCAAGTCATTTGACTGAAGGTAAATGTGTCATTACACTAGATACTTGACATAATACCCATAAGCGGAAACATGACTGACAGAAGGATTACTCCGACGATCAGTGACAGTGCGATCACAAGGGTAGGCTCCAGTACGGCAAGCATATTGTTCATGCGTGTATCAATGTCCTCCTGATAGAGCCGGGCAATCTGTTCCATCACCTGATCCATGGTGCCCGTTTTGGAGCCGATGGAGGCCATGCGCGCATACACGCCGGTAAACATACCGGAGGTAAAAAGCGCCTGTGACAGATCACAGCCTTCCTCCAGTTTGTTCTGGCACAGATCGATCTTTTCCTGGAATACAGGGTCGTCATTCAAAGCATTTACCAGTTCCATGCTGCGTTCCGGATTCAAACCGCTGCTTAAGGTAAGAGCCATGCCGCTGGCAAAACGACAGGCAGCAATATTTTCATAGAGCGTTCTTGTAACATTCAGCCTGTGTCCGATAGAGAGAAATAACTTGCGGCCGGAGACAGTGCGTGTTCCGTAGAAAGTAAATGCTGCAATCAATACCAATAGTGTGATCAGAGCAACAGAGTACCGGTTGATTACTGTTCCCAGGTTCATAAGCACTCTGGAGAATCCGGTCATCTCGCTGCCGAGCTGGACGAATACCTGATTGAAGATCGGCAGAACCTTCACGAGAAGGACGATGATCACAACAGCCATCATTCCGGTCATTATCATCGGATAAGTGATGGAATTGCGGATACTCTTACTGATGGAATCCTCACGCTCATAGTGGTTTTTCAGCGCTTCCATCACCTCGTCGAGGGTACCGGTCTCTTCCCCGATCTGCACCATGTGAAGCATATAGGATGGATAGATACCGGCGGCTTCAAGCGCCTGGAAAAAACTGCCGGTCTCCTGCATATTGGTCAGGAGGGCTTCGAGAATCTCCCGCTCCTCGTCTGAGGAGGCATCCTCAAGCATAATAGTAAGGCCTTCCATAGAAGATATCCCGGATCTCAGAATTAAGGCAGTCTGTCCGCAGAAAGACGACAGTTCCATATTTGTAAATGGTTTCATAGCAGACCTCCGTTCGTATATATTTCTCAAATGTTTTTGAGAATTGCTTTATTTCTTATGTATTTGCCGGTTTAATAAGAATATTTTTCTATATAATTAGTTCCGTCTCCGATATATTTTTTGACGGCGGATTCGCTGTTGCCGGCGGCAAGGGTGGGATCCATCAGCGACCAGCCTGTACCGTCGAATTCAATAATATCATTCACCCAGCCGATTTCTTCCAGATGGACGCTGATCCATGCATGGTAGGCATCGCCGGAATAGCCGACAACCAGCTTGGTAGGAATACCCTGGCTCCGAAGCATCGCAGACATCAGAGCAGCATAGTCAAAGCAGATGCCCTTTTTTGAAGCCATCACACTGTCTATGTCGGGCAGGTAGCCGGATTCGACCGTCTTTGCCAGCGCTTCATCGTATTTGATGGTTCCTGTTACATAATTGTAAACTTGTTCTACATAATCCAGGTCGTTGGAGGAGCCGTCAGAAAGCTCTGCCGCATATCCGACTGCCCGGCTGTCCGGCGTGAACCAGACATACTGGTTCGGATACAAAAACGGCTTAAATTCATTAGTAACAGAGACCTTGATATCCTGTGAGAAAGCAACGGCATACTGATCATCATAGGCGTGCTCCAGAATGTCAAGACGGTAATTTCCGTTTCCTCCGGAGAGGGGAAATGTTTCATAGGAACCGATTGCAAGTGTGTATGTATATACTGTGCCGTCCGGAATAGTGACCTGCATTTTTATTTTGTCTGCCGTTCCGTTATATTGTACCATAAAATAACCTTCGGAAATATTGGATGCATCTATAGAAACAGCGTCATTTCCATATACAGTGGCTCCGGATGCAGCAGGAACCAAATGTTCACTGACGGTTGCGCGATGCTGATCGTCAGAGTGGTTATCAGAGGATGAAGCAGAAACTGAGGATGCTTTGGAACAGCCGGCAGAAAAAAAGGAAATTGCTATACATAATGTAAGAAACCAACGGGTCAGAGATGATTTCCCAGGCATCTTGACAGCCTCCTTTCACGAAAAATACTAGACGTGAATATAGTATAACACAGATTTATGACAGTGGTGTATTTTTTTGAAGATTCATACCGGAAGGATATAAATAAATCAGCAGGTACCGGGGGCTATGCCGGTACCTGCTTTGTGTGTCCTTGTTTTGTATGTTTATCTGATAGTGTCTCTTGCCTGTTAAAGTACAAATGCGTACATTACGATAAAGTGGCAGAAGCTCCCGCCCATCACGAAAAGGTGAAAGATCTCATGGCTTCCGAAATATTTGTGGCGGTTATTGAAGATCGGAAGCTTCAATGCATAGATGATACCGCCGACGGTGTAAATAATTCCCCCGGCCAGCAGCCAGCCAAAGGCTGCAGCAGACATCGAATTAAGAATCTGTGTAAATGCAAGTACGCAGGTCCAGCCCATACCGATATACAGGACAGAGGACACCCATTTGGGGCAGTATACCCAGAAAGCTTTGATAAGAATTCCGATAATCGCAATCCCCCACACAATTGACAGGAGAATAACACCGGTCTTTCCGCCCAGCACCAGCAGACAGATCGGTGTGTAACTGCCTGCAATGAGTACGCTGATCATCATGTGGTCTATTTTCTTGAGAATCGTACTGACCCGCTTTGAAGGATTAAAGGTATGGTAGGTCGTGCTTGCCGCATAGAGCAGGATCAGGCTTAAAGCATAGACAGAGATGGACAGAATATAGATTCTTTCTGGTTCGTGCGCTGCTTTTATGAGCAATGGAACCGCTGCAAAAATGGCCATTAACATTCCGATAAAATGTGTAATTGCACTTCCCGGATCCTTGATGTGTTCTTTTACTGTATTTGACATAGTAATCCCCTCCTTAACAATATCGAGAAAACGACAAGTAGTTTTTAAAACCACATTAACTATATGATTATATTATACCCGATATCACAAAAATGCAAGCATATTTATAAATTTTGATATATAATAGTAACAGTTCAGCCATAGCCAGTATATTCAGAAAGAACAGGGAGGTATTTTACCGATGATGAATGATGATGACAGGCGAAATGATTATGTGAATGACGGCTTGAACGGGCGGACGGCACAGGGACAGCAGACGGTATACTGTCAGGAACGGCCCGCGCTGTGGATGATAAAGATGATCCGCAGCATGCGTGTTTTCCGGATCATCTGGTCGGTGGTGCTGTTTGCGCTATTGGTGTGTATCATCATAATAAAATGGAGTTTTATGAGGGGACTTTTGCTGGCAGCATTTTTATTGCTGGCCGGCGTATGGCCTGTTATACGCCTTTTTGAAAAGGAAAGGATCCGGAGCAGGATCACAAATGAAGGTATCCGGACAAGGGCAGTGCTGGTGGAATTATCCGGCAGGCAATATGATATTATCTACAATCCGGAATGTCCGGCGGCGGTCATGTATGCAGGTATGGAAAACAGCAGCGCCGGAAGTATTGTGGCTGCCGTGGCCGGTCTGGCTGTGGTTTTTATGGCCGCCTTTGGGGTTTTACTTCTCAGCTTCTTTAATTTACGTACCTCAGAAGTAAGAGAAGGAGACCAGATACAGATAAAATGGGCCAATACCTATGAAAAGTCTGATTTTACACAGGCAGATGTGGACAGCGACACGGTACAGTGGATCTGTGCGGCGTATGCGATTTACACGCAGTATAATGATAAGGAACTTGGAGTGGTAGGCGGTGTGGCTGAGGATGACGAAACGAAGGATTATGCAATCCGGATGGCATTGAGTGGCGGCTGGAACATTACCGACAGGGACAGTGCGATTAGTGTGCTTACCCGGCTGCTGAATCAGGGACAGCGTCAGAGTTACAGAGAACTGACAGAAGAGATGCAGAAAAACGGCTATATGGACTTATCTGAGGAAATGATGCGGTACCGGATGAATGATCCGGAGAACAGATACACTTATTCGGCGGCCTACCGTGCATGGAAAGCTTATGGCGAGCATGGCCTTGACGGGTGGGATTACTGCCGGGCACTGCAGGTTCTGGGGGACTGTTATCAGGTGGGCTACATTAATCTGGAGGAGTGCCTGGATCAGTCACTTGTCATTGCCAAAACCTTGCAGGGACTCTACGGGAGCTGAGAGGAGCTTGCAATGAGTTACCTGTATGGATACCAGTTCTGGAAGAACGATGATATGAAGAGTAGTGTTTCTGATTCCGGCGCAAGGATGGAAATCTATGAGATTCTGAAGGAGCGGCTTGAAGGCCCATATTCACTTCCCTATGACACCGAACTTATCAATACCTGGGAACATCCGGGGTCTGCCCCGAAGGAGCAGAATGGGACTGACCCTAAGGAGAAATATTACAGCCTGTCGGAAAGCAACAAAGGGAGCAACGTGCTGATCCGGACACCGGAGGGTTTCGTTTATGATGAAGATTTTTCGAGTAAGACGGCATTGCATTTTGAAGACCCGGACAAACAGGGCGTAGACAAGACCACATTTTTCTATATGATGGAAAGCGGCGCCTACCGGACTGCCGGTGAATACGAGAAACGTAAGGTGGATTATGTAAAAGCTGTCTGCGAGAATTATAATGAACCTGAACTTCAGTATCTTGATCTGAAAAAGCAGCAGGTGGAGGAGCTGGAGGTTTGCTATGCAGGATTTTCCAGGCCGGATGTCAATGACCGCAGAGAGAGGCGGCTGTATATATGGGTGAGGATTGACGAAAAGCGCATATTGACCTGTCAGTGGGATGAATGGGCAAAAGGAGAAGAGCAGTTTCAAGATGAGGAAGAACTGATGAATCTTTTGTTTGGGAATGGGGTAGTAAGATACTAGTATAACCCACACTAATTAATCGTACGTTTCACTTGTCTAAATTTCCATCTGCTGCGTTGGATTTTCTATCCGTAGCCACCGCTACGCCGTCGAAAATCCGCCTTGCCGATGAGCGAATATCCTGCGGAGTTTCGCCAGATATAATGTGGTCAGTACACTAGGCGCCGGAGAGGCAGCGGACTATCTGCGCCGCAATCCCGGAAAGATTAAGCGGAGAGCTTCAGGCTCTCCGTTTTCCATCCATCACTTTACAGTACAGGACTGCAGCCAGTGTACTTGCCGTGGTGGCAAGAATCCCGGCCCCCACGATACCTGCAGGGTTCACGCTGCCATATTGTGAGCGGAAGGCAATCACATTTACAGGAATCAGCTGCAGTGATGAAATATTAATGATTAAAAATGTGCACATCTCATTACTTGCAATTCCCTTTTTCCTGATCGGCCCCGGCATCCGTCCTTTTCTGCGGTCGTCTTCCAGTTTTCCAAGTTCCTCCATGGCCTTAAGTCCCGCCGGCGTCGCCGCCCACCCGAGCCCCAGCACATTGGCGATGATGTTTGTAGTAATGTGTTCCCGGGCCGGGTGATCCGGCGGGAGCTGAGGGAATAGAAAATGTACGATCGGGCGGATCTTTCTGGAGGCGCTGCGGATAATTCCGGCTTTTGATGCAATTTCCATCAGTCCTACCCAGAAGGACATCACTCCCATCATCGTAATACACAGGGTCACCGCCTCCCTAGAAGAATCAAGGGCGGCGTCGGTGATGTCCGGCATCCGTCCGGTAAATGCCGCATAGATAATGCCGACTACGATCATGCCGGCCCAGAGATAGTTCAGCATACAGAATCCTCTTTTCACATTTTTAATATGATATGCGAAGAAAGGCATTTTTATAATGGAAATGCGCGGCTACATAAAACACGGTATCCTCACATATACATAGGTATAAACTCTATGCATAAAGGGGAAGTGGAGAAGAAAGATGAAATTGTTTCTGTATATGGCGGATTTTATTATTCCGATGGTGATCCTTGGAATCGTGAGCTATGGTATGATGATGCGTGTGGATGTTTATCATACTTTTATCAAGGGGGCGAAGAGCGGGTTTTTAACAGTCATTAAAATCATGCCGACCCTGATCGGGCTTATGGTTGCGGTTGGGATCTTGAGGGCTTCGGGTTTTCTGGAATTTCTGTCAGGGCTGATCGGAAGATTTTCTGAGCTGATCGGGTTTCCGGGCGAGCTTGTTCCCCTCACGGTTGTGAAAATGTTCTCCTCCTCTGCGGCTACAGGGCTTTTGTTGGATGTGTTTAAAGAATACGGGACGGATTCCTATATCGGGTTGATCGCATCTGTCAGCATGTGCTGCACGGAGACGATTTTCTATACTATGAGTGTTTATTATATGACGGCAAAGGTAACCAGGACCCGCTATACTCTGGGAGGCGCCATGTTTGCTACCTTCGCGGGGCTGATCGCCAGCGTGATATTGGCGGGAGCCATGTAAAACCTTGCAATGCCTGCGCGAAACCTTTATAATCATAACAGAAGAAGAATATGGAGAAGACCTATGCAGTTACGCCATGAGATCCCGGACACTTTCTGGAGCCTGTTCCGTTCAGTGAACCGGGAGATTTACATTGATGCGCTTCTGTGCATCAACGAAGAATATCAATATAATAATTATTTTCTCAGCAGAGAAGCCTGTATCCAGGTTCTGAGCGATATGAATGCGAAGAAGCGTATCCGGCTTGAATGGGAGGAGAACGAGACGGAATTCGATATGCTGGAAACGCCGTCCTCGCGCATCCTGAACTGGCTTTTGAAGACGGGATGGCTGAAGCGGATCGAGGATTACCATACTTTGGTAACGAATATTGTGATTCCGGATTATTCCGCTGTATTTATTGATGCATTTGAAAGCCTGTCCTCTGAGGAAGGGGAGGATACGGAAGTTTATATACAGAATGTGTACGCCACCTTATTTTCCTTCCAGAATGATTCCCGGGCGAACTTAAGTATGCTGCGCACGGCGCTTGTGAATACAAGGCGGCTGAATAAAGTTCTGCAGGATATGCTCCATAATATGGACAAGTTTTTTGCGAGACTTCTGGATCAGAGTTTTTACGGGGATCTTTTGAAGGAGCATCTGGACGGGTATGTGGAAGAAATCGTGCAGAAAAAATACCACATCCTGAAAACATCGGATAACTTCTATATTTATAAGATGGACATAAAAAAATGTATCCGCGATATGCGGGAGAACGAGGAATGGATCGAGACGATCCGCAGCCGGGCGAAAGCTATGGGAGATACAAAGGATGATGTGCTTGATATTCTGGATATGATCGAGAGAGGGTTTGACGATATTGAACACCGCATTTCCAATATGGATAGAGAGCATGCCAAGTATGTGCGTGCAACGGTGACCCGTTTAAATTATCTGCTCAGCGGAGAGACAGATACCCGGGGGCTGGTGGTTCAGCTTCTGAACCGGATATCCGCGGCGGATGAGACGGAGCGTACGGAGCAGCTGATCCGCAGGATCGGCGAGAGGATGAACCTGTCTCTTTTTGAGGCTTTGTCGGAGAAATCTTTATATAAACGCCGCAGGCCCAGAAAGGATTTTATCAGTCAAATGGCGGCCGATGAGGAGATGGAGGATCTGGACAAAGAGGATGTGCTGAAGCTGAATCGTATCCAGATGCGCTACAGCAGGCAGCAGATCGAAGCATTTATAGAGGGGCATATGGATCAGGATGTGATGGACGCCTCGAAGATACGGATTACCGACGAGGAAGAATTTGAGAAGCTGATCCTGGCCTATGATTACAGTACCAGAAGGAACAGTAAGTACATGGTGCTTGAGGAGGAACCGGAGATTGTGGATAATGGGCAGTACCGGTATCCGGCCCTTAAGTTTGTGAGGAGACGTGCATGATTGATTATTTTGAACAGCTGACGCAGGAAGAGCAGGAGGAGGTTACCGGTGTTCTGAAGCTTCTGTACCGCCAGACATTTCTGCTGGAGAGGAAATATGAGAAACGTCTGGGCAGGATGCAGTATGTGCGGGAGTACCGGACGTGCAGCAAGCATATGGAATTTATCAGGGCTTACCTCGGCGTTGCGGGGATAGAGCTTAAGGAAAATGTACATATGGGTGTGATCTATATTGAGGGCGAGGCGCTCCTGGGCGAGAAGCTTCCCAGGCTTGCAACCATTTATCTGCTGGTTCTGAAGCTGCTCTATGATGAGCAGATGCAGACGGCGTCCACCAGCAGCCAGATGGTGACGACTATGGGGGCGGTCAACGGAAAAGCAGGAGAATTCCGTGTGCTTAAGGGGCTGCCGTCATCCACAGAAATGCGACGGGCGATAGCACTGCTCAAAAAGTACCAGATCATTGAACCGTTGGATGTTCTGGAAGAATTGAATGAGGAGACGCGGATGGTCATATATCCGTGTATACATGCGGTGCTTCTTGGGGACGACATCAGAGATCTGTTGAACACATTCAGCGAGGAGGAGAACATTGGAGACGAAACAGCCATTCAAGATACTGTCGAAGATATGCCTGAATAACTGGCATTATATAGATCGGAAAATCCTGACATTGAATGAAGGAATCAATTTTTTTACAGGGCATTCCGGCAGCGGAAAGTCTACGGTGATCGATGCCCTTCAGATTGTTCTCTATGCCAACACGGACGGCCGTGGGTTTTTTAATAAGGCGGCTGCGGACGATTCGGACCGTACGCTGATCGAATATTTGCGCGGCATGGTCAACATCAGTGAAAATAATGAGTCTCAGTATCTCAGAAACCGGAATTTTTCCAGTACGATCGTGCTGGAGCTGACACAGAGCAATACGAAGGAGAAGCAGTGCATCGGTGTTGTATTTGACGTGGAGACAGCGTCCAACGAGATTGGCAGGCTGTTCTTCTGGCATATGGGGGGACTTCTTGAGAACCAGTACCGGACACAGTCCAGGTGCCTGAGTACGACTGAACTCCGGGAGTATCTCCAGCGGACATTCTCCCCGGAGCAGTTCTATTGCGGGAGCAGCAACGAGCGGTTCCGGAGGCAG
Organism: uncultured Dorea sp.; assembly: GCA_910578865.1. Classification (GTDB taxonomy): domain Bacteria; phylum Bacillota; class Clostridia; order Lachnospirales; family Lachnospiraceae; genus Dorea_D. The sequence goes on from CAJTRM010000003.1 coordinate 57,004, forward strand.
ATGTATGATATTTATCTGGGCGGCCTGGACGGGGAAAAGTTTCCCCGCCTGTTTAAGCGCGCGATTCCCTTCCGCATGAATATCAAGCTGGAGGAATTTGTGAAAGAGTACATTTGTATGGAGCAGGATATCCATATTGAGGATCTGCAGGAAAGTGTCATGCAGTATGGCAGGATGCAGGGAAAGATTGAGGAGACACTGGCGGAGATCCAGAGACTCGAGAGTATCGGGGAGAGATACGGGGCCTTCCGGGAAAAGCGCCGGGAAGTGGAAGTGTGCAACTATCAGATCGGGCGCTTGGAGATGCTGCAGTTAGAAGGAAAAATCCAGGAGTTTATAGACAAGGAACAGGTGCGTCAGGAGGGCATTGTACAGCAGGAGGAGCAGAAAAAACAGCTTGAGAAGGCGGCGGAGGAATTACAGGCAGAGTACGAGGAGATTATCCTGCGGATCGCCGACAGCGGCTATTCCGGCCTGGAGTCGGAGCTTGGGGCATTAAATGAGACGTTGGAGCGTCTGAGCGGCAGCAAGGTAAGGTGGCTGCAGACGGCAGAGGGGCTGAAGGAATGGCGGCAGCAGGATACGGCTTCCAATCAGATGCTGTGGGATATTGAGAAGTTTGCAGGCGGCAGCATTTCGGAAGGGGAGCTTGAGAGGCTTAGGGAGAGCTTCCTGGATGTCCAGGAGGAACTGGAAGGGCAGCGGCAGGAAGCGGACGCAGAACTTCGCAGGATCAAGCGGGAAGAAAAGGAAGCAAGAGAGGAACTTCAGGCGTTAAAGCAGGGGAAAAAGGCATATCCCCGGGAGCTTGAGGAGGCCAGATATGAGCTGAGAGCTCAGCTTCACGAGCGCTGCGGCAAATTTGTAAATGTGAGGATCATGGCGGATCTTCTGGATATCCGCGATGAGCGCTGGCACAATGCGGTGGAAGGATATCTTGGAAATAACAAGCTGCTCTTGATCGTGGAGCCAGAGTATGCGAAGGCTGCTCTTGACATTTACCGGCAGATGGATCGGAAGAAATACTGCCGGGTATCGGTGCTTGATACGGAGAAGGTGCTTGAGGCGGAGGCCGGAGCTAGGGAAGGCAGCCTTGCCAAAGAGGTTGTGGCCAAAGAACCTTATGTGCAGGCGTATATTGATTTCTTCCTCGGAAATGTGATGAAGTGTGAGAGCGTAGAAGAACTCAGGGAGTGCAGGATCGGCGTCACGCCGGACTGTGTATTGTATCAGGGTTTCCGGATGCAGCACATGAATCCGGACAGTTATACGAAGCGGGCATATATCGGTGAGACCAGTATGCGCCAGAGGATCCGAAAGCTGGAGGAATATAGCCAGAAACTGCAGGAGGAGAGGATTCCGGTCCAGCAGCTTCTGACAGAGATCAAGAAATCCCTGCAGCTTGAGATGTTGAAGCAGCCTATCGGCGATTATATGGGATGGCTTGCTGATATGAAAGAGATTCCGGCAAAGGAGCGCAGGAAGAAGCAGATTACGGAGAAAATGCTGCGGATGAAGGAAGAGTCTGTAGATGCCTGGGAGAAGCAGAAGACGCTGATACAGGAAAAGCAGCAGGAGAAGAAGGATCAGATCCGAAAGGCAGAACAAGGTATCTGGGAGAGCGGCAGAGATATTGAGAACCTCCGCAGAAGCAGGCTTGCCGCAGAGGAAGCGCTCCGGGAGCAGCGAAGGAGTATGGAGGAATATCTTGTGCAGGCAGAGTCTTCCGATATCAAAAGAGCAGAAGACGGACAGCAGGAAGATACCTATAAGGGTCAGATGTGGGATCCCCGGTACGAGCAGGGATTTCAGGAGTACCTTTCCGGCCGGAGAACTTCAAATTACGAGTATCTGAAGCGGCAGCAGACGAGCGAACTTCAACCGAAGCGAAAGAAGGAGGAAGAGGCTTACCAGCAGCTGGTGGAAGAGCGCAGCAGCTACCTTCGCAGTTACCCCAACCGGACATTCTCGGCGGCGGTCAAAGACAACGAACCATATGAAAAATTGCTTGAGAACCTTAAATGCGACGAGCTGGAGGCATTCAGGGAGTCTGCAAAAGAGCAGGCCCGCTCGGCGGTGGAACATTTTAAGGAGGATTTTATCCTGAAGATCCGAAGCGCGATTGTGGAGGCCGTTCAGCGGAAGGACGAGCTGAACCGTGTTATCAGCAGGCTGGACTTCGGAAAGGATAAGTACCAGTTTGTGATTACGAAAAATAAAGGAGCAGACGGCAGATACTATAAAATGTTCATGGATGAGAATCTGAAGGTGCATCCGTCACAGCTTACGAACCACATAGATCACCAGATGAATATGTTCACGATGGAGCATGAGAACCAGTACGGAGACATGATTAATGAGCTGATCAACATCTTTATTCCGCCGGAGCATGCCGGCAAAGAAGAGATGGAGGAGGCCCGGAAGAATATGGACAAGTACGCGGATTACCGCACATACCTGTCCTTTGACATGCAGCAGATTGTCCGGGGCGACAAGGATATGACCATCGGACTCGGCAAGATGATCAAGAAGAATTCCGGAGGCGAGGGGCAGAACCCGCTGTATGTGGCTCTTCTGGCAAGCTTTGCACAGGTATACCGGATCAACCTGTCGCCGAAGATCCATCGGGCGCCTACCCTTCGGCTGGTGGTGCTCGACGAGGCGTTTTCCAAAATGGATGCAGAGAAGGTGGCAAGCTGTATCTCCCTGATCCGGGGGCTTGGATTCCAGGCTGTCATCAGCGCCACCAATGACAAGATCCAGAATTACCTGGAAAATGTGGACAAAACATTTGTGTACGCGAACCCGAATAAAAAACATATCTCCATTCAGGAGTTTGAGAAGGTGGAGTTTGGGGAACTGGAGGAGAATGCAGGGGAAGAGTGAGGACTTAATATCCCTGAAATCAGAGGCCTTACCGAATCGGTGGATTCGGTAAGGCCTCTTTACGTACAGATCCTTCGGATATGCATTTCGGGTATTCACGAATGCGATTCCGTTTAGTCCTCCCTGTCGATATTCAGTTCATTTTTAAATGCCTTGATAGAGAGGCTGTTGGAGATGAAGAATAAAATAGTTAATACAACTGCAATTACTGCATAGAGGATCCATGCGATCTTATAGCTTCCGGTAAAATCAAAGATAACTGCACAGAGCGGAATCCCTACGGCGCTGCCTAAGAACAGGATAGTTGTAAACAGGCTAACATTGGAAGCATAGTCTAGCCTTCCAAATACCCGGCTTACAGTGAAGGATGGCACGATTACAAGCTCTGCGGTCACGATACCGAACAGGACAACAGGGATAAATGCGCTTATGTTTCCAAGACAGAATGCTAATGAAAGGAATGCACCGGCGCAGATAAATCCGCAGATAAGAATGGACTTGGAAGTCCCGAAATGGTCGAAAACATTTCCAAGGAAAATCTTTGCCACAAGCCCGACCAGCATGACTACAGAGTACAATGTAGCGGCTTTTCCGGCGGAGAGTCCTTCTGAAGTCCAGTAGGTTACAAGCTGCTGGGAGGTCCCGGATACGATCAGGCCGATCATAAAAATAGCAATTGCATAGAGCCAGAACCAGGATTTCTTCATTGCTGCGCTTCGCATAAATCCGGTAGGCTTTATCTCCTCAGCAGTCTTATTGGCAGTACCGTAGGGCTTCTGTCCGATATCTTCCGGGGCGACGCGTATCAGCAGTGTCGTGAGAAGGACAATTACGATAATGGACAGGGCGAGGATGCGGTAAGTTGATCTCCAGCCGTACATCTCTATCAGTTTTGACACTACGGGGGAGAGCACGGATGTGATCAGGCTTGATCCGGTAAAAGCGATTCCTGTCATGGTTCCGCGCTTCTCATAGAACCAGTTGGAGAGAAGCAGGTTCATTGGAACTGTACCGAACAGCCCGGAGCATGTACCGGCAAGGACACCGCCGATGTAAAAGAACCAGACGCTTGTGGCAAAGGAATAAATGATATGGGTGCAGCCGCCGAGGATACCGCCGATCATAATCAGCTTTCTGGCAGAGTGTTTGCGAAACAGCGGACCGATAAACGGAGTTGCGACCATGGAAGCAAACATTGCAAGTGTGCTGAAAAGCATGAAGGTTGATTGATTTACCTTTAGTGTTTCCACCGCAGGCGATATAAACAGGGAATTAAGGTTTGTGAGTAAGCCGGTGCTTGTAGCAGACAGCAAAAAGCATGCTGCTACGATGATCCAGCCATAAAATTTGCTGTTTGTTTTTTCCTGAGTAGTTTGTGTCATATCTTTTAGCCTCCTGTAAATACGATAATCGTTTTTGGTGAATATAGTAGTTGACGATGACAAGCTAAATAAAAAGCTGGATATAGTATGTGGTGGAATTTTAGGTTCATTATACGATCATAATTATGTCATTACAAGTTGGAAAATTGTATAAAAATATATTGAAAAATCATAAAAAATAATGAAAATATTATTCAAATTGCAAAAAATTAAAATAATACTTGCAAAATGGAATGATAAATGATAGTGTTGTAGTGATGACATGATAGATGCGGTGATGATTTTAAACAAAGGAGGATAGTGAAAGTGAAAAAATATGAATTTACAGTATTTGGAACCGCGACAACAGTAAAGGTATTCAAGTTTAAGGAATTTCCGAAGCCGGGAATGACGACCCCTGTATTAAATGCTAATTTCGATAAGCTGTATTATGGAGGAAAGGCATGGAATATTGCATATAACCTTATCAAACTCGGGGTACCGGTTTATCCCGTTCTTGCATACTCGGATGATCGCTTTTATGACGAGATTAAGCGTGTTAATAAAGAGTTTGGAACGCCTGTTGATGCGGTCGTGAAATCACCAAAAGGAGAGTATGATTATCTGACCTGCTATATGCTGGAGGATGAAGAAAAGAAACATATCACCGTCGGCGGCTACTACTTTTCGGAAGGATATGTCGATCTGAAAAAGCTGACGGCGGACCATATTCCTATGAAGACGGAATATCTGGAGCACAGCAGGATGGCTGTGCTGACGTGCCCCAAAGCCGGGGATCTTCAGCCGATGTATGAGGCTATTAAGGTTTCCGGACTTCCGATGGCTCTTTGTATGAGCCTGGATGCTTCTGTATTTAATAAAGATAATCTGGAGCCGATCCTTATGGATGCCACGATTATTTTCGCAAACGAGGCGGAAATAAAATGGATCGAGGATCTGTACGGGTATACCGACATAACGGAAATGTTCCAGATCGGAAAAGCCGAGATTATCGTGAAAACGATGGGTGAGCGCGGAAGTATCGTATATGAAAAGAAGGGGGACCAGGCAGCCGGGACAATGGTTCCGATCACAAGAGCGAAGACAGAGGATATTAACGCGATCGGTGCCGGGGATGCATATGTGTCCGGATTTTTATATGGGCTCAGCAAGGGCATGGATCCGGTGACTGCGGCACAATACGGAAGTACGGAGGCTTCGTTTATTATTGAAGATTATGGCTCCGCCACATGTTCCCCGTCAGAGGAGGAGCTGCTTCAGAGAAACAGTGAGCGGGCGGACGCACATGAATGTAGAGGAAAGTAGGAGCATATATGAAAATTATTGATATGATGAAGAACAGGCATGCTTTGATCGGTATGGTACATGCCCTTCCCCTGCCCGGCACTATGAATTACGGAGGCAGTATGGATGGGATTATAGAGAAAGCCGTCCAGGATGCACAGGTGCTTGAGAAGGCGGGATTTGACGCGGTATTAGTGGAGCCGACCTTAGACTGCCCCTCGGGGATGCCGCGCGGACAGCTTCAACTGGCGGCTATGAGTGTGATCTGCGGCGCTGTAAGAAGTGCGGTCAGTGTTCCCATGGGTGTATCGTACTATACGGAGGACTGCATGGATATGTTTGCGATTGCAAGGGCGTGCGGAGCGGATTTCGTAAGAGTTACGACATTTGTGGATACCGTTATCTTCCCATCGGGAGTATCTTACCCAAATGCGGTACGTGTATGGGAGGTGCAAAGACAGGAGAATATGCGTGACATCGCCGTGCTGGCAGATATACAAGTAAAGCATGGGAAGCTGATGTATCCCGATACCAGATTGGAGGAATCTGCGTATTTCGCACAGAAGCAGGGGGCGGATGCAGTGATTGTCACAGGAACTGTCACAGGCGAGGAGACGCCTGTGGATACGATCCGGAGAGTTAGGCGCGCAGTAACGGTTCCTGTTGTTGTGGGAAGCGGTGTGACCGCCGGTAATATTCGATCACAGATGTGCGAGGCGGACGGTTTTATTATCGGATCTTCCATCAAAGAACAGGGAAGGCTTGAGGCTCCTGTCGATCAAAGGCTGGCGGAAGAGATCACAGCCGCCCGAAGTAACCTTTCATGTGGTCAGGAAGGGAGTGAAGAACAGGCATGAAAATGATAGGATATCTTTCTCTGGGGTATCCCACTCTTGAGAAAAGTATTGAGATGGCTGACATTTACACGGAGCATGGATGTGATGCGGTAGAGATCAGTATCCCCGGTCCGAATCCATGCTATGAAAAAGAAACAATAAGAAACTGGATGCAGGAGGCCTATCGGCAGAATTCGGATTATGAGATATATTTTGAGGCGGTCAGGAGGATCAAGGCCAGACATCCGGAGCATGAGGTTTACACCATGGTGTATCAGGAGGTTCTTGATATGGTAACTCCTGAAAGATATGCTGATTTTTGTGTGCAGGCAGGCGTGGATTGTGTGATATCTGCCAATCTGACCGAAGCTTCCATACAGGCTCTTGACGAGAGGGGAGTTTTAAGGTGCTCCTTCGGAAGCTTTATCCTGGATCCGAAGCGCTTAAGGAGCTGCCTGCAGCCGGGAGGGCTCATCTATATGCAGACGCGCCCGTTCCCTGGCCAGACAGCACTCCCCGGGTATGAACGGCTGGAGGACGTCATCGCGTATATGCATGATCTTGGGATCGAGCGGCCGATCTATTGCGGAGGCGGGATAAAGAGCCCTCAGGATGCAGAAAAAGTAAAGCAGGCAGGCGCAGATGGCTTTTTCGTGGGAACGGCCATCGTTAGCCTGGCAGATGACCTAGATCGGCTGAAGGATGAAATCACGGCATATAAAGAAGCGATTGTTGATTAAGGAACTGTAACCGGATAATCAAATTCCATATATAGAAGTCCATGAAATATTTGGCAATTAATTTTTGTGTATGTTATAATTAGAAAAAATTGTAAAGGAATCAAAGAAATGGAACGACAAATTTATAAAAATATTACAAATCATAATTCCGAAATTCCTGTGCCAAAATATTATCTCTTGAAAATGGATATCATTAATAAAATCGATACGGGCGTGTGGGCCGAGCACGAGAAGCTGCCGTCTGAAAATGTATTATGCGAACAATATGGCATCAGTCGGACAACCGTGAGAAAGACCTTTGACGAGCTTTCAGCGAATAAATACATCTATAAGATACAGGGTAAGGGTACCTACGTGGAGGAGGCGTCGAAGAGGCAGAAGGATCTTCCGAAGGAGGATTACGGATGCAGCGAGATGATCCGCAGGTATGGGAAAACGCCTTCCCATCAGGTCATACGGCTGGAATTATCGGAGATTCAGCCGGAGGATGGTGCTCTGGCAGAGTGCCTTGGCTTAAAGCCGGGTGAGCAGGTTGTCTTCTATGAGCGCATCTATTACAGCGACGGGCAGCCCATCATCTATGCCAAAACTGCGATCAATCAAAAATATCTTCCCGGGTTCTCAGAAGTAGACTTGGGGAACAAGCCCTTATCGGAGGTGCTGAGGGAGGATTACGAACTCACAGTTACAAGAGAACGGTGCGTATTTCGTGCGATTCCGGCTAATGAGGAGATCAGCGAGGCTCTGGAGGTATCTTTGAATTTCCCGATCTTATACAGAGCTGTGGTATGCAGGGCAACGAATGGAACGGACGCATTTCCGGTTGAGACAAGCCAGCTTTATTGCAGGACAGATTGTATGCCTGTAGAGATTAAGTAAAATTATAATGGAAAGCCTTGAAAGAAAGGGAAAATTGTATTATACTATAACTTGTAATTACATCATTACATAGGGAGGATGTTATAATGACAGACAAAACGGCATTACTTGTGGTAGATATGCAGAATGATTTTACAAAACCGGGGGCAAAAGCGCATTACCGCACTACAGAGGTTATGATGGAGGATTTTGCGGATAAGATCAATCGGGTGAGGGACGAAGGAGTACTTATTGTAATCATATATTCGCTTGTACCGGACAACCACAGACCCAACCCGGAGCTTACGAGGATTACCCATGATACAAGAACCTTGGTGGAAGGGACATACGGGGCGGAGCTTGACGAGAGAATCCCGTATGATCCGGAGAAAGACTGGAAGATGCAAAAATTTGCCGCCAGCTCATTTCTCCACACGGATCTGGCAAAGCGCTTGAAGGAACGAGGGATTGAAAATGTCCTGGTCAGCGGCGTGAAGACCAATGTATGCTGCCGGGCTACAACGGTAGATGCCTCAAGTCACGGATTTCGTACTTTTATGGTAAGTGATATGCTGGGCACTAATACAGAGGAGCTGAACCGGCTTCATCTGGCGGAGCTGGGGCATCAATATGGAACAGTGGTGAGCTCAGCGGAAGTGATGGATCTGCTTAAGGCGGGCAAATTATAAAGAGGTGACGGAAAATGAATAAGACGAATCAGACAGCGTTGATTGTATTGAATCTGCAGAATCAATTCACGGATGAAAAGGGGTGTCTCTGTTATGACACAACAAAAGCGGCAATGTCGGTTATCCTTGAAGGTATCCGCAAACTCAGGGAGCATGGCGTATGGATTGTATTTGCGAATGCAGAGGCTGATGGAAAAGAAGAGACATTGGATACAGAGCTTTTAAAAAGACGGGATCCGGTGCCGCTTAAGGGAAGCTGGGAGGCCCGGATGAATCCGGATGTGGAAGTGCTCCCTGGCGACCTGGTAATGACACATTATGCATCCTCCGCCTTTTTCGGGACAGATCTGGAGAAGGAATTAAAGGACAGGAATATTGTGAATGTAATAGTCTGCGGTGTAAAGACAAACTATGATGTGCGCGCAACAGCGACGGATGCCATGTGGAGGGGATTTCAGGCATTTGCGGCCGCCGAAATGGTGGCATGCGATACGGAGGAGTTGTCAGAGCTGCATCTGGAGGAGCTGACCAAATATACGGCAAAGGCGCTTACATTGCAGGAAATCCTAAGAAGGATTGAAGAAGGAAACATGTAAAGGAGTACAGGAATTATGAAATTTAGCCCAACATTTTACATTATCAATGGATGGCCGTCCATTGATAAGACAATAGAAATGGTAGACAAATATGTGGAGCATGGAGTCAACGCGATCCAGATCTGTATGCCGTCCACCAATCCATACGGCGAATCAAAATTCATACAGGAGCGCATGAAGCATGCCATCGATCAGTATGGATTGAACTATGATATTTTCATGGATTGTATCCGTGAGATCCGGAAACGCCACCCTAAAATGGAATTTCACCAGGTGCTTTATAATGACGTGGCAGACTGCATCGGATTAGAGAAATTTGCAGATTACTGTCTGGAGATCGATACCTATACGGTTATGGTGGATAATAATGAAACTGCCGACTATCTTAACAGCCGGGGGGTACGGACGACAGATTTCCTGCATTATGATATGCCGGAGTTCATGGTGGAGCGTGCGTCCAGAACGAAAAATTTGGTGATGCTCCGCAGCAACAGCCGTTATGAAGATATGCCGCCGAGAGACGGCATGGCATCCTGGAAGGAGAGGATAAGCTGGCTGAGAGAACGGGGAGTGGAAGGCCCCATCTATCCGGTTTCCGGAATTTCTACAAGGGAGCAGCTTCAGGAGATAAAAGAAGCAGGGGCAGACGGCGCTTATATAGGAACCGCGCTGATGGAGCTGTGGGATGATGAAGAGAGTCTGTGGGCAAAGCTGGATTCCTTTAGATCCCTGACAGAAACAGAATAAGGTTTATGCGAGGAGTGATGAACATGAAATTCAGGCCAGTGTTTTATATGATAAACGGATGGCCGTCCATTGAAAAAACAAAGGAAATGGTAGATAAATATGTGGAGCATGGTGTGCGGGCATTGCAATTCGATATGCCATCTGCGGATCCGTCCCGTGAATCTGAATTTATCCAGATAAGGATGAAGCATGCAAGAGACCTGTACGGAAACGGTTACCAGGTATATATGAATGCCCTGAGGGAGATCCGCAGGAGGCATCCGTCGTTGGAAATACATCTGGTGCTGTATCCGGATGTGATCGAGTCGATCGGTCTGGAGACTTTTGCAGATTTCTGTCAGGAGATAGAGGTGTATTCTGTCCTTGCCATGAGCCCGGAGATGATGCGCTATCTGAACGGGCGGGGAATTGCAACAGCAACCTTTATCGGATATGATACAGACGAGGAGGCCATTGAGTTGGCGAAGGCAAATGATCACCAGATTGTCTTCTTAAGCAATAAGAATGGCCGGACGCAGCCAAGAGAAGGGCTGGTTACCTGGGCCGAGCGTGTCGCCTATATCCGGGCGGCAGGTGTGAAGGCGCCGGTCTTTGGAGTGACCGGGATCTCCACGGCTGAGGAATTAAGGGAAGTAAAGGAAGCAGGAGCAGACGGGGCCTATATCGGGACGATTATGATGAAGCTATGGGAGCACGAATCCGAGCTTTGGAAAAAATTAGACGAATTCCAGGAAGCAGCAGAATAGAAAATAAATAATAATCAGGAGGAATCAGCAATGGAAGTAAGAAGAGAAATGGAAGATTTTATGTATTGTGCACCGACACAGTTGTTTTTTGGCAGGACGGCCCTTGACAACCTTGCCGAGAGTATTGACAGGTGGAGCGCCAATAAGCGGGTACTCGTCGTGTACGGGGGCGGAAGCATCAAAAGAATGGGGTTATATGACAAGGTAATGAAGATCCTGAATGAAAATGATGTGTATGTTAAGGAACTGCCGGGAGTCGAGCCGAACCCGAAAATGAATCTGGTCAGGGAGGGTGTGAATATCTGCCGCCAGCACAGAATCGAGGCCGTTCTGGCCGTCGGCGGCGGAAGCTGTGTTGATACTGCGAAGGCAATTGCAACTGCATACTATTATGACGGGGATGTGTCAGAGCTTGTAGGCCAGTGGTGGCTGAAGGAGGTTCTTCCGGTTCTCGTTGTTTCAACGGCGTCCGGTGCAGGAACGGAGATGACAACCAGCACAGTGCTGAACAATGAGGAGACAAAAAAGAAAAAAGGTTTCCACGGACCGGAGCTGCGGCCGAAGGTTACCTTCCTTGACCCGGAGTATACATTCACTGTGAATCCCTTCCAGACAGCGGCCGGAATTGCCGACGGAATCAGCCACACGCTGGAATCTTACTTTACACAGGTGGACGGGGCATATTTCCACGCCCGTGCCGGAGAAGCTCTGCTGAAGACCTTCTTTGAATGGGGACCGGTGGCATACAACGAGCCGGAGAATTACAATGCACGTGCAAATGTAATGATCGGGTGTACTTGGGCCTGCAACGGTATTCTGGCAAAAGGGAATTATGCGGCATGGATCTGCCATGGGCTGGAGCATGAGGTCAGCGCCTTTGACGATAAGATTACACACGGGGCAGGACTGGCCGTTATCACTCCGCGCTGGATGAGATGGGCGCTGGATGAAAATACTGCCTTCCGGTTCGTTGATATCGGAGTCAATGTATTTGGAATGGATAAGGAGATTCCGCCGCTGGAAATGGGCGAAATGGTGATCCGAAAATTCGAGGAGCTGTTCTTTGATATTCTGAAATTGCCAAGAAATTTCAAAGAGCTTGGGCTTGCAGATGAGGCTCTGGACGTCATGGTTGATAAATTGCAGGGTGTTGTGTCGGAGGGGATTCAGAAGTTCCTGTTTAAGCCGATGAGTAAGGAGGATATCAGAGAAGTTTTGGAAAATTGTTATAAATAAATACTATTCGCGGACAAGTCCACACAAGTGCATTTATGATTTTTTATTGATGTATCTGAGGATTTGAGTGCAGAATTTAAAATTTCCGAGTTAGAACGGACACTATCACCACAGAACCAAAGGACGCTCTCGCACTGGTGAAGAAGGTTGGCCGGACTACCTACATTGTGCGGATTCATTTCAGCAAGACCAACAAGGAAATCGTGAGCGGAAAAACTAGGCGTATGCTGAAAAATGAGGTGCAACAGATGTAAAAATGATAATAGAAATAGGCCGGGAATCAAAACTATAATGGTTCCCGGCCAGCTATTTTATTTATTTTCCTTTTCATGCCAGTCTTTCAAAACAGCTTCTACTTGTGCTATCAACTGTTCCTTTTTTGGAATGTATGATACATAACGGGAGGCAAATATATTGTTCGTTATGCCGCCTAAAGCTTATTCTGCGGATACGCTGTCTTTATCCGTGCAGAGAATGATACCAATGGGTGAATTATCATATTCATCATTTACTTCCGCAGCATAATAGTTCAGATACATATTAAGTTGTCCGGCCGCTTCTGCCATCAGCTTTGCTGTTTTTAATTCAATCAGAATATAGGCACGTAAAATCTTATTGTAAAATACCATATCGACATAGTAGTGAATATTATTCAGGGTAATACGCTGTTGTGTACCTACAAACATAAAACCACGCCCCAGTTCTAACAGAAATTTTTCTATTTGTGCAACTAACGTTTTTTCCAAATCACTTTCCAGCAATGGTTTATTTTCCGGAATACCTAAAAACTCAAAGACATAAGGATCTTTAATCATATCAACAGGCTGCGCCATTTCAATTCCCTTTTGAGAAAGGGAGAGAATGGGTTCCTGATTTGTTCTTCCCTCTGTCAACAGCAATCTTTCATAGAGGGAAGTCGAAATCTGTCGTTTCAATTATCGAATCGACCAACCGGAATTAACAGATTCTTTCTCATAAAAGCTACGTTTGTCGAGGTCAGAGATAGATAACAATTCACAATAATGTGACCAACTCAATTTAACAGACACTGTCTGTTGAATTTGATAAGCCTGATAAAACCGGCGCATAAACTGGATATTGGAAACAGAAAAGCCTTTGCCAAATTCTTTTGTAAGTTCTTTGGAAATCTGACGAAGCTGTTGTTTGCCATAAGCGGCACGTCGCTGCTATTCTGTTCATGTTCAACAATGATGCGCCCTACATTCCAGTAGGTGGACAGAAGCTCTGTGTTGATGTGTGTAGTGACCTTTTGCCGAGCCTTTAATAATAGTTCTCTAATCTCATCTATCATAGAATCAGTATATGCTAAATCACTCATAATATTATCCCCTTTGCGTTTCCCGAATGTTTTATAAGCATAGCACAAACATGGGCAAAGTGCTACCGCTTAATTTAATGAGATAAACAAAATCGTTATAATGTCAACAGTACCCTATGCAAATTGCTTGAAGAATCAAACTTTCAATGATACACTAAGGGAAATATATTCGTACTAATTGCAGATTCGTAACTAGCGGGTTGCATATAATGACTGCCGCAGGAGGATAACATGTACCTACTGGAAAAGATTATAGATAAATGTGAGAGAAGCAGCAATGACTGGCGCCGGGGAGCCTGCGGCGGGCGGACGATGCGGATTGAGCAGTCCGATTATGACAGATACGGAAAGAAAAAGCTGGTAGATGAGATTGTAGAGCTGGAGAAGATGGGTTATATTACCATTAAGAGGTGGGAGATCAGAGGCAGTGATGTGGATACGGTCGCTTACCGTGTGGAGGATCTGCCGCGGTTTTATGATCTTATTAATACGCGGGCGGCTGCAGACGGGCGGACGAAACGGTGGGCGAAGCAGGAGAAATCTGATTATTATGTGGGATTGCTGGAGGCAGAATCAGGTAACGGAGACTTATCGGACTGGATTCAGGCGTATTATGAGGATTTGCTGGTTCAGTTTGAAAAGGGGAAGTTTCCGCTGGAGGAAGATGCACTGAAGATGTATTTTGCCTGCTTCCGCGGAATCTCTGAACTTGGCAGGCAAAAAGAACCCATGTACAAGAGGGTATTCAGTAAACGTTACCTAAAGAACTCCAAGAAGTTTGAAAATGAAGCGGAGGGTCATGTGGTTCGTACTGCAAGACGTTATTGGGCGGAGATTTCGGAGGAAATGGATGATAGGACGGTTTTGTCCCAGCTGTTGATTGAAGATTACTCTTCAGAGCTTGCAGTAAAAGGTCCTGTTAAGATAGAGGCAGAGAAGCCGCAGCCGGGCGGTGAAAAAATATGCATAGATATGAGCAGCTTTATATATGGAGGAGTGCTGAACAGCGCCATGCTGAAAAACAGCCGGATCCTGCCGGAACAGCCTGGGATCAGAAGGGTCATTACCATCGAGAATAAGGCGAATTTTGTCTCGGCGCCTTATGATGCCGCCACATTGTACATTTTCAGCCATGGTTATTTTTCGCCCGGGGAGCGGGAGTTTCTGGTCAGGCTTCGTGAGATTCTGGATCAGGGACAGACGGACGGCGTCTGCACGGAAATAGAATATTTTCACAGCGGAGATCTGGACTATGGGGGAATCAAGATCTATGAATATATTAAGAAGCGGATTTTTCCGCAATTAAAACCGTATCAGATGGATGCGGAAACCTTTGACCGGTATTTTGAATATGCGGAGGTCGAGGAGCCGTCCAAGCTAGAGAAGTTAAGAAATGTCCATATACCGGAGCTTGAGGAAGTGATCGGGCGGATATTGGATTCCGGCCGGGTCATTGAGCAGGAAAGCTTTTTGATATTACAGGAAAACAGGCAGGAAAGTTTTTGATGTTACAGATAGAAATTATACAGGAGTAAAAGGTCATGGAAATTAATCATAAGAATACAGCACCGGTGGGGGTTTTTGATTCTGGTGTGGGAGGGCTGACTGTTGCAAGAGAGATCATGCGTCAGCTCCCGGAAGAAAATATTGTATATTTCGGGGATACTGCAAGGGTGCCCTATGGAAGTAAATCAAGAGATAACATTATCCGTTTCTCCAGGCAGATCATCCGTTTCCTGAAGACAAAAAATGTAAAGGCTGTGGTCATTGCCTGCAATACGGCAAGCGCCCTCGCCCTTGAAACCGTGCAGGCGGAAACCGATATTCCGGTAATCGGGGTAATCGTGCCGGGAGCCAGGGCAGCAGTGAGGGAAACAAGAAACGGAAAGATCGGGGTTGCGGGAACAGAGGGAACCATACGCAGTGAGACCTATACGAAGGTGATCCAGAGCATGAGAGCAGACGCACAGGTCATCGGCAAGGCATGTCCACTGTTTGTGCCTCTTGTGGAGGAAGGCTTTACGAAGCATAGGATCACAAAAGAGGTGATTGATATTTATCTTTCTGATATGAGGAATACAGACATTGATACGATGATCCTTGGATGTACCCATTATCCGCTGCTGCGCTCCAGTATCATAGAATTTTTCGGAGATGCGGTGCACATCGTGAATCCGGCTTATGAGACGGCTATAGACCTGAAACACACACTGGAAGAGCATGGGATCTCCAATCAATCCGGGAAGCCGGCCGATTATGAGTTTTATGTCAGCGATGCAGCGGAGAAATTTACAGAATTCGCCAATAAGATTCTGCCGTATGACATTGCTGCAACAAGACAGATCAGTATAGAAGAGTATTAATTGCGGTTCGGGGAGCGGTACGATCGAAGAAGCGGAAAGAGGCGGACATGGCTGTGTATACGCAGTGTCAAGTAAGGGAAAGAGGTTGTAATTCCTATAAATATTGCCTATAATAGAATAAAGAGCGGAGGTGAAAGCGTTATGGATCCATTGAGAAAGGAACAAATCTATACAATAGATGATATCTATGCTTTGCCAGACGGAGAGAGAGCGGAATTGATCGATGGAAAAATATATTATATGGCTCCGCCAAATACAAGGCATCAGGCACTTGTAATGGATTTGTCTTATCAGATAAAAGACCATATCAGACATAATAATGGAGAATGTAGTGTGTTTCCGGCCCCATTTGCAGTGTTTTTGAATGAAAATGATAAAAACTATGTTGAACCAGATATTTCTATTATATGTGATAAAAACAAGATTACGGATAAAGGATGTAATGGTGCTCCGGATTGGGTGATTGAGATTGTTTCGCCAAGTAGTAAAGCAATTGATTATTTTACCAAATTATTTAAATATCGGACAGCAGGAGTCAGAGAATACTGGATCGTTGATCCTGCTCAAGAAATGATTATGGTATACAGGTTTGAACAAGAAACGATGGAACAGTATTCGTTTGGTGAAGATGTGGCAGTTGGAATTTTTGAAAGATTTTCTGTCAAAGTGGATAATCAGGAAATATAATACGGTGATATTAGAAAGCATTTGGAGGTGAAAATTCAGGTGTTTTTTATTATACTACATATTTACCCTCAGTGTACAAGGCGTGTATCCCCTTGTACACTGAGGGCAGCAAGGGAGGATATATATGAAATTAACCATTTTAGGAACAGGTAACGCGGCAGTATCGGAGTGCTATAATACGTGCTTTGCCGTTTCAGAAGACAATCGGCATTTCCTTGTAGATGCAGGGGGCGGCAACCGGATCCTGAAGGTATTGAAGGATACAGGGATTGAAATAAATCACATTCATGATATTTTTGTGACACATGAGCATGTAGATCATGTACTTGGGATTATCTGGCTGATCCGCGTGATCGGGCAGCGGATGAACCAGGGAAAGTATGAGGGCGAGCTTCGGATCTATTGCCATGCGGATCTTGCACAGAAAATACATGCGATTGCAAATATGACAATCCAGCAGAAAGTGTGCAGGCATATGGGGGAGCGCATCCGGTTTGATATTGTCGGCAGCGGAGACCAGAGGGAGATTCTTGACTGCCCGGTGACTTTTTTTGATATTGCGTCTACTAAGGCAAAGCAGTTTGGCTTTACTATGATACTGAAAAGCGGGGAAAGATTTACCTGTGTCGGGGATGAGCCTTATAACGATGTCAATTATGAATATGTGAAGGGCAGCAGCTGGCTGCTGCATGAAGCTTTCTGTCTGTTTAAGGAGGCGGATCAATTCAAGCCGTATGAGAAACATCACAGTACCGTCAAAGAGGCCTGCCTGCTGGCCGAGAAGCTTCAGATTCCGAATCTTCTTCTATATCATACGGAAGAAACTCACCTTGCAGATCGCAAGCAGCTTTACACAGAAGAAGGAAAGCAATATTATCATGGCAGCCTGTATGTGCCGGATGATCTGGAGACTTTTGAATTATAGACTGCAAAAAAGGAGCCCCGCACTAATCCAGTGCGGAGGCTCCTTTTACTGCCAGCAGGCGGAACACCTGCTCTGCGGTATCTGTAAGATTATTTTTTGCATGCTCCGGTTCCATAGCCTCAGCGAGTGTCGTAATACTGCGGAGGATTGGAAAGAAGGCATCAATTCCGTTCTTGTTGCATTCGGAAGCGTCCTTTGTGACGCTCCCGGCAAAAGCAATTACCGGGATTCCGTATTTTTTGGCAAGTCCTGCAACTCCGACGGGGGCTTTTCCCATGGCGGTCTGTCCGTCGAGCCTGCCTTCGCCGGTGATGACAATGTCGGCGTCCTTTATAGAATCCTCCAGACGTGTCTCCTCTAACACAATCCGGATTCCGGACTCCAGAACGGCATTTGTGAAGGTTAGAAAAGCGAACCCAAGGCCGCCGGCTGCGCCGGTTCCGGGCTGATCAGGGTTGGCTTTGGGGTATGTTTGCTGTGCCAGTGAGGCGTAGGCGTTCAGCCATTGATCCATCTGCCGGATCATCTCAGGGGTTGCCCCCTTTTGAGGGCCGTAGACGGCGCTGCAGCCGGCCTCGCCGCACAAGATGTTCGTGACGTCACAGGCAATTTTAAATTGGCATTCCGTCAATTCCGGGAGAACGTCGGTATCTGTGATGGACTTAAGCATTTCCAGCCCCTTTGACCCGAAGGGAATCTGGTTCCCTTCTTTGTCGAGAAAGCCATAGCCAAGCGCCTGCAGCATCCCGGCCCCGCCGTCATTGGTGGCGCTTCTCCCGCCGATGCCGATGATGAAACGGCGGCAGCCTTTGGAAATCGCGTCTTTTATGACTTCCCCAACACCGTAGGTGGTAGTGTGCAGAGGATTTTTCTTTTCATCAGGAATCAGGGTGATACCTGCGGCGCCGGACATTTCAAGGACGGCGGTCCCTGTATCCCGGATGATTCCGTAGGTACAATGGACAGGCGTTCCAAGGGGGCCTGTGACAGTGATATCCTGCATTTCACCGTTCATTGCATAGACCAGTGCATCTACAGTTCCTTCGCCGCCGTCTGCCAGGGGCCGGACGACCGTGAGATTCCGGGAATCGGCGCGCCTGATGCCTTCTGCGACGGCATTTCCGGCTTCTATGGAGCTTAAACTGCCTTTTAATGAATCAATAGCGATTACTGCTTTCATATTTTTCTCCTTGCATCGTACAAATTTCTGGCATTAGGATATTCATAGCACGAATGCCACGAATGTATTTATTATACACCCTCTGCAATCTCTTTTGTGATTTTTAGGAATTTATCAATATCATCGGTTCCGTTGCAGTGCAGAGGGGATACCCGGAGTGCGCCTTCAAGTCCGAGGGCCTCCACGATCCTTTTGGAATATGGACTGCTCTTCAGTCTCTCAAAGATAGTTACGCCGTGCTCCAGATATTTCTGGGCACAGTCGGCATATTCAATGCCTTTGATTCCCATGGCTACGATCAGGTCCTTCCAGGTAAGGTCTTCCATGTCTACATAAACTTCTACGTTCTCAATATGTCTGAGCCCCGGTACCTCTTCGGTTCCCTCTAACATGCGGTACAGGAGGGCGCGCTCCTGAAGGTGGATCCGGTGCATACCTTCCACATAGAGCTCACGCCGGTCTGTGCTGTCCGAAAAATGTGCGCCGATATCACACACATAATCAATAACGGCCATCATAGCTGCGAAGTTACCGGGAGTCGGAGTCCCAAGCGCCCATACGTCGGAAGGCTTGTGGATCAGCTTCCGGTGCGGGAGGCTGGCCACACGGTCGGATACATATGCGTATCCACAGCCGCGGACACCGAAGAATTTATAAGGTGCAAAGTTGGCAGCGTCAATACCCCAGTCTTCTACATCGATTACTGCGTGAGGGGCATGTTGTACCGTATCGCTGATCACGTAGATCTCAGGATTGACTTCTTTTGCCCGTCTTGTGATTTCCTTGATATCCATAATATTGCCGGAAATGTTAGACGCAGCCATAATGCTCAGAAGGCAGGTGTCTTTGTCTACATATTTCATTATCTCATCTGCATCAATGCCCCCGGTTGTCTGATTTGCAGGTACTACACGGAATTCCCGGCCGGTACGGTTACAGTAATATTCCACAGCATCATGTGCCGACGGGTGCTCCAGGGATGAGGTGACTGCGTTCGTTCCCCAGTCGATTCCTTCCATGATTGTACCAACAGCGTGAAACATTGTCTGTGAGGCAGATAATTCTGTAATCAGGGCGCCGCTTTTGGCACCGAATACAACCTTTAAGATCTCTTCTGTTCCGTCTGATACATAGTGAGACAGCTCATAACCTCTTCCACGTACACGTTCCGGGCAGTCAGGGAGCTCCTCAGTGGCCGCTTTTACTTCTACGGCCTTGCGAAGCCTTAAGGAGCCGCCCGAGTTTTCAAAGAAAAGTCGCTCCCCGTATTTGGGGTCGGCATCCGGATAACAGAATTGTGCCTTCAGGTTTTTCTGATAGTCGTCGGAAAATAAGATTCCATATTTTTCATTCAATATCTCGTTCATAGTTTTTCCTCCTGGCGGGTTGTTGTATTTTTGCTACTGTACATGACCTTTGGGGCAGTCCGGTAACTGATTTTCTTAATGCCAGCATAGCATAAAGAGTTACAATTGAGAAATGAATAATTTTATTGTATAATATTAATAATATTTATATTTTAAAGGAGAAAGCGTATGAACTTGGCAGAGATTGAAACATTTTTAATGATCGTAAAGACAAAAAATATTACAAAGACCGCCGAGAATCTGTTTCTGTCGCAGCCAACGGTGAGTCATCGCCTGAAACTTTTGGAGGAAGAGCTGGACGTGAGGCTGATTTCCAGAAAAAAAGGTTATAAACAGATTGAACTTACTACACAGGGAGAAGAATTTATCCCTATCGCAGAACGCTGGGTTTCTGTCTGGCAGGAGATGCAGGAGCTTAAGAACCGGCAGGACAAGCTGTACCTGACAATTGCATGTACGGATACTTTAAACAGTGCGATTCTTTTTGATCTGTACAGGAATATGCTGGACGAAGAAGAACAAATGATGAATCTGACAGTCAAGACACATTATTCCTATGAAATCTATGGACTGCTGGAAAATCACGACGTTGACCTTGGCTTTGTATACCATCACCTTCATTTTAAAAATATTGTGGCGGAACCGGTACTGAAGGAAAAAATGTATATTATCCAGTCGACAGAGGCAGAATGCAAAAAGCCGGTGCTCCATACGGATGAACTGGATCCACGGTGGGAAATTTTTGTGAGCTGGGAGGCAAATTACCAGATCTGGCATGAACAATGGGTGAGTAAAGGGGAACGCCCCCGGATACAGGTAGATACCTTTGAACTTTTGTTCCATTTGCTTTCCAAGGAAAAAATGTGGGCCATTGCGCCGATTTCCGTGGTGGAACGAATCAGAAGCCTGCGCCCTGTATATGTGAGCGAGATAGCCAATGGGGTGCAGCCGCCGCAGAGGGTGACTTATAAGATTAAGCATAAGTATCCCAACGAAGCTACATTGAAGGCGGTGCAGATATTTGAAGAAAAGATGAATGAGTATCTGAGCCGGAAAAATTGGGGCTATGTAGGCAGCCTTGTTTAAATGCCTGGGTTTTGTCTGGAAAATAAAAAATATTATTTATCTCCTGAACTATAAACAGGAGGTCTGGAATATCAACGGATAGCCGTCGGCATTTCAGGCCTCTTTTTTTCGGCACAGATTGCACGGCTTGTATTAGACAGAATAATTTAATAATTAAAAATATTAATATATTATAGAAAAATAATTCATTTTTCTGCAAATTGCGTCTGTGATATATTGTAGTTAATCAATAGAGGAAACGGAAAATAAAAAGTAAATATAAAAAGAACTCTAAAAGGAGGGCGCCTTATGGAAGCTAAATTTTTGGTTGCGGGCGACTGTGCTGTTTCTGTTCAGATGGGGTCAGAGATCAGTCTGGAAGTCAATCGGCTGGTACGGAATCTCTACACGAATCTGACAGAAAATCCGGTAGACGGAATCACAGAGATGGTACCTACATATGCGTCATTGATGGTGCATTATCAGCCTCAGGTCATCGGGTTTGATCACTTAAAGGAAGAGATCGGGAAACGGATGAAAGAAGAAGGGGAAGCCGAACAGGCGAGGCAGATCGTAAAGGAGATTCCCATCTGCTACGGCGGGGAGCTTGGGCCTGATCTTGAAGATTGTGCGGCTTATGAAGATGTATCAGTGGAAGAATTTATCCGTATGCATTCGGAGCATGAATATTATTCCTATATGCTTGGATTTGCGCCGGGACACGCATATATGGCGCGGTTTGAGGAGCCCTTCCATTTCAAAAGAAGAGAAACGCCGCGGGTACATATCCCCGGCCGGTCAATTGTGGCTCAGTTAAATCTGTCAAACCTGATCCCTTTTGGTCAGCCCTGTGGGTGGAATATTGTAGGGAGCACACCATTGGAGATCTGTGATTACCAGAAAGAGGATCCATTTGTAGTGCATGCCGGAGAGTGGGTCAGGTATGTGCCGGTAACTCTCAGAGAGTACGAAAAGATCCGGAAAGATGTAGAACGTGGAGCATATAAGGTGAAGAGCTATCTGCGTCAGGGAGATGGTGCAGTGCATGGCAAGAAGGTGGTGAAATAATGGGAATCATTGTTGGAAATCCCGGGATACAGACGACGGTGCAGGATGAGGGCCGCTTTGGCTATCAACAGTTTGGGGTGTCTCCGGCGGGGCCGATGGATACACAGTCCTTTTATCTGGCCAATATTCTGGCGGGGAACCAGAAGAGTGAAGGGGCGCTGGAGATGACCTTCTCCGGGCCGGAGCTTACCTTTGAAGAAGATAATGTTATCGCAGTTACCGGAGCGGATATGTCTCCCACTGTAAACGGAGAGCCAATCCCGATCTATCAGGCGGTACTGGTCCATGCAGGAGACGTTCTTGCCTTTGGGTTTGCGTCCAATGGATGCCGGAGCTATCTGGCATTTGCTGGAGGCCTGGATGTACCTCTTGTTATGGGGAGTAAATCTACTCTGATGAGAAACAACCTTGGGGGCGTCAATGGAAGAAAGCTGGAGAAGGGAGACCGCATTGGTTTTTGCGCGCCTGAGACAGAACTTCCTAATATGATACTCCGAAAGCTTCAGCCGGAGGTGTTTCCCAAAAAAGAGCTGACACTGCGGGTGGTTGCCAGGCCGCAGGATACAGAATTTACGGAAGAGGAACTCAAACATTTCTTCTGGTACGGGGCGGAGATTACAAATGAATTTGACCGTATGGGATGCAGGCTGCAGAGGGAAGTGCCGGTGAAACATAAAGGTGACGGAAATATCATTACTGACGGAATCGCATTTGGCTCTATACAGGTTCCGCCAAACGGACAGCCTATCATTATGCTGGCAGACAGGCAGAGTACCGGAGGATACACCAAGATCGGGACGGTGATTTCCGTAGATCTGCCCAAACTGGCTCAAAGTGTTCCCGGATACAGAGTCCGGTTTGTCAGGGTCGGGGTTGAGGTGGCGCAGAACCTGTATATCCAAAGGCTTGAAAAGTTGGAAAGACTTGAGAGGGCTTTGGGGAATGAGATTGCTTAGCCAATTACACTGAAAGTGTGCTGAAACAGGGAACTGTTTGAAGTGATAAATATTAATAAATACACAGAATATGGAGGTAAGTATTATGAAAATCGTTGTATTAGACGGCTACACACTGAACCCGGGAGATATCAGCTGGGAAGGGCTTGAAGCTCTTGGGGAGGTAACGGTTTATGACCGTACGAAGGAAGAAGATGTGATAGCGCGCATCGGAGACGCAGATGTGGTATATACCAACAAAACGCCGGTTACAAGAGAAACACTGGAGGCATGTGATAATGTCAAATTTATCGGAGTCCTTGCAACAGGATACAATATCGTTGATATAGATGCCGCAAAGGAAAAAGGAATTCCGGTGTCCAATATCCCTACATACGGAACTGCCGCAGTTTCCCAGTTTGCCATTGCGCTGCTGCTGGAATTGTGTCATCACATCGGGGCACATTCTGACGCGGTGAAAGCAGGAGAGTGGACCAACAATCCGGATTGGTGTTTCTGGAAGTATCCTCTGGTGGAACTGGCAGGAAAAACGATGGGTATTATAGGATTTGGCAGGATTGGGCAGGATACGGCTAAGATTGCACAGGCACTTGGTATGAAAGTCCTTGCCTATGACGCATACCAGAATCCGGAACTGGAAAGCGAGACCTGCCACTATGCTGACCTTGACACATTACTGGGGCAGTCAGATGTAATTTCATTGCACTGCCCATTGTTCCCCTCGACAGAAGGCATTATTAACAAGGCCAATATCGCGAAGATGAAGGACGGGGTTATGATTATCAATGATTCCAGAGGTCCGCTGATTGTAGAGAAAGATCTGAGAGAAGCGCTGGACAGTGGAAAGGTTGCCGGGGCGGCGCTGGATGTAGTATCTACTGAGCCGATCCAGGCAGACAATCCGCTGATCGGGGCTAAGAATGTAATTCTTACTCCGCATATTGCGTGGGCGCCAAAAGAATCCAGACAGAGATTAATGGACATTGCAGTGGCAAACCTGAAAGCATACGTAGACGGCGCGCCGCAGAATGTCGTTAATAAATAAAGAACAAGAGAGGAGAAAACAATGTACAGTGTTGATCTGAACAGTGATATGGGCGAAAGCTTCGGCGCTTATAAGCTTGGCGGAGACGAAGAGATCATCAAATACGTTACGACGGCGAATGTAGCCTGCGGCTGGCATGCGGGCGACCCGATGGTTATGGACAGAGTCGTAAAAATGGCAAAAGAGCGCGGCGTCGTAGTGGGAGCCCATCCGGGTTATCCGGATCTGATGGGGTTCGGAAGAAGGAAGATGGTATTATCCTTCCAGGAAGTAAAAAACTATGTGAGATATCAGATTGGTGCGCTGGCAGCATTTACCCAGAGCTGCGGCATGAAACTGAACCATGTGGCGCCTCACGGGGCAATGGGCAATCAATGCCAGCATGACGAGGAGATTTCAACAGCAATTGTTGAGGCGGTCGCGGAATTTGACAAGAATCTGATCATTTATTATTGTGCAGGGGCGGTTCTTGGGGATATCGCAGAGAGCAAAGGGCTTCGTACAGCATCCGAAATATTTGCAGACCGAGCATATATGGACGATTTGTCACTTGTACCGAGGAAGATGGAAGGATCTATGATTACGGACGAGGATGTGGCTATCGCGCGCTGTGTGCGTATGATCAAGGAAGGGAAAGTGACATCGATTAACGGAAAAGAGCTGAATATTAAAGGGGATACCCTTTGTGTTCACGGAGACGGTCCGAAAGCTCTGGCGTTTGTACAGAAGATCCGCAGTACATTTGCAGAAGAGGGCATAGAGATCAAACATTTGTAGGGGTTGAAAAAGGATAAAGGAGAGGAAAGATGAGTAACGAAACGATGAAAAAACAACCGATGTCTGTTGTAAAGAAAATGATGATTGCCCTGATCGGAGGGCTGGTTGTGGGGCTCGGTTTTCTGTTCCTGAGGGAGCAGTTAACATCCTCCGGAAATGAGGCGGCCTGGATTACAATCAACAAATTGCTGTTCCAGGATATTACGGTAGAGGATGGAGTTGGGGCGATCGGTATCTTCTATATTGTAGGCCAGATTTTTATGAGAGGCCTGCAGCTTGCGATCGTACCGTTAGTGTTAGTATCTTTGAGTCTTGCAATGTGCAGCATCTCTAATTCCACGAAGCTTGGGCGTATCGCGGGGCGTACATTGGGCGGATTCTTCGGATTTTATGTGTGCGGTGCGTTTTTGGGCTGTGTCGTTGCATATGCTGTTAAAGCTATGGGATTTTTCAATGTCACACTTCCGAGTGAAGGTGTTGCAGAGGCGTCTACGATTGATGCCTTCAATCCGCTGGCCGTTATTATTAATGCGGTTCCATCCAATATTACAGATGCGTTCAGCACCAACAACAGTATTCTTGCGGTTGTAGTGGTAGCTATTATTATCGGACTTTGTCTGAACAAGCTGGGGGAAAAGGGTGAGCCGCTGAAAAAAGTTCTGGAAAGCGGCAATGAAGTTATTCAGATGTATCTGACATTTTTAATCAATAAAGTTGGACCGTTTGGTATTTTCTGTCTGATTTCCCGGACATTCGCCATCTATGGAGTAGAGTATCTGGCGCCGGCGGCGGCCTATGTCGTATCTGCAATGCTGACGTTATTCTTATTAGTAGTGACCCTTTACCCGTTAGGCATCTGGATTACAACAAGACAGAATCCGGTGAAGTTTATTAAGAAGATCATCAAAGTCGGTGTATTTGGATTCTCCACCAATTCTTCCGCGGCATGCCTTCCGTTAAATATAAGGACATGTATTGATGAGCTTGGATGCAGTGAGGAGGTTACGAGTTTTGTACTTCCGACCGGTATGACGATCAATATGAACGGTACGACAGTTATGCATATGTTTGCGGTTACGTTTATTGCAACTTCTGCCGGTATTGAGGTAACTCCGGCCAACATGATCGTAATGGCTTTTCTGTCAATCTGTGCAGCGGCCGGAACTCCTGCGATTCCGATTGCGGGAACAACGATGATCTTCACCGTACTGTCCGGTATGGGCTGGACGACAGAGGCCTGTCTCCTTGGCTATGCGCTTGTAGTGGCAATTAACCGTCCGGTTGAGATGGCCCTGCTTCCATTGAATGTTATTGGTGACGCGGCAGTCAATGTCATTGTCAATGCAAAAGAGGACGAGCTTAACAAAGAGGTTTACAATAGTTAAATGATAGATCTGCAATTAAATTTATTCCTGCTGATTATCATTGGCATTATTCTGAAACGACGGAGTATTATCACAGATGCAGGGCAGAAATGTTTGTCTGATCTGACAGTAAACATCATTCTGCCCTGCAATATCATCGCATCATTTCTGAAGAAAATCGAGATTTCAGAAGAGCTTCTGAAGAACTGTGTCTATGCCTTTGTTATTGCACTGGCAATTCAGGGTTTCAGTATATTGGCAGGAAAATACTTCTTTTACCGCGTGGAAGAAGGAAAACGGCAGATACTCACTTACGGACTGATTGTCTCTAATTCCAGTTTTATCGGGATACCGGTGGTTCAGGCACTCTATGGAGCGGCAGGGGTGTTGTATACCTCCATTTTCCAGATTCCGGTGCGGATTACAATGTGGTCCTCCGGACTTGCACTTTTTACAGATGTGGACAGAAAGGATGCCTGCAGGAAATTACTGAGGCATCCTTGTATCCTTGCAGTCATAATCGGTATATTTTGTATGTTCTGTCCGGTAAAGCTTCCGGTTTTCCTGGATCGTACCATTACAGGGATCAGTAAATGTATGGTACCGGTATCTATGCTGGCGATCGGCAGCATGCTG
Organism: uncultured Dorea sp.; assembly: GCA_910578865.1. Classification (GTDB taxonomy): domain Bacteria; phylum Bacillota; class Clostridia; order Lachnospirales; family Lachnospiraceae; genus Dorea_D. The sequence goes on from CAJTRM010000003.1 coordinate 83,776, forward strand.
TCAGAGTCAAAATGGAAACAGTTCTTTGATCCGCAGGTGTTATATTATTGCCTGATCCGTCTGGCAGTATATCCGCTTCTGACCCTTTGCATCCTGCGTTTGCTTGGGATGGATGCGCTGCTGACAAATGTCACAGTGCTTCTTACTGCCATGCCCATGGCAAACACGACGGCAATTCTCGCAGATAAGTATAATTATAATGCCATGTTTGCATCACAGGTAATCCTGGGTTCTACTTTTTTGTCCATGCTGACCTTGCCGGCGTTGTCGTGGCTGTTGACCATGCAGTAGTGGTGAACTATACTAAAAAATATATTCCCGGACCAACTCAAAGGGGGCCGGCCCCACATCCAGTACAGCTTGATGGAATCGTTCCTGTGAAAAATCCTTTCCCCATTTTTCTATGGCTTCTTTTTTCAATTCCAGAAATTCTACATACCCAATGTAATATTTCAGATAGTTTGCAGGGTCTGACAGAATCAGGTCATAGATTTCTTCAATGGCTTCCGTGTCCGTGATTCCGTAGCTGCGGAAGAAGGACACGGTATCTAAAAGGGTCCATCCGTCATAGTGGATGCCCATGTCGGCCAGCGCGTAGAGGCCCAGCAGCACAGAATTGTTCCGCTGCATTAATGTGGCCTGTTCTTTTTCGATGGGGGCGAAGTAATAACTGAGCATCTCGCTGTATGTAGCCCAGCCTTCAGTGTAGCCGCCGAAGTTCAGGAGGCTTCGGATAGGATCCGGCTGAGCGGCGTTAAAATAGACGGTCTGGTACAGATGCCCGGGATATCCTTCATGAGCCAGAGTTGTGAACAGAGACAGGTCATCAGGCATATGGCCCGGATTCAGGTAAATGACATTTTCTTTCGCATTATCGATGGCAGGGATCATATAAAAAGCAGGGCTTAAGTATTCCTCCATGGATTTTTGTACGAATTTTATCTGGGTGTTTACCTCCGGAGGTTCGGGAAAAGAACCGTCAAGCTTCTCCTGCAGGGAGGCAAGGATAGAGGAAGGGTTGGTGTCTGCAAGGCCGGCTCCCTGTGACTTAAACTGGTCGGAGGAAGGAGATGACGGGTCTGCGGAAATAGAAGAAAGAATCTTCTGCATGGCAGTCAGATCCTCTGTCATCTGCTTTTTGGTGAGTTTCTGCAGTTCAGGGATGCTGCGGCCGGAGCCGGTCTCAGCTGCCACCACAAGCTCGTAATAGTTGTCTCCGTCAGGGAGATTGCACAGGCCGCCGCTGTTTTTGCCGGTTGCACGAAGCTCATGAAGTACATTTTTCATCTCCTCATAGGCGGGGTATATGTATTGCTCTATGCAATCGGCATTTTTCTGCATATAAGATTTTGCTTCACTGTCCGGAAGCTTCAATTGATTTATACGTTCTTCAAAGGAGGAATACAGATAATTGTTTTCTTTCATATTTAGAAATGCGCTGCATTCCTGGATAATGTCATCTGCCCGGGATTCAGACATAAAAAGCCCTTGCCTGGATTTTTCGGATTCAAATGCAAGGATTGACTTAAAATATTCGGGTACTTGTGTAAGGAGATTCAGGTAGGTATCAATGTCCTCCTTCCCATAAAACTGGTATTCGGACAGAAGGACCGGCAGCTGGGCCTGGGTTCCGGTGAGGGGGGACAGAGGTTCGTCGTACAGGGCATATTTGGACTGCCGGAGGGAAGAGGACAGGTAGCTTTCCAGAACGTCGTAGGTCAGCTGATTTTCTTTACACAGCTTTCCACGGTCATGGGACTTAAGGAGCGCCAGTGCGTTTTCGGCATAGGCGCACATAGAAGCAGAATCTGTACTGCAGTACCCCAGGGTAACCGGAGGATTCTGAATGCCGTATGCGGCAGGATCCTTTAGTGTATAGTGAAGAGAGATGGTGTTTGCACAGACCTCCTGGCAGAAGAGGCTGTTGGTGTAGGCCTCGAATTTTTTGTCTGCCGTGCGGCCCGGATTCAGAAAGGTATACAGTCCGGCCGCCAGAAATAGAAGCGCCGCAGAAAAGGCGGCGATAATTACAGATCGTTTTTTTGACATAGTGATCCTCAGGAGTTTTTTAATATGTATATGCGTGGGGGAGGGGCATCATGCACAACTGCGTGAGGGATTGAGGACATAATTGATCGAAGACATACTGGAAAAATCAATTGTAATTTGGATGAAAAAATGTTATAATACATAACACTATTTAATGCATGAACGTCATATAATTTAAGTATAATCTAAAGAATAATCAAGGTTGATGCTTGAGAGGTATGGATTGTTTAAACGCTTTTTTCATAAATGAGAGAAGCGTTGATTTTCTTTTTTTATATATGAAAGCTGCGTATTCATACAGTTATCATTTTAATATATGACAAAACAAAAGGAGTGGTAAGGATGTGTTTTTACATTGGTATTGAAGATTTGGCAGCTAACGCAATGATTGAGATGTTAAAAAAAGGGAAACGGAGATTTCTTACCTATAGCGAGATTGAAATGTATGGAGCTGAGGTGGTTCAGATATTAGAGGAGAATGGAGAAAAGGCAATCCTTATATTATCCAGAGAAAATACGAATGCTCTTTTTAGAAATTATTTTGAGTTTTTTGAAGAAGGAGAGGAAGACGGAAAAAGGGGCATCAGGTTAAAATCTGGTAAAGAAGTAGAGGATTTGATTCAGCAATTCAGAGGATATTTAGCTTTGGATGTATTGCTGGCATTTATGGATCAACGCTCGGTACAAGTATTGGGAGCATAGAAATAAAATATGAAAGAATATAAAAGGGTGAAAGACCCAATATATGGATATATCAGGATTCCTGTTAAATATATGGAAAATATTGTTGATACGGCTGTGTTTCAGCGTTTGCGCCGTGTGATACAGACCAGTTATTCTCCGCTTTATTCTTCTGCAGTTCATAATCGTTTTGTACATTCTATGGGAGTTTTCTATCTAGGAGAATTAGCTGTTAGTCAACTGATAAAAGAAGTGAAAGAAAAGATAGATTTGCCTATAGATTTAGATATTATTGGAGAATTATTTAAGCTTGCATGCCTTCTTCATGACGTAGGGCATGCTCCGTTTTCTCATACTGGTGAGAATTTTTATCTTGGTGAAAGACATGACTATTCACAATTGCACACGAAATTGATAAAGACTATTGGTAAAGAAACTTTTTCGGCTGACATTCCGGAAGATTCAAGTTCGGCTGCTGCATCACATGAGATTATGAGTGCAATAATTGGAATATCAGAATTTGAAATGTTTTTTGATGGAGCAGACCAAAAAGAGTTTTTTGCGCGTTGTATTACAGGTTATAAATATTCACAGCAGTCAATAGAAAATAATATAAAAAATTGTTTTATATCAATACTTAATTCTAAAGTAATAGACGTTGATAAACTGGATTACCTTATCCGGGACGCATACAATACAGGTTTTGATACTGTAAATATTGACTTTGAGCGTCTTTTGTCTTCACTTACTATATCGAAGGACGGTGGAACGTATAAGATAGCATATTACAAAAATGCTATAAGTGTTATTGAGAATGTTGTCTACGCACATGATGCTGAAAGAAAATGGATCCAGTCACATCCCGTCGTCTTATATGAGTCATATATACTTCAGCATATTATTGGTTATCTTAGTGAAAAGATGGATGATGGTGATAAAAAGTTATTTTCAATAGAATCATTAAGTAAAAAAGGACAATCTTTTCAAAATGGAATACATATTTCTTTGCTGTGTGATGATGATATCATTTATTTAATGAAAAATGCTTTTCATAGTGACTTATGTGAAGAATTTTTTGAACGTAAAAAAAGAAGGCATCCCGTATGGAAATCTGAGGCAGAATATAAAGCGTTTGTTCTGGATTTAGCTTCGGGCGGGAGCTTGCTGGAAAAATTTGAACAGGCTATGAGTGTCACGGCGAAATATCTAACCAAGAGTACAGATTCTTGGGTAATTGATGATGCACTGATTAATAAACTTGAAGATGAAAAAGAAGCTTTGCTTACCACTGATATGGATCCGGAAACCAAAGATGTACAGTTAAAAGATAAAGATCTGATTTTAAAAGTCATGCATTCTTTGAAAAAATATGCAGATGAAAAAAATATCAGCTGCAGCTTTGTTATATTGATGGCATCACAGTTTAACAGCGGTTTTGGTAAACCTGACTTTTCGGCAACCAATATTTCATTTCAGACGAAAGAAGGCGAAAAGATTGCATCAGTAGGAAAGATAGTATCTGCGATAAAAGCTAAAGAAAAGGATAGGGATAATTTTTTTTATCTTTTTTATAAGCGTAAAGATAATCCCGATGTTAATAGTAATGATATAGATAATCAAGAGATATGTAAGCGCCTTTTTAAGGATGTCGTATTTTGAACTCAATGGAAATATACTTGACACAGCCGATAAGAATATGCTACAGTTTTTCCATTGAAGCAATCAAGGAAATAAAATACAAACGCGATGACGAAGAGAGTACGCTTTTTGACATTTTACAGAGAATTCCTGAATCTGCCGGCTCCATATAACCAACTGTCCGGCGGAGGATGCTGAGAGGGATAGATGGAGACTGGCGGAAGATGGCTTCTGAGCGGCGCAGCTGAGCCGGGACAGGTAAGGCCGCGAAGGGTTCGCCCTTTACAGCGGGAGGTGTTATGCGACACCCGGTGAGTCCTTATGCCGCGAGGCAAAGGTGAATAGAAGTGGTACCACGGGGAATCCCGTCTTCTCTGATTTTTCCGTCCGGAAAGATTGGAGATTTTTTAATTTTTGTAAATATTTTTTATTATGAAGGGAGAGAATGAAAATGGACAAACAGAAGTATTATATTACGACTGCAATTGCGTATACGTCCGGCAAGCCTCACATCGGAAATACTTATGAGATCGTCCTAGCAGATGCGATTGCGAGATACAAGAGGAGCCAGGGCTACGATGTTTTTTTCCAGACCGGAACAGATGAGCATGGCCAGAAGATTGAACTGAAAGCGCAGGAGGCGGGCATTACTCCGAAAGAGCTTGTGGATGATGTGGCAGGTCAGGTGAAGGATATCTGGGATATGATGAATACATCTTATGATAAATTTATCCGCACTACAGATGAAGACCACGAGAAGCAGATTCAGAAGATCTTTAAAAAGATGTACGATAAAGGCGATATCTATAAAGGATATTATGAGGGAATGTACTGCACACCCTGCGAGTCCTTTTTTACAGAGTCCCAGCTGGTGGACGGTAAATGTCCGGACTGCGGGCGTGAGGTGCAGCCTGCGAAGGAAGAGGCATATTTCTTCAAAATGAGTAAATATGCGGACCGCCTGATTGAGCACATCAATGCCCATCCGGAATTTATCCAGCCGGTGTCACGTAAAAATGAGATGATGAATAATTTCCTGCTTCCGGGGCTCCAGGACTTATGTGTGTCCAGAACCTCCTTTACCTGGGGGATTCCGGTAGATTTTGACCCGAAGCATGTAGTCTACGTATGGCTGGACGCGCTGTCCAACTATATCACAGGGATCGGATATGATGCAGAAGGAGAAAGTACGGAGCGGTTTTACAAGGAATGGCCGGCAGATCTTCATCTGATCGGAAAGGATATCATCCGTTTCCATACCATTTACTGGCCCATCTTCCTGATGGCCCTTGACCTGCCGCTTCCAAAGCAGATCTTCGGTCACCCATGGCTGCTTCAGGGTGACGGCAAGATGAGCAAATCCAAAGGAAATGTGATGTATGCCGACGAACTGGTGGATTTCTTCGGGGTAGACGCCGTGCGTTATTTTGTGCTTCATGAGATGCCGTTTGACAATGACGGTGTGATCTCTTGGGAGCTTCTGGTAGAGCGTATCAACTCTGATCTTGCCAATACACTGGGCAACCTGGTGAACAGGACGGTATCCATGACCAATAAATATTTCGGCGGCGCTGTGACGGATAAGAAGGCGGCTCCGGGCGAGGAGGATGCGGCTGTGGACGCTGACTTTAAAGCGGTGGCTGAACATGCACCGGGTGCTGTAGAGATTAAAATGAATGATCTGCGGGTAGCAGATGCCATTACGGAGATCTTCAATCTGTTCAAACGCTGTAATAAGTACATTGACGAGACGATGCCATGGGTTCTTGCAAAGGAAGAGGAGAAAAAAGACCGGCTTGAGACAGTGCTCTATAATCTGATCGAAGCAATTAAGGTGGGGGCAGGGCTTCTTTCTTCCTTTATGCCCGAGACGGCGGAGAAGATCTTTGCACAGCTGGGCGACGGGAAGGTAACGGAGAAGCCGGAGATCCTGTTTGCGCGGCTGGATATCGAAGAAGTGCTGAAAAAGGTTGAGGAACTTCATCCGCCGGTTCAGGAAGAGCAGGAGGCCGAAGAAAATGTGATCGATATTGAGGCAAAGCCGCAGATTACATTTGAAGATTTTGGGGCAATGCAGTTCCAGGTGGGTGAGATCATAGCCTGTGAGGAAGTGAAGAAATCAAGAAAGCTGCTTTGCTCTCAGGTAAAAGTAGGAAGTCAGGTGAAACAGATTGTTTCAGGGATCAAGGGGCATTACAGCGCCGAGGAAATGGTAGGCAAAAAGGTGATGGTACTTGTGAATCTTAAGCCGGCGAAGCTGGCAGGAGTATTGTCAGAGGGAATGCTTCTCTGTGCGGAGGATGCAGAGGGGAATCTGGCATTGATGACACCGGAGAAAGAGATGCCGGCAGGGGCAGAGATTTGTTAGAAAGGCAGGATGATAATATGGAAAAGATCAGAATCGGAATCGTAGGGTACGGCAATATCGGAAGAGGCGTTGAACAGGCAATTGCCCGCAACGATGATATGGAGCTTAAGGCAGTATTTACAAGGAGAGATCCGTCCGCAGTATGTATTAAGACAGAGAATGCTTCTGTAAAGCATATGGATGATATGCTCTCTATGAAAGATGAAATAGATGTTATGGTGCTCTGCGGCGGTTCGGCCACAGACCTGCCGGTGATGGGGCCGGAGATTGCCGCCTGCTTTAATACCATTGACAGCTTTGATACCCATGCAAGGATTCCGGAATATTTTGAAAATATGGATAAGGCAGCCCAGAACGGAGGGAAGATCGGGATCATATCTGTAGGATGGGATCCGGGAATGTTCTCATTAAACCGTCTGTATGCGGAAGCGATCCTTCCGCAGGGAAGCACCTACACTTTCTGGGGGAAAGGCGTCAGCCAGGGACATTCAGACGCGATCCGCCGTGTAGAGGGAGTGAAAAATGCAATCCAGTATACGGTTCCTGTTGAGGAAGCTGTGGAGCGTGTAAGGACCGGGAGTGAACCGGAGCTTACTACCAGAGATAAGCATCTGAGAGAATGCTATGTGGCGGCAGAAGAGGGGGCTGATCTTGCGGCTATTGAGACTGCCATCAAGACAATGCCAAATTATTTTGACGAGTACGATACGACCGTAACATTTATTACAGAGGAAGAGCTGAAGGCAGAACACAGCAGGATGCCCCACGGCGGATTCGTGATTCGCAGCGGTGAGACCGGCACAGAGGGCAGCAGGCATGTGATCGAGTATTCTCTGAAGCTGGATTCCAACCCGGAATTTACGGCCAGTGTCCTGATCTGCTATGCAAGGGCGGCTTATCGGTTAGCGAAAGCCGGAGAGAGCGGGGCAAGAAGTGTGTTTGATATTGCTCCGGCATTGCTGTCACAGAAGACACCTCAGCAGCTCAGGAAAGAGATTCTTTAGATATGATATTTGATACACATGCACATTATGATGACGCACAGTTTGACGAGGATCGGGACGAGCTGCTGAACTCCATGCGGGAGCAGGGAGTCGGTGTGATCGTCAATGTCAGCGCAGCGTACGATTCCTGTGAAAAGGTTGTGGATATGGTGCAGAAATATCCCTTTATGTATGCGGCTGTGGGGATTCATCCGGATGAAGTAGGGAGCCTGACAGAAGAAAGGTTTGCCCGTATGGAAGAACTGTTTCAGAGGGATAAAGTGGTTGCGGTAGGCGAGATCGGCCTGGATTATTACTGGGACAATGAGTCCCATGATCTGCAGAAGCAGTGGTTTATCCGCCAGCTTGACCTGGCCCGCAGGCGTTCCCTCCCGGTGCTGATCCACAGCAGGGAGGCGGCGGCAGACACTATGGAGATCATGAAGGAGCACGCCGCAGGCCTGAAAGGCATTATCCACTGCTATTCTTACTCCAGGGAGATGGCCAGGGAGTATGTGAAAATGGGATTTTACATCGGCGTAGGCGGTGTAGTGACATTTAAAAATGCAAGGAAACTCAAAGAGACGGTAGAAGAGATTCCGCTGACCGCTATCGTACTTGAGACGGATTGCCCATACCTTGCACCGGTGCCGTTCCGGGGGAAGAGGAATCAGTCAGGGTATATCCGGTATGTAGCGGAAGAAATCGCAGAGATAAAAGGGGTCAGCTTTGAAGAAGTGGTGGCTCGGACAAGAGAGAACGCCCGGGAGATCTATGGGGTGTGACAATCTGAGACGCTGTAAAAACCGCGGGCTGCAGGCCGTAAATGGCCTCGGCCCGCGGCTGTGGTTTCTGGCTACTTATTGGTTTCGTGGAATTCGATTTGGTATTCTTCGTCTTTGCTGTCAGAAATTGGTGTGATCAATGTATTGATGACAGTTTTGGCCTGATCGGATGCCTGAGTGAGAATGTCGGTTTGGGAGGCTTTGGCGGCAGCGTCCTGCTCGGCGTACTCCATGGCTTTGGCAGTGTCCTCGCGGTCGGTCCAGTTAAAGAGGGCCAGCTTCTCATCGTAGAATTCCAGAGAATCCGGAGACACAACGATATCCTGGATCTCCGGGGCGGGAACGGTGACCTTGATCTTTTTGCCGTTCACCTCTACTTTTGCCTGGGACAGGTCTATCCCTGCTTTTATGTGGGCATCGTAGATCATGGAAAAGCTTTTTTTGTTAATATACGGAATGTCGCCTTCTTCGTACTTGATCATTCCGCGATAATCGAGCCGTGCGGTTGTAAGAGAACTGCATTTGCTCAGGCGCTCCTCTATGGAAGAGGCGCTGACAGTTATTTTTTCCTTATCTAAGAGTCGTGCGGACAAAAAGCCGGTGGCAATGAGGGCGGCAGCGGCAATCACTGTAAGTAAGATATATCTTTTTTTCATAGGTAATCCTCCGCGAAATAGAATAATTAATAGTTTCTTAATATTATTTTACCTTTTAAGTATATCATAAAACCTGATCTTATTGTATAATATAAGACAATACACAATAATAGACATAGTTAGGCGTGATTAAGCGTAACAGTGAGGGGATCTGAACTGTTACGTTTATATCTTATTTGGGGGAGTATAGAATATATGAGGGAACCGACACTTGGCAATCCGCAGAATACGATCGGGATTTTGCAGAAATATGACTTTACATTTCAGAAAAAATTTGGACAAAATTTCCTGATAGATACGCATGTATTAGATAAGATCATTCGTGCCGCACAGATCACAGGGGAGGATCTTGTTCTGGAGATCGGGCCCGGAATCGGGACGATGACACAGTACCTCGCACAGGCGGCGGGTAAAGTGGTTGCAGTAGAGATTGATAAGAATCTGATACCGATTTTATCAGATACATTGGACGGTTACGATAATGTGACGGTGATCAACGAAGATATCCTGAAGATGGACATCCGGGAACTTGCCCGGAAGGAACATGACGGGAAGCCGGTAAAGGTTGTGGCAAATCTTCCATATTACATAACTACACCTATTATTATGGGATTATTTGAAAATCATGTTCCGGTGGAAAGTATAACGGTCATGGTGCAGAAAGAAGTGGCAGACCGTATGCAGGCCCGCCCGGGCAGTAAGAATTACGGCGCTCTGTCATTGGCAGTCCAGTATTATGCAGAGCCTTATATTGTGGCAAATGTTCCTCCGAACTGTTTTATGCCGCGGCCGAAGGTAGGCTCTGCGGTTATAAAGCTTACAAGGCACAGCATTTCCCCTGTGGAAGTGAAGGACGAGAAACTGATGTTTGACATTATCCGTGCCTCTTTTAACCAGAGAAGGAAAACACTGGCAAACGGACTGAATAATTCGGACAGGCTGTCTGTTCCGAAGGAGATGATCGCGGAAGCAATAGAAAGGCTCGGAAAAGAACCGAGTGTCAGGGGAGAGGCGCTGACTCTGGAAGAGTTTGCGGCATTGAGCAATGAGATCGGAGCGCGGACTGCCGAGCTGTAATACAGGAGTGCAGAGACCGACAGATCTGCAATGAAAGAGAAGAATATCAAAAGCAGATATTCTGCTTTGAGGATAAATTATATATTACCAGAGAAAGGATGATTTTATGGCAAAAAGAAACAAGTATGTATTGTTTGAGGTTACCCCGGAGATTGAGCATTTTGCCCAGTTGTGTGAGAAAAATACAACGATTGATAAAGAGCTCTATACAAAATATGAGGTCAAAAAAGGACTGAGGGATCTGAATGGAAAGGGAGTTCTTGCCGGGCTGACGAATATTTCTGATGTGTGTGCTACCAAGGTTGTTGACGGGAAGGAGGTTCCCTGTGCAGGCAACTTGTATTATAGAGGATATAATATCAAAGATCTTGTAGGAGGATTTCTGCAGGACGGTTATTTCGGTTTTGAGGAGGTGGCCTATCTCCTGTTGTTCGGGGAGCTGCCGGACAAAGAGGAATCGGCGAAGTTCCATCAGACGCTGGTAGACCGCAGGACACTGCCGCCGACTTTTGTAAGGGATGTTATTATGAAGGCGGCAAGCCGTGATATGATGAACAGTTTATCCCGTTCCATACTGAATCTGTATACCTATGATATGAGGGCGGACGACATTACCATTCCAAATGTACTCAGGCAGTGTCTGAACCTGATCAGCCAGTTCCCGATGATGATGGTTTATGGATACCATGCATATAATTATCGTATGGGAGGGGATATGTTTATCTATGCGCCGTCCCCGGAATTGTCTACAGCCGAGAATATTCTGATGATGCTCCGTGAGGATCGCAAATTTACAGAGCTGGAAGCAAGGATTCTGGATATGGCGCTTGTGCTTCATATGGATCACGGCGGTGGTAACAATTCGACCTTTACGACACATGTGGTGACATCCTCAGGGACCGATACATATTCTACAATGGCGGCGGCTATGGCATCCTTAAAGGGGCCGAAGCACGGCGGAGCCAATATTAAGGTCACACAGATGTTTGACGATATGAAGGAGCATGTAACAGACTGGGAGGATAAAGATGCAATCCGAGCATATCTCTGCGATTTGCTGGAGAAAAAGGCGTTTGACCAGAAGGGGTTGATCTATGGGATGGGTCATGCTATCTACTCTGTGTCAGACCCGAGGGCGGATATCTTCAAGAAATTCGTGAAACAGCTGGCAGAGGAAAAAGGGCGCGAGAAGGAGTACGCACTGTATGAGACCGTGGAGAAAATGGCGCCACAGGTGATCGCGGAGAAAAGGAAGATCTATAAAGGCGTCAATGCCAATGTGGACTTCTACAGCGGCCTCGTGTACAGTATGATGGATCTGCCGCCGGCTCTCTACACTCCGATCTTTGCTACGGCGCGTATCGTGGGCTGGAGCGCTCATCGTCTGGAAGAGCTCAAAAATGTAGATAAGATAATCCGTCCGGCGTACAAGCCTTTGGCGCCGTACAGGGATTATATCAGAATGGGAGACCGGTAGATGAAAAAGGAATTTAGTTTTTTAAGTGCGGACGGAAAGAGCCGGATCCATGCTGTCGAGTGGATACCGGAAGGTGAAGTGAGGGCCGTTCTTCAGATTTGCCACGGGATGGTAGAATATATCGGCCGCTACGATGAATTTGCAAGATATCTGAACAGTCATGGGTATTACGTGGCCGGGCATGATCACCTGGGGCACGGAGGTTCCGTACAGGATAAAAAGGATTACGGACATTTTCACGAGACGAAAGGAAATCACTATGTATCCTCAGATATCCACACGCTGCGGAGAACCGTTATGAAAAAATATCCTGATGTTCCATATTACATGCTGGGACACAGCATGGGCTCTTTTCTGCTGAGGCAGTATCTGACAGTCCATGCAGAAGGGCTTGCAGGTGTTATCATTATGGGTACCGGATATAAGAATCTGCATACGTTAAATGCAGGCCAGGCAATTTGCCGTGCTGAAGCGGCATTAAAAGGATGGAGACATCGGAGCCTGCTGGTAGACGGCCTGGCCTTCGGGGGATACAACCGCAGATTCCGCGGCGGGCCGACCCATAGGGAGTGGATCAGTTCTGATCCCGAGATCTGCAGGAAATACGTAAAGGATCCATGGTGTTCCTTCCGCTTTACGCTGGGCGCTTATTACCAGATGCTCGAGGGTATGAAGGTCATTGCGGAAAAGGACAGCGCAGATCATTTGCCGAAAGATCTTCCTGTGTTTTTTGTGGCCGGGCAGGATGATCCGGTGGGGGCATTTGGCAAGGGTGTCTGCAAGGTGTATGAAAAATATAAAACGGCAGGGATACGAAAGGTAGACCTCAAACTGTATCCGGGAGACAGGCATGAGATCTTAAATGAGACAGACAGGGAGCAGGTGTATGAAGACCTGTACCGCTGGCTGGATGAGATTACAGATCAGATACAGGGATCATAATTATGAGCCCGGGATGTAGACGGTTAACCATATACATCCCGGACTGCGGAGTGAGGATTTCTAGAAAGATCCCATATTTTCAATACTGACATGGCTGCTGGCAATATCGAACAGCAGCTTTTTGTTTTCCCAGAAACGGAAGCGGGCTTTGCCGGTCATGCATTCCTTGATGGAGCGGCTCATGCATCCGGATACAGGAGCTCTTAGAGGAAGGGTATGGCTTTTATTGTATTCGTCCAGCTGGATCAGGAGCGTGTAACGGCCCTGGCTGAGCCAGAGGATGCGGTCGTCGCATTGATGGATGCGGACGTTTCTGTACGTGGCAAGGCGGTATTGGCTGCCCCGTTAGCTGATGGCGCAGATGCAGCCGGTAAAATGCAGTTTTCCTGCCGGTACTGCTGCGACGGCTGCCATGATGGAGAATGGGAGAGTATCCATCTCTTCACATTGCAGCCACATATATTTCTCCGGGAAGGTGCACCCCCGGTCGGTTTCAATATAACCGGTTCCTCTTTTGAAATCCATATGCTGCCCGTTCATGGTCAGACTGCCGGCGACTGTATGAGCCATACTGATTACGCCGTGTCTGCACTGCATTCCGGGCATATACTGAAACGGTCCCATAATATCATAGGCAAGAGGGCGGAAGTTGCCGTACCATAGATTCCCCTTCAGATAGAGGCCTTGTTCCGTGGAGCTTTGATCGTAGATACATACAGGATTGGCCAATGTGTTGATGTTAAGACGGCAGCCGTGTTCATAGAAGATGTTGTTTCCGATCTGTACGAATAAACGGTCTTCTGATGCGTAAAATTCACTGCCCGGATACCACACAATAAAGGACTGATCCTTTGTGATCACCTGGACGGAAGCTTTTTTTCTTCCCTGAAGATCAATGTGATAGGCAGCGATAATGCCAATTATCAGGTCTTTGGACCGGTGCTTAAAGTACCACCCCTCAAAATATCCGTTTTTTTCTGTGTTTCCGTGGAAATATTTCATAAGATAACTGCCTCCTGATTTTATACTCGGGCTACCCTTTGGGTATATAAAAGAGGATGGACATAAAATGGGGGACTTATACGATTAATTTTTGTGAAATAGAAAAGGGCTCAGGAGTTGGTGCCCTTGAGTTTCTGTGGCTGCAAATTAAAAAAGGTGTTATATGGGATCAGTTTCAGATCATCTTCCGGATGGGAAATATAATGTACATTCGAAATGGAAATTGGTATAATATTTAAGTAAATCATCAATTGTTCTTGAGGAAAAGGTAATGGAAGTAAAATCAAAGTATAGTTATTCTAAACAAATCTCGAAAAGGCGAAATTATGGAAAACTAGACGAGGCGATAAATATTGCAATAGAAGCAAAGAAAAATTATCCTGACGAAAATATTTTTGAAAAAATTTTGGGTGATTTATATCTGCAGAATGGAAATTACGAGGAAGCAGGAAATGCTTATATTAATTTTTTGATAAAGATTGATGATAATATACAATATGTTAAACATTTTGCTAAATTTATGGAAAGATATGCGGAATCAGTAGATGATTTGAGCGGATATCTGTTACAAGTGCAGAATATATTGGATAAAAAAATAAGAAATGAGAATGTTATAGTAAGCATATGTGAAATTATTTCACATTATGTAGAATATCCGGAGATTAAGTTTTTTTCTCATGATAAAAGTTTAAAAGAAGCAAAAGCCTATATTAATAAAATTGAAAAAAGTTGTAAATTTTATATTTTATATTATAAAATTTTATGTATAAATCACACTAAAGATAATAGAAATATTGATAAGTATGTTGTTTCATTGATTGAAAAGAAAGCCCGATACACAGAGGCGCTGTTGTTGATTGTGAAAGTTTTAAAGCACGATCAAGATCGTGTTGCCGTAAGAACTTTGTTTCGAATATGCAGAAAATTAGATGATTATTCAGAAGCAGAAAAGTATATAGTTTTACATCCGAGTATCGAAAATCAAAGCGAATTTAACATATTATATGAACTAGTATTCTATTATTCCAAAATTGGAAATATAGAAAATCGTAATAATGCGTTAAAGAAAATAAAAAAATGTGGGCGTAACAGTGTTCCAATTATGAGAACATTATATAATTTCTACTTGCAATTTGGTATGCTTGATGAAGCAGTAGAAATAAAAGATATCATAACTGAGATACAAAGAGTAAAAAAAGAAACCTCTAATGTAAATAGAAATGAGCAGGAAAATGATTCGGCAGAGGCGTTAGTAAAGGCTATTAAAGAATTATTTACGGAACTTGAGCATAGCAGAAAACTTATTTCTATGAGTGAATTATTAAAAGGTTTTTCCCATGAGCTGGGGCAGCCCATTACCAATATACGTTATGGTGTGCAGTTATTTCAGATGAAAATGGAAAAAGGGATAAATACAAATGAGGAATTGAAAATATTATTTGAAAATATCTTATCACAAACATATAGAATAAAAAATATGTTAGCGAGATTTTCTCCTATTACATCTGAAAAAAATACTGAAACAAATTTTAGTGTAACAAAGGAAATTAAGGAAGTTTTTGGAGAATTTTCATCGAGATTGAGTAAAGAAAATATTGAGTGGAAAGTAGAATCGAATGCAGATTTTTCTTTGTTCGGGGATAATATAAAATTTGATCAGATCTTTTATAATCTGATAGGAAATGCTATATATGCGATAAACGAAAAGGGGGAGCGAGGAGCTATTTTAGTTACGGTTTCAGAAAATGAAACAGAATTTAATATAACATTTGAGGATAATGGAATAGGGATTGCTCCAGAATATATGGGAAAAATTTTCGATCCTTTTTTTACAACGAAAGAGCGTTCCAGTGATGAAAATGGAGGCGGCGAGGGACTTGGCTTATATATCATATGGAATATTGTAAGAATGTTTGATGGAGACATTAAAGTGGACAGGGAATATCAAAACGGAGCAAAATTTATAATCAATATATTGAAAAAAGAAAATGAGAGGTATAGATATGAATGAAATATTAATTATTGAAGATGAAATAATGACTGCTAAAACTGTAAAAGAGGCTTTAGAGTTGAATGAAATGAAAGTAGAGATTGCTGAAGATGGAATAAAAGGGTTAGATTTAATTAAAAAGAACAATTATGATTTGATTTTGCTTGATCTGAAAATGCCTAAACTTAGTGGAGAGGATATACTGAAAGAAATCAGGAAAACCAGGCCATATGTTTTTGTGATCATATATACTAATTTTAGTGAATTTGCGGATATAAAGGCATTAACTAATATAGGCATAGACGGTTATGTTAACAAGGGACCAGATGCCGACCTGAAAGAATTAGTGAATATAATTAAAGAAAAACTAGAACCATTTTCTACAGAAGATTTAGAAAACATAGTGGAAGCGGCTCAAATACAGGAAGAGGAGTAGTAAATATTGATGAGGAGATATTTGTTAGATACAAATGCTTTTTTGAAATGCTTGGTTTTTTGGCAGGGAGGAATGTAAGGCCAGATGCATATGATTTTGAAGAAATAATGCAAGGGGAATGTTATATTTCAAAGATTACGGAATTGGAGATTTTGTCTGTGATCGGGAAATATGGAAGGGGAGCACCCTCACAATGGCAGAATTGTAATCGTCAAATTGCAGCCGATGGCACAAAATGCACCCATCAATTTTTCCAAAAAGGCTGTAAGCCCTGGAATAAACGTTTGTGTACACATATGAGAAAGTTAGTGAAAGAAATGATTGATGGCACGAGTCCCATTATTACACTTCATGTTTTGGATATTGCTCAAGATATCATAGATCGTGCGGAAGGTTTCATGATGCATGCGGTAAAATATAAATTTGGGGCACAGGATGCATTGATTGCTGCAACAGCTATTGCTCATTCGGGTGCAGCAGACCCGTTGTTTGTTGTTACTTCGGATAGAGCTTTGATGGCTGCTATGAAGGAGGAAGGAATAGATTTCATTGTGCCGGGAATTACAATAAGCGATTCTTAGGAAGAGCATGGTATGGTGAAAACTACATATTTGGCTGTCGGTATTTATGCTAAGCATCTGCTGTGATCATAATCAGTCTATAAGCCCATCGCATTCTACTCCTGAGGGGTGTTTTTTTCATTCCATTATCAGCTATTATTATCTTGTCGGAGGGGGTAACAGTATGGATCTTATTCAGATAGGAAAATACATTGCAGGGAAGAGGAAGGGCTTAGGATTAACACAGAAGCAGCTTGCAGTGCAAATAGGCATGAGTGATAAATCGGTTTCCAAATGGGAGCAGGGTATTTGTCTGCCGGATGTGTCCGTTTATATGGAATTTGTTCAGGAAATGGAAAAAGGGGAAGTTGAAGAAAATAATGATTATGTCTATTATTTTACATTTCAGTTTGCCAAAGACCAGTCACAGAGGAGAGATGGAAATGGAAAACAGTATGGAAATAAATCCGATTGACAAAAAACAAGAAATCTGCTATTTGCTGCAACAACTAAACTTTCAATATGAAATTCACACTTCAAATTCTGAAGAGGAATATGAATATTTAGACGAAACGGATATCTGTATTACGATACCAAATTCAAATTGTGAATATCCAATATATATAGATTTAGAAGATGATGGAGAATTTACTTTATCATTTTATAAGTGGCACACGCATTATTGTTGTTATGAATGGGATTATAACCAATTATGTGAAGATTTGACCGATATTTTGAAAAATAATAAATGTGTAATCATTATAAACAGTAACAAAAGATGGCTGTGTAGTTTTTTGTCAGAAACAAAGGTTGATAAAACCTATAATTATGATAATGATATTAGGAGGTTGTCAAAAGAATTTCAAGAAGAAATAAAAGAATTAAAAGGTAATGTGGAATTATTTTATTGGAATATAAAAGAGAATATAGTAATAGATCTTTAGGGGCAGATTTTGGCTTGCATCATCAAATTAACAAAAGATTCCATTGCAGGGCTCACCCATTTGTTTTTATTGTATCCGCACACCGCAGAGATCTGCACATCTGAAATGTCAGTTTTGATTTCCGCCAATTCACCGCTGTTCATTTCATCCTGAACAGCGAAAGTAGGCAGGAAAGAGATCCCTACATTATTTTTTACCAGATTTTTGATCGTATGTATGCTCCACAGTTCGATTGTGTGGTCAAGCAAGATTGATTTGTCCCGCAAATATTTCTCGAAAATCTGCCGGAAGATACAGTTCTGTTCATTAATGATCAGAGAAAGAGGGATTCTCTGACCTGGTGTAGTAAAGTCGGGAAATAATCTCTTTGTTTCGGGAGAAGCCACTAATGTCAGAGAACATTTTCCAAATGGAAATGTAGTGATACTGTCGTCAAATCCCCCGACGTCTTCATAAAATATCCCCAGATCTAAAGAACCCTTGAGAAGCTCATCCCGGATATCATAGCAGTTCATAGACTGAAGGATTAATTTTGTATTGGGAGCCTGCAGGTGAAATTTTTTCAGAATTGAAGGTATACGGTAGCAAAGCAATGTTTCTCCAACACCCAGCTTTAAATTTCCCTTATATTCAGCCAGATCATTTTCAAAGCAATGCAGCCTGTCAACGGACAGCAGTACATCTCTGACATAAGGGCATAATTGTTCGCCTGCCTTTGAGGGCAGCATTCATTTGATTTGATGTATTGTTGATGCTATTATATCCGAAAAGGAGAAAGAAAGCAAGAAAGAGAGGAAGAGAAATGACCACGCTTGAACCGGCACGGATAGAAGAGATTGATGTATGTATGGAGATCATTAAGGAAGGAAAGAAATTTCAGGAAGAACAGGGCTTCACACAATGGACGGACGACTATCCTGATACAGATACGATCCGAAGCGATATTGAGAATATAAAGGGGTATGTCCTGAAAATGGAAGGTAAAATTGCCGGATATATGTGTATTGATTTTGACGGTGAGCCTGCGTATGACGATATTCAGGGGAAATGGAGGTCAGAGGGGCCATATGCCGTTATTCACCGGATGGCATTTCGGAAAGAGTTCAGGGGAAGAGGTCTGACAGATATCACATTTAAGCTGATCGAAGACTTATGTATTGAAAATGACATTCACTGTATCAGGGTTGATACGGATTTTCTAATAAGCGGATGCAGCATATTTTTAAGAAGAACGGATTTGAAAATTGCGGTGAGATTATCTTTCAGGGGAGCGGGAAATTAGCATATGATAAGGCGCTTTGAAACGTACGCCGCCGAACGCACAATGGTTTCAGTCAATAAAACCGGGTGCACGGTGAAGCTGTAACAGTAAAAACTATAAAACCGCAGGAACTGCATGCTTTGACCGGATAACGGAGCAATGCAGTTTCTGCGGTTTTTATTGGATTAATACCGGAGAGGGATATGCGCTGTCCTGCACAGTTCTTCCAGTTCTTGTTTCAGTCTGGATATTTCGCCGATTTCTATGGAAAGCTGGGGCAGGCGCATGAAGCCCTGCATAATTCCCCGAAGCTTTAATGCTTCTTTAAAATAAGACATATTTTTCCCGCATTTCAGAATATCACAGAAGCGGATGCAGATCTTTTGCCAGTATTTCATGCCCGGAATATCATTTTTTAAGTATGATTCATACACCTTTACAAAAGGTTCGGGAAAGACTCCGGCTACACCGGAAACGGTTCCGTTACAGCCGAGCATCAGAAGAGCCGAAAGGGCTTTGTCATATCCGTGAAGGACAGAAAAGCGTCGATCGTTGATTCCGAGATAACTGATCGTGCGGTCGAGGTCGGCATAACTGTACTTGATACCAATGATGTTCGGCGCGTCCTTGCAGATCCGTTCTATGGTCTCCGGCAGGATATCGTTGGCCGCGCATTGGGGAATGTTGTAAATATAGATTGGGAAATCAGGTGTACGGCCGGCAAGGGAGACATAGTAGTGATACAATTCTTCTGACGAGGCGTGGAAAAACTGCGGGGTGACGATGCCTGCGCCGTCCGCTCCGGCGGATTTTGCATGGCACAGGAGATCGGCAGTTTCGTTCATTGTCATTGCGCCGCAGTGGATAAAGACCGTTGTCTTTCCTGCCGATGTGTCTACCACAGTCTCAGCAATTTTTTTCCGCTCCTTTGGTGTCAGCCGGAGCATTTCTCCGGTCGTCCCGCAGGGATACAGGCAGTTTACACCGGATGTGATGAGGAAGTCTGTCAGATT
This sequence comes from uncultured Dorea sp., assembly GCA_910578865.1. Taxonomy (GTDB): domain Bacteria; phylum Bacillota; class Clostridia; order Lachnospirales; family Lachnospiraceae; genus Dorea_D. Next base: position 103,638 of record CAJTRM010000003.1, read on the forward strand.
CTTTAAGGAGGGGATGTCGATGTCCCCTTCCTCGTAAAAAGGAGTAGTCATTGCTGCCGTTATACCATATAAATGCTTCATATTTTTTGCTCACCGGCCTTTCTGTTAATATGATCAAGAATTCTTCGTACATTCAGCATAGAAGAAAGCCCGGACGCAGGCGGCAGACTGTACAGTGAATCGGAAAGGCATTTGTCGGCATATGCTGCGTAGTACGTATCGCTGTCTGTGTCCATGGAGAAGATGCGGGGTGGTTTGCCGAAGATACGGATCTCAAGCTGACCGTTTTCAATTATATACATACCGTTTCGAGTGGTGATTGCCCATCGGTTGATCCGTTTCCCGGACTGGTACATAGGATAAGAGTAGCCGGTTTCTATAGTTACGGATGCCGTTCCCATCTGAAGCAGGGCTATGGCATGAGTTTCAACGTCAATATCCTTGTCTGCGTAATGGAACCGGCTGGCAAGCACATCTGCTGTCGGGGCGCCGGTCAGTGTAAGTGCAAGGTCAATAAAATGCACGCCCAGGTTGGTCATGCAGCCTCCGCCCGAGGTTTCGGCATGCAGCATCCATGGAGAGGTGCCAAGATACCTGTCCGGAGGCCCGGCAATGAAGCTGAAATCCATGTGTAGGATATCTTCGGGAGCGATTTCGTTTTTTAACAGCTCCAGCAGCGGTGAGCAATGCCAGATAAACGGGACGGAGCAGTAGGTATGATATGTTTTATTGAGTTGTATAAGAGATTCGATCTGTCCGGCATGTGTTCCGAGAGGCTTTTCGATGGAAAAGGGTATGCGGTTTTTGATCATCAGCCTGGCCAGCTCAGGCATTTCATTATGCGGAGCAAAGCAGAATGCAAAATCAGGGCGTGTTTTACTGAGAAGCTCTTCCGGGGAAGCATAGGAACCGCATGATAAAAGGCCTGCAAGATTGCGGCGGCAGTCTGCATCCGGGTCAGATATGCCGCAGACAGAGTGCTTTTTTATACTTTCAAGATATAGAGGCATGTGCCAGTGGCTGCAGCCGAAGACGGCTATTTTCTGTTCTTTTTTTGAGTGCATCGTATTCCTTCTTTCTGTTTCAGATCTCATTCAGGCAGTTTTTGATAAATTCGGCACTCTTTTTCATTCCGACAGAGGCGTCAGGAATGTCAAGGGGATGCCATCTGCGTTCGTACTCCAGAGACAGCCAGCCGTCGTATCCGCACGACTTTAATTTTCTCAGGATTTCCTGCCATGGCAGGATTCCTTCACCTACGATCCGTGTAGTTACAATCCGTTCTGATTCTTCCTGGTGAGTGACGTCTTTTGCAGAGGCGCGGCCTCCGGAAGATGAGGCATTGCTTTTAAAAATCAGGTCCTTGACATGGACGTATGCGATCCGGGATCCCTGGACGGCAATGGCCGTGTTAAAATCTTCCTTCCCGGTAAATGTAAGATTCGCCTGATCGTACAGGATACGGACAGCGGGGTGGCCGATCTTTTGTGTCAGGCTGACGGTATCCTGTGCGGAAACGGTCATTGTATTAAAATGATTTTCTAAAACAAGGGTAACGCCGTATTGTTCGGCGGTGTCGCCCAGGACATTCATAGATTCAGTGATCCGCCGGTAATTGTCAGGGGAAAAATCCTGAGGATGGACCGCCGTGCCTGCATAGAGGCGGATATATCCGGCGTTCAGGAAGCCGGCAAAAGATATTACATGTTTGATATCCTCGATATCCTTTTCCCGTAGTTTGCGGTCAGCGGAGTTAAAATGACAATTGTAAGGGGTAAGGCACGCTATGTGCAGTCCCTCGGAAGACGCGGCAGATTTTACTGTGTTCAGAAGGGATTTGTCAGCCCTTCTGGGAATTCCACATTTATAATCGTCCTGCACCACAATTTCGGCCCCGTCAAGCCCAATGGTGCCAAACAGCGATAAAGCTTCAGCAATGGTATATTCAGGAGTACCCATAGTGTGTCCGGCTATCAGCATTTCTATTTCCTCCGATCTTTTCAGTCTAAAGCCGGCAGACCGGCTTTTCTCAATATTTTATCCATCAGTTCATGTGTCTTATAAGAATCCCGGGCATTGGTAAGGGGGATTTTGTTATTCAGGACGCAGTCAATAAAATGCTCGATGGCATAACGGAATCCCAGCTTGTCCACAACGGTTGCCCAGCCCATGGCCAGCGGTGTCATAGAGCGTGTGTGGGATTGCTCACTGTCTGTCACCGTGATGCTGTCCGGTGAGTTTACATAGACAGAAGTATGATTCCCGTGTGCTTCTATGGATTCGCCCCACTGTCCGGCACATCTGTCTGCTACAAGGATGCCGGAGGTGCCATGTTCAAATGTAAGATAAGCGGTGCAGGAGGACTCGTAATAAGGATTCTCAAATAGAGCCGATGCGTGGACGGACGTACATTCTCCGCATAGATATCTCATAAGGTCGATCATGTGGATGGCGTTTTCCAGAGTGGCCCGGTATTCGGTTGCAGGGCGGTTCTTCTGGGCAATGATGACCTGGGGCGGTTTCGTCTTGTATACGGATTTTAATTCCTGGTACACAGGGGCGAAACGACGGTTAAAGCCAATCATCAGTTTGCGCCCGGTTTTCTCCGAGAGTTCCGCCATTGCATCAGCCTCCCTCAATGTCATTGCGAGTGGTTTTTCGCAGTACACATCGATTCCTGAGTTTAGCAGAAACTGTACATGTTCGGGATGGTTTTGCTTGGGAGACAGGACAAAAGCGCAGTCAAGGCCAAGAGAAACCAGTTCCTCAATCGAATGCACAGGGTGTGCGATATTGTAGCGTTCGCCTGCCCGGCATGCATTTTCATAATGTCCGGACAGAATTCCGCACAGTTCCACAGAGGTGTTTTTTGAAAGTTCCGGGAGATGTGCAATTTCGGCGATAGCGCCGGTGCCGATGATTCCTGTTCTGAGTTTTTTCATTTTGGATGTTCCTTCCTGATAACTGAAAATGTTTTTAAGTTTCTGATTTCTGGATTATGTCCAGTCTATGATCATTCCCAGGGTCTCCCTGTCATTTTGGATCAGATCCCGGTATGCGGTTTCAGCCTCTTTTGACGACACCTTTTTCCCGATCATAGGATCCAGGATAAACCTGCCGGCGGATACAAATCTGAGAAAGCATGTGGCATCATCGGCAAATGTCCAGAAATTAGGGTAGGAATAGTATCGGGGGATGGAATCAACAGCGTGGGCCCCGATCACAGTAAGAGACTTTTTCTGCACAAGGTGATAAAAATCAAAGCTGGTTTCCCCGCGGGGACAGCCCAGGATACATACCCGCCCATAATCGGAGGCAATACGGCAGGCAGTGGACATTACCTTTGGCACACCGGTGCTGTCTACCACGATACCGGCTCCGTTTCCGTCCGTAACATCGCAAAACGCTGTCTCCCAGCCGGGAAGAGAATTATTTATGACATGGCCGGCGCCGCATTTTAAAGCGATATCAAGTCTTGAATCGGACGGATCCAGGGCGATCACGGACACAGAACCGTTAAGGTGTGCAAATTCAAGGGCAATGATGCCTACCAGCCCCATTCCCAGGAAGGCGCTGGTTTCCCCCAGTTCTATGCGGCATTTCCGTATCCCCTGGAGAGAGGTCTGCCCAAGGCTTGTAAAGGCTCCGTGATCAAAACTTACGCTGTCCGGCAGACGGACGACACGGTAGGCAGGGACATTTCCGATCTCTCGGTGTCCTACGTCAACTGCATAACAGGCCACTCTGTCTCCGGGCTGAAAGTCATGTACGCTGCTTCCGGTTTTTTCAATCCAACCGGCGCCGCAGTACCCCGGGACATAGGGATATTGCGGCAGGGCATTGGGAAGGCCGAGAGACCATGCCCGTTCTGTGCCGGCGCTGACCAGTGTGGAGGCCATACGGATCTGCACTTCATTTTCGGAGGGGTCTGTCACGGGCACGCTGCACATTTCCGGATTTCCCTGTGATGTTATGACGATTCCATTGCAATTCATTTGTTTATTCCTCCTGTTTTTCAGAACTTTGGCGAATGACAAGCTGATGGGGTGCTACGATATTCGGCTGTTGTACAGGTTCGCCTTTGATAAGCGATACCAGCATTCCCATCGCCTCCTCCCCGATGTGGTATTTTGGCTGCCGAATGGTGGTCAGCGGTGGTTCGATCAACGCTGACATTTCGATATCGTCAAATCCGGCAACGGCACAATCTTCCGGAATCCGCAGGCCTCGTTCTCTGAGCGCCCGGATCGCACCTATGGCCATCGTGTCCCCGGCGGCAAATACAGCGTCAAACTGCTGTCCGGAGTCAAGCAGAGAAAGAGTCTGTTCGTATCCGGACTGAACACTCGGGGAACAGTATCGTATGAGCCCGGCCTGAAAATCGAGACCGTTTTCCTTTAAAGAAGCAGTATATCCATTCAGACGATCCTGGTACAGCAGAAAATTAGGAAGGGCTGTCAGGTGTGCGATTGACCTTTTCCCTGTGGAGATCAGGTGATTGCAGATATCTCTGGAAGCCTTGATATTATCTATCGTTATACTGGGGATACTGATGTTCTGCAGATACTGGCAGGCAATCACGATAGGAAAGTTGTCGGCGGCCTGTTTGAGAAGCTGCTGCGCCACGTTGGCTGACAGAGATATAATGCCGTCCACTTCCTTCTGCATGAGCGCCTTAAGATAATATTCTTCTATAGAAGGCTTGTTGTGCATATCGGCAATCAGGATATGCATATTGTTTTTTTCGGCAGTTTCTTCAATACCTAATAAAATTTCATGGAAGAAAGTATTGGAAATATCGGGAATGATAACAATAATATTGTTGGTATGCTGGCGCTTTAATTGTCTTGCAAGAGCATTGGGATGGTAATCAAGCTGCTGGATTGCTGAATTTACAGCGGCAAGCGCCTTGGGTGATACATTCCGTGCTCCTTTCATGACTCTTGAGACAGTGGCAATGGATACGCCGGCCAGCTCGGCAACGTCTTTTATAGTTGACAAAATATATTACCTCTCATTCTTTGTTATTGTTGTGATGTAAACGTTATCACAAAAAAATAAATATGTCAATTGGGAAGATGAAAAATATGTTATTTTAATAGAAAAAATGTAAAAAAAGACAAAATATAGTTTGATATTGACAAAATAATAGGCGTGTGTTATTGTTTTAAACATAAAAATTGTAAACGTTTACAACATGAAAAACAACAGAAAGGTGGTAAAAGGATGAAAAAGAAAAATGTGAAAAGAGCCGCGGCGGCTGTATTGTCAGCGGTTATGCTGATGTCGCTGTGTGCATGCAGCGGGGAGAAAAAGGAGGCAGATCAGGATTCCGGAGACGGAAAACATGAGATTACTCTTCAGGTGGGCAGTGACTCTGCGTTAAAAGGCCTGGAGGAGGTGTGCAGGCTTGCTGAATCCGAGATAGGAGTAAAGGTTGATATCGAGTATACGGTGGCAGGGACAGATACAGATAATCTTATTAAGACGAGATTGTCAACGGGAGACCTTGCAGATGTCCTTGTATATTCTCCGGGCGCCCTGCTGATGACATTGAATCCGTCGGAGCATTTCATTGACCTGTCCGAATATGATTTTGCAGACAAGCTTGACGAGACATACAGAAGCTCCGTAAGCAATGATAAAGGGACATATGGTGTGCCGATGGGAACTACGAGGGCCGGAGCAGTTATGTATAATAAGAAGCTGTACAAGGACCTTGGCTTAAGTGTACCGAAAACCTGGGATGAGTTTATAAAGAACTGTCAGAAAGTAAAGGATGCAGGTAAAAATGCAATCATATGTACCATGGGAACATCATATACAGTTCAGGTTCCGGTACTTGGAGATATGTATAATGTGCTGGCAGATCATCCGGATTTTATTTCTCTGTTTGAAAAGGGAGAGACAGGATTTGCAGAGATTCCGGAAGGAACCGAGAGCTTCCAGAAACTGGCGGATACAGTGCCGTTTTACCAGGAGGGTTATACAGCGGCAACTTATGATGACGGATGTGAAATGCTTGTGAGCGGCGAAAGCGCCCATTGGATCATGCTTACTTCCGCGCTGACAAATATCAGTTCCCTGTACGGCGACCAGATCAATGACATAGGTGTCTTTGCCATTCCGGGAGATGACCCTGCAAATGCAGGGATAACCACATGGATGCCGAATGGATTGTATGGAAATAAGGATTCGGACAATGTAGAAGATGTGGTCAGATTTTTAGAGTTTTTTGTGTCAGATAAAGCGATAGAGACGTATCTTGCCAACGATGCCGTTACGGGCCCTCTGTGCGTAAAGGATGTAGCCTATCCTGAGAACACACCGGATGCAGTTACGGAAGATATGCAGGCCTATTTCGATTCAGGTAAGGTCAGCCTTGCACAGGAATTTCTGACTCAAGTAAAGGGGAGCGCTACAACGGAGGTATGTACGTCTCTGATTACCGGACAGTATGATGTGGAACAGGCAGTAAAGGCCTATGACGAGGACTGCTTTAAGCAGGCGGAGCAGCTTGGAATAAAATAAAGAGAATGGCCGTTGGCGGCAAAACTGCCGGCAGCGGCTATAGACTGGAGGGAAGACATGAAGAAAAAGACGGTATATTCCTATTGGTTTCTTGTTCCAATGTTGGTGATTTATATTACATTGTTTATAATCCCGATTGTTATTTCGTTTTTCTTCAGCCTGACAAACTGGACATTCGAGGGATGGTCTTTTTGCGGGATCGAAAATTTTATTACCTTTTTTACGGAACCATCCTTGTATTCAAGTATTGGAAACACCTTTATCTATGCATTCCTTACAAGCGGACTCAAGGTAGTGCTCGCTTTTCTGATCGCGCTGTTTCTGACTTCAGCCATAAAGACAAAAACATTTTTAAGATCTGTTGTGTTTTTTCCTAATCTTGTAAGTATGGTTGCAGTCGGCCTGACTTTTAAGGCAATCCTGAACCCTACGAAAGGGATCCTCAATCAATGCCTGACATCTCTAGGGATGGAAGCACACGACTGGCTGGGTGATGTGTCAACGTCCTTGTTTGCAGTGATCGGGGTGGATGTATGGAAGGGGTTAAGTATTGCTGTAGTTATATTTATCGCCGGCATAAAGTCAATTGATACGACCTATACCGAGGCAGCAAAAATAGACGGCGCGAACGGCTGGCAGCTCCTGAAGCATATTACTCTGCCGCTTTGCAGGCCGGCAGTGAATTCGGTGATATTGCTGTCGCTGATCGGAGGGCTCAAAAGCTTCGATCTGATCTGGTCAATGACAGGAGGAGGTCCCGGATACGCGACAGATGTAATCGCATCTGTAATCTATAAACAGTATGCCGCAGGTTACTACGGGTTATCCACAGCCGGAAATGTGCTGATGTATATTATGATAGCCATAATCGCATTTCCGTTACAGAAGTTTTTGCTGAAGGCGGAGGAGGGATAGTATGAGAAGAAAAAGATATCTGGCGGGTGACCTTGCAGGATTGCTGGTTGTATCTGTTGTTTTTATTATTCCGTTTGCCTTTATCATCCTGAATTCCCTGAAGGATACCAGAGAAGCGAATCTCCTTAAGTTCAGCCTGCCGGAGACGATTCATTTTGAAAATTACATGGAGGTATTTACCGCCAATGACGGGTTGTTTCTGAAGTCTCTGAAAAATAGTCTGATCATCACAGCCGGAAGTGTGGTGATCCTGGTCTGTGTATGTTCTATGGCAGGATATGTTATGCAGCGCAGAAAAGGAAAAGTCATGGCGTTTGTGAATTTCCTTGTGATGTCAGGACTGATGATCCCGGTTGCCATCCTGCCGACGATCTGGGTCATGCAGAGGATACATCTGTATAAGACGCTGCCGGGGATGATTTTACTGGAGGTGGCATTTCATACTCCACTGTCAATTATGCTGTACAGAGGGTTTATGGCAAATATTCCGGTAGAGCTTGAGGAGGCGGCAAGGATTGACGGATGCAGCCCTCTGAGGCTGTATGTGAAAATAGTGTTTCCTCTTTTGAAGCCCGTCACTTCTACGATTATCATATTAAATGCAGTTACAGTATTTAATGACTTTATGAACCCCCTCTATTTTCTGCCGGGTTCGGAAAATTCTACAATACAGCTGACCCTCTATACATTTATGGGGCAGTTTTCTAATTCCTATAATATGGTATTCGCAGATGTGGTGCTGATTACACTTCCGATGCTGATCTTGTTTCTGATCTTTAACCAGAAGATCGTAGACGGCATGGTTGCAGGTTCTGTGAAAGGATAGAAGATGATCTGGATAAAAAATGTATTTATAAATCATATGAGAACTCCGATGGGGCTCTGTGAGGATTTCCTCGTCACGTGGCATGCAGAGTCTGGCAGGCGAAATACAATGCTGGGCAGATACCGTTTGATCATATATGACGAGAGCGGCGTATGCCTTGATACAGGAATAAAGAGCGGAGGGAATTTCGCTGCTGTAAAGCTTGAAAGCTTTTCTGCCAGATCCCTGCATAAATATTATGTGAAAGTGCGGATCTGGGATGAGCAGGAGCAGAACTCAGAGTGGTCTGCTCCAGAAGCATTTTTCACTGGTATATTGGATCCGGACGAATGGGAAGCGTCTTTCATAACGGCGGAAACAAAGGACGATGCAGAAAAATCGGCGTCGGAATATGTGTATAAGAGTATATCTGTAAAGGCCGCGGTCAGGAGAGTTACAGTCTGTGCCAGCGCCCTTGGACTGTATACTTTGTATATCAATGGAAAAAGACGTACAGAAACAGAGCTGGCGCCGGGCTGGACCTCTTATCATAAGCATCTGCTGTATCAGACATATGATGTGACGGATACGGTTGCCTGTGGAGAAAATGAGATAGGACTGCTGGTGGGGGCTGGCTGGTACAAAGGGGTCATGGGGCCATACCTTCAGCGAAACCATTATGGAGTTCTGACCGCAGCACTGTGCCAGATCAGGGTGGAATATGAAGATGGAACCACCGAGGTGTTTGGTACGGATGAGAGCTGGTGTGCAAAGGAAGGGCCGGTTACCTTTTCCGAAATATATGACGGAGAGATTTTTGACGCCAGGAAAAACGGAATCTGCAGATGTGCAGAGGAGGTAAAGGAGTTGCCGGTCAGACGCTTAGACGTAGATAAATGTATACTCTGGGCTCAGCCGGGCGGCTGGGTCAGGGTCATGGAAACTATAAGACCCGTCAGGATATTTACGACCCCAAAAGGGGAGACGGTTGCAGATATGGGAAAGAATATAGCCGGCCGTCCTGAGATCAGGGCGAAAGCCTGCAGAGGGGCAAAGTTTGAACTGCAGTGTTTCGAGATTCTGGACAATGATGGAAATGTTTATACGGACAACCTGAGGACAGCGAAACAGACGATCATATATTACAGCCGGGACGATAGTGAGTTTGTGTATACGCCTCATTTTACGTTCCAGGGTTTCCGGTATATTTACGTAAAGTCGTGGCCGGGCGGACTGACGGCAGAAAGTATCAGAGGGCAGGTGCTCTACAGCAGTATGGAGCAGACCGGGTACTTTGAGACATCAGATACAATGCTGAACCGGCTCAATGAAAATATTCTCCAGAGTCTGAAGGGCAACTTTGTAGATGTGCCTATGGATTGTCCTCAGAGGGATGAGCGTATGGGCTGGACCGGAGACGCACAGATCTTCTGTAGTACGGCATGCTTTCTTATGGATACCTACAGTTTTTACAGAAAATGGCTCGTTGACCTGAGGTGTGACCAGAAGGAGAACGGCGGTATTCCTCATGTGATTCCGGACATTGTGACCGGGACAGAGGTTCGTGGATTCCTGCGTCAGGGAACTGACTCGGCCGCGGCCTGGGCGGACGCCGCTACTTTGATCCCATGGAAGCTTTACACAGTATATGGAGATGAAAGCATTATTTTTGAACAATACGCCTCCATGAAAAAATGGGTGGATTTTATGAGAAAAAGAGCCCGGGGAGCAGTCTGGAGTTATAAGCTTCAGTTCGGGGACTGGGTGGCGCTGGATGCACAAGAGGGAAGCTATTTTGGGGCGACTCCGAATGAATACGTAAGTGCAGTATACTATCTTGTATCGACGCAGATCCTATATCGGGCGGCTCAGGTTGTAGGAGAGGAAACGGACTATTGCACCTATCAGAAGCTATATGAAAAGAATCTGGAAGACTTTCGCAGGAGATATTTTACAGAGGAAGGAAGGCTCAATATCGATACTCAGACTGCAGTGGTTCTGGCACTGTATTTTAAGCTTGCGCCAAAAGAGTATACGGCAGGTCTTGTAGAGCAGCTGAAAAATCTTCTGGATAAATATAAGGGGCATCTTGTCACCGGCTTCGTGGGAACGCCGTATATATGCTTTGCGTTGAGTGAGAACGGCGCGGAAAAGGGGGCTTATGATCTGCTGAAAAGGGAGGATATGCCTTCCTGGCTCTATCAGATCACAAAAGGAGCCACGACGATCTGGGAGCATTGGGACGGGCTTAAGGAAGACGGTACCTTGTGGGATCCGCATATGAACTCATTTAATCATTATGCCTACGGAGCGATAGGAGACTGGATGTATAAGGTGCTGCTGGGAGTGAGGGAAGACAGCGATGCTCCCGGATACAGGCATTTTTCGGTCTGTCCGTATATTCCGGAGAATCTGGAACATGTGAAAGGAAGCTACACTTCCGTTTACGGGGAGATTGCCGTATCGTGGAAGCAGCGAGAGGGGAAGGTTTATCTGGATGTATTAATCCCGGTGAATACAACTGCCGATATCGGTCTGCACAACATCGGCATACAGGATAAAAATGTGGGCTCCGGAACATATGAATTTGTTTACAGTCTGGAGGGTAGAGAATGAAATTGGGATGTTTTGGAAATACAGGACAGATCCGTGAAATAGAAAAAGCAGGGTTTGACTTTGCGGAACTGGATATCTGTGAGCTGGTGAGCTTGTCGGAAGAGGAATTTGAGGAATTCAGGGCGGGGGCCTGTGCGGGAGGCTTATCCTATGATGTGTTTTCGGGTCTGCTTCCCTTAAGCCTCAGGCTGTATGAACCTTCTTTTGATGAGGAGTACTGGCTGGAGCATATTGAAACAGGGGCAATGAGAGCTTCAAAAATGGGCGCGCTGCTGATTCCGTTCGGAGCGGGAAAATGCCGGAGCATACCTGAGGGCCTGGAAGGGAGAAGGGAAGAGTGCGAAAAAAAGCTTATCGGCTTTGTACAGAAAATCTGTAATATTTTCCGGCGCTATCATATGATTCTTGCAATAGAGCCTCTTGGAAGGCGTAATTCCAACTTTCTGAATACGATTGAAGAGACGGCTGAATTTGCACACAGGACAGGGTGCGGTAACTGCCGGATCATGTGTGACCTGAGACACATGACCTGCAGCGGAGAAGAGCCTGGGGTCATTCAGAAGTACGCGGACGATATCGTCCATGCCCATATTGACTATCCGGCAGGCAGAAGAAGGTTATTCCCGAACCGCAGGGACGGGTTTGATTATTTACCGTATTTGCAAGCGCTGAAGGAGGCTGAGTATAAGGGGAGGCTTACAATAGAAGCGGCAGATTATGATGACTTTCTGGCGGAGGCGTCGGAAGGGTGCAGATATATAAGAGGGCTTTTGTAAGGCTCTCTTATTTTTATGCATTTTTCAGCGGCAGGTTTTGATGCCATATATCATCAAAACTATGCCGAAAATCATCATCACCCGGATGTCCGGCCTGCCGGATCCGAAAAAAATATTTATTTTTTCATAAAAATACTCCTGTGTGAGTGGAATTTAAGCAAAAAACAAGCAAAATACAGTCAAAAACAACATACATTGTAAAAATGCGGCAGAAAATGAAACATTGGCACAAAACTTGCTTAAATAAATATATAAAGGATGTGCACAAACCAAAATAAAAGACAGAACTACAAAAGAGTGAGAAAAAGGAGGGTTAATCATGGATTATAACTTAATCAAACTGGTGATTGTTTTCGCGATTATCGTTGCGATCATCTGGGCGAAAAAACCACTACACTGGGCATTCATTGCCGGAATCATAGCGACGGCGCTGATCTGTATGATTCCGGTGGATCAATGCGGCAAAGTAATATGGAGCGTCGTCACTGACTGGGGTAAGATGGCAATTGTACTTGACATTTACCTGATTACTTTTCTGCAGAGGTTGCTTGATAAGAGAAAACAGATTCAGCTGGCGCAGGTGGATATGATCAATCTGTTTAACAACCGCATTGTCAATGCGCTTTTAATTCTGATCATTATCGGATTTCTTCCGTCACCGGCTGCCCATCCCCAGCTTTGTGGTCGCAATGCTTCCGCCGGTGATCGTCCTGTTTGTTGTCGGCTATTTTGTATATTTAAGAAAGCTTCCGACAAAAACAGGTATGGAGATCACGGTCACGAAGAAAGAGGCGGCCATCGGCTTGTTCAAACATATCTGGTCTCTGGTTCTGATCATGGTTCTGATCATGGGCGTGGGACTGTCGGTAGAGATTTCCATCGGCATCGTTCTGCTGCTGTGCTTTATCGTTTATAAAGTAACACCGAAGGAGATTGTTGAGTTGCTGCCGAAAGCATTTGATAAGGTTATGATCCTGTCTACGCTGATGATCTTTATCTTCCAGGGCTTCCTGTCACATGCAGGTATTCTGGCTTCCCTTATTTCTGCTTTCCAGGCGCTGCCGATCCCGGCATTCATTATGTTTGCACTGCTTATTTTTGTCGGCGGAGTCCTTACAGGGGCACAGGGAATCATCGCGGTTGTTGCGCCTCTTGCGTTTGCAGCAATTCCGGGCTTCGGAATTCCGCTGGTTATGCTGCTGGGCTGTTTCGCATGGGCATCCAACCAGCTCTCACCGACACATGTATGTGTTGTGGTGGCAGCTAACTATTTCAAAGTAGATTTCAGCGACATGGTTAAAAAGGTCATTCCGTGTCTTGCTGTATATCTGGTGTTCGCTTTCCTGTACTATCATGTGCTGCTGCTGTTTATGTAGTGAGGTAAAATGCGGCGGACCAGGTTCATGCTTTTTGCTGCGGGGAAGAGAATTACATAATTACAATATTACAAAAGATTTTATTTTAGGAGGAAAACATTATGGCAATCTGTAAAGAACAAATCGAGAAAATCAAAGAGGCGGCTCTCTGGAACTTTTATAACGGACTGAACTGCTGTGAAAGTGTATATGAGGCAATGATTTCAAGCGGAGTGCTCTCAGATGAGGAGGCACCGTACCATACATGCGCTATGTGCGCGGGCTTTGGCGGAGGCGTCGGCATGACAGGACTGACCTGCGGCGCACTGTCAGGGGCGATCCTGTCAGTCAGTGCGAAACAGGGGCGTAAGGATCCAAAGGCCGAGAAACCGGACGGACTCTATGATGTAGAGTACCGCCGCTACAACAACATGGTAAGTGATTTTACAGAGGCTATGGGAAGCCCTCTGTGCAGGGAGATCTGTAAAGGGAACGTAGGAGATCCGGAGCGCTGGGGAGGCAAGGAGCGGAAAGACCATTGTGCCAACTGTATTACGGCCGGTGTAGAGATTGCATGTAAATACCTGGATCTCACGACAGAAGAAATCGGGGAATTCTCATGGAAGAACAATGTAGCAGGATTTTAGGCTTGGATTTTAAGATGACAGGAGTCTATGAGTATGAAAAATTTGATTAAAGGTGGAACGATTGTAACAGCTTCTAACGAGTACACTGCCGATATCCTCATGGAGGACGGCAGGATATCAGCGATCGGAAAAGATCTGGAATGTGCCGGCGCGCAGGTTTATGATGCCTCCGGAAAATATGTCCTTCCGGGCGGCGTTGACCAGCATGTTCACTTCTCCTTTGAGTTCAACGGTGCAAAGGTAAGAGGATTTGAGACGTCTGACGCCGCAGTTGCAGGCGGGACAACGACAGTTATTGAGTTCGTCAACCAGGTCAGGGGGAAAGGGCTTGTGGATTCCATAGAAGATTACCGCAGGGAAAATGCGGAAAATGTTGCCATGGCCGACTATTCCTTTCATATCGTTATGACCGATCCGAGGGAAGAGGTTATTGAAGAAATCCCGTCGCTTGTGGAGGCAGGGTATCCGACCATGAAGCTGTTCATGGCATATAAAGGAATGTTCTTCCATGCAGATGACGATGCCATCTTAAAAGCATTGAAGAAAGGGAAGGAAGCCGGAATTACAGTGATGGTCCACGCGGAAAACGCAGACATGATTGACGTGCTTCAAAAGGAGCTGATCGCCAAGGGACAGACCGGCCCTTATGGCCATGTGCTTTCGAGGCCGCCTGTAGTAGAGGCCGAGGCCACAAGGCGGGCAATCTATCTTGCACAGCTTGCCGATGCGCCGTTATACATTGTGCATGTTTCCTGCAGGGAGGCGCTTGAGGAAATCGCACGGGCATATGACAGCGGCCAGCCTGTTATGGGGGAGACCTGTTCCCATTATCTTACGCTGGATGAATCCAATCTTGCAAAACCGGATTTTGAGGGCGGGAAGTATGTATGCTCCCCGGCCCTGCGGACACAGGATCATTTTGAAGATTTGTGGAAAGGAATCAATAACGGCTGGTTAAACGCCGTCAGTTCCGATCACTGCGGATTTGACTGGAAAGACCAGAAGCATATGGGAGAGGATGACTTCAGGAATATCCCCAACGGAGCGCCGGGGCTTGAGAACCGGCTTCAGGTACTTTGGACTTATGGCGTGGAGGCGGGAAAGATCACACGCCAGAAACTGGTAGACATCTATGCTTCTGCACCGGCGAGGAATAACGGCCTTGATTATTGTAAAGGCTATATCGAGGTAGGGTATGACGCAGATGTCGTTATTTACGACCCGGAGTACAGAGGCGTATTTTCTAATGAGAAATCCCGTCACGGCGTAGACTACTGTGCATATGAAGGGATGGAACAGAAAGGAAAGGTAGATACCGTATTCCTCAGAGGAAATGTGGTAGTGAAAGACGGAGAATATTGCGGGAATAAGGGTGACGGAAGGCTTGTCAAAGGAAAGCCTTATGGAACCATGTACAAAGAAAGATGATCAGATCCCCGAAAGACTGTAGATCAATGAGACAGAGGAGCAGCCAGGCCTGCTTCCTCTGTCTTTCTGAGGTTTTACAGCAGCTCTCCTTGCGGGGCTTTGGGATTCCTGTTTATAATTAAGATCATAGGAGGGTTTCTTGATGGAAAAAGATTTACAGTATTATAAGGAAGCGTACAGTGAACTGGAAACAATTTTTGAGATGGCATTTGACCAGATTACAGTAGCAGACGGAGACGGTGTTTTCCTGCGCGTCAGCAGCATGTGCGGAGAGAATTTCGGAATGCCTAACGAAGAAATCGTGGGGAGCAGTGCATATGAACTGGAGGAAAAAGGGATTTTCGACAAATCAGCTACTGTAGCCGTATTGGAAGAGAAGAAAGAGATCACGGTCTTTCAGATGACAGGAGCGAAGAGAAAGCTGATGGTAACCGGCAAGCCTATTTTTGACGAAAAGGGAAATGTCAAAAGGGTTATCAATATCTCACGGGATATTACAGAGCTTGAGAATCTGAAGCAGCAGATCAGAGACCAGGAGGATATGGTAGATACTATGCGTTCCAGCTGCGCCATAAGAACGGGCAGCACGAGATCTTGATCGGTTCCAGTGCAAAGATGCAGGAGGTGGTGCGTCTTATGGAGCATATAGTGCCCCTTCAGACGACGATACTCCTCCAGGGTGAGACAGGAGTCGGCAAGAGTATGTTCGCCCGGTTTATCCACAACAGCTCAGTAAACGGCGAACTTCCGTTTATCCAGATCAACTGCGGCGCGATTCCGGAGGAACTTCTGGAATCGGAGTTGTTCGGCTACGTTCCGGGAGCATTTACCGGAGCTTTAAGGGAGGGGAAAAAGGGCCTGCTGGAAGCCGCAGGGGAAGGGACCGTATTTCTTGACGAGATCTCGGAGCTTCCCCTCCATCTGCAGGTGAAGTTTCTGCATGCCATCCAGGAGAGGGAGATTATGAGAGTGGGCGCTACGAAGTCCGTAAAGGTGAATGCCAGAATTATCGTGGCGGCCAACAAGGATTTAAAAGAATTGGTGGCACAGGGGAAATTCAGGGAGGACTTATATTACCGTATCAGTGTGGTGCCGATCCATATCCCGGCGCTTCGGGAGCGGGAAGAGGACATTCTCCAGTATATCCGGTTTTTCTTAAAGATTATGAACGGACGCTATGGGATGGCAAAGGATATTACCTACGGGGCTACGGAGCTTCTCCGGAAATATGAGTGGCCGGGGAATGTGCGTGAGATGGAGAATGCCATAGAAAGGCTGGTTGTCAGCACTTTTCACGATACGATTACAGAGTCGGATGTCCGCAAAATGTTTCCTGCAAATAAGGTGAAGGAATTGGAGACGAAAGCGAAGGAGGAGGAAGGGACGGGAGAGCATATGAGTCTTCCCGAACAGCTGAATCAGATGGAAAAGAGCATTTTAGAGGAGTGCTTCCGGACATATAAGACGACACGGGCCATTGCTTCGGCGCTGGGGATCGATCAGTCTACGGTAGTCAAGAAGCTTAAGAAATATGATATAAAATCGTGAAGTACGGCTCTGTGCAATTTTACCAAAAACCTTTGTGAGAAAGTAGCCAGCTTGAATAACTGAGCGGGATAATTATCCGAAAAAGGCTCGGATATATCCAAAATAATTTCTGAAAATTACTACATTGTGACGAAAAATTGTGAATTATGCACTAATAATTGACTAAAAATTGTGCATATATTACAATAAATGCATAAAGAAAAATGATCGATCGAGAAATTATTTCTTACATTATTTCTTTTATGCCAGAGTTTAAGAGGTGAAGGAATGAGTAATATTAAAGATGTAGCAAAATTAGCCGGTGTGTCTGTACCTACGGTGTACAAGGTATTTAACCCTTCGTATTATACAAGCAGCAAAGTGCGTAAAAAAGTACTGGATGCAGTGCGTGAGCTGAATTATACGCACAAGGCGGTGCAGAAGAAGGAAACGCAGACTGCGAAAAAAGTCATCGCCATTTTTATTGACGAGATCTTAAATCCTTTTTATGAGGCTATGATCTTACAGATCGTCAAAGAGATGGAGCGGCATGACTATGTGCCGATGGTGATGTATACATTCAATAATGCCCGGATCGAGCGGCAGAACTTTGAACTGGCAATTGCACATCAATGTGACGGGATCATGTTTGTACCGGCTCCGAACGGGGACAGGAGATATGTGGAGCATCTGATCGCAAAGCGGTATCCGCTTGTGCAGCTGTTCCGGTCTGTCTATAAAGAGCTGGATACCATTATGATCGACGACGAGCTGGGCACTTACCTGGCCGCGCAGCACCTCATCCAAAGCGGGCATAAAAGAATCATGATGATATCAAAAACCAATCCTGCGATATATATTCAGCGTGAAATGGGATTTACACAGGCTTTTAAGGATGCAAAGCTTCCGGTCGAGGACGACTGGATCTATATTACCAATTATGTAGACTGTGCAAAGGAAATGATCAAAGAAAAAATCTGCAGACATCAGCCGACGGCCATCCTTTCAACAGGAGAAAATATCAGTATTAATGTGCTCCAGGCTCTGGCTGAGATGAAGCTGTCCATTCCCGGGGATATCAGTCTGGTCATCTATGACAATGTTCCGTGGGCGCAGATTTACGGTATTACAACGGTTGCCCATCCTTATGAAAGGATCGGGCAGCTGATCGTAGAATTACTGCATCATCAGTTTGAAAGCATTTTGCAGGAGAGCAGTGATTCTCCCAGCAGATTAGTTCTGGACCCCACGCTTGAAGCCAGGAATTCAGTAAAAATTATTACATGAAAGGGGCTTAATCATGAAAAAGGATTATTTGAAAAAAATAGTATCACTGGGGCTTATTGTATCAATGGCTGCTGTGCTGGGCGGATGCGGGGCGTCAGGTTCTTCAGGCGGAAGCACAGGGACGGCGGGGGAGAGGGAGTATACCTTTACCTTTGCGGAGCATGTGGCAAATGTAAAAGAGCAGGCGCCTCAGGTGTATGCGGTAGTGAAGGCATACGAGGACGCTCATCCGAATGTAAAGATTGATCTGCAGGGTACTTCCTCTGATGAGCAGATCCGGAACATCAAGATGGCCGCACAGAACGACACGCTCCCGGAGTTGTTCTGGATGGAGCAGGGGGGTGCAGTAGAACTTGCGGAAAATGGTTATCTGGCAGATATTACAGAAGATATTACATCGGATCAGGAGTTTGTGGACGGCTTTCTGCCGAATATGCTGGATTCGCTGAAAATTGACGGTAAGATCTATGGAATCCCGTGTGAGCTGCAGTCAAACGGCATCTGGATCAACAAGAAATTATTTGATCAGTATGAACTGGAGATTCCGGTGACTTATGAAGACTTCACAGAATGTGCAGAGGTATTTAACGAGAACGGGATTATCCCGATGGCACAGGGAGCCAAGGATACATTTACGGCATGGGCATTTGAGAATATGCATTGCAGATATGGATTCTTTGACCATGTGGATGGGATCGCAGACGGAACCGACAAGTGGAGCAATGACGATTACCTGAAGTTCTATGAAAGGCTTGCAGACATGAGGGACAATCAGATCTTTGCAGATAACCTGTCCACCACCGGCTATGACCAGTCGGTAGAAGCATTCCTGGGAGGAAAAGCAGCCATGCTGAATTCCGGAGTGTGGGATACGAAAAAATTTGATCAGAGCAGCCTGGCCCAGGATATCTACTTCTGGTGGGGGCCGACCTTTGACGACGGGGTGGGAGATCAGGAGATTTCCATGAAAGCGCCTGCACATCCGTATTGTGTATCCGCCAGGGTAAAGGAAGAAGATCCGGAGCTGTACAACGTAATCATTGATTTTCTGAAGTTTTATTATGGAAGTGAAGGTACAGAGATTATTGCAAAAGACAACCAGTCTATTCCTGTGACAAAATATACAGGCGACATTGATTCTGAGAAATATCCGGTCTTTGCCCGGGTGATCGAGAGTATGAATGACGACTGGGAAAGTCCGAAGGCATGTCCGGATATGTATATTTCCGGGCAGCTCATCAACCAGTACAGAGAGAGTATGATCGGTGTGATCAACGGCACCTATACGCCTGAGGAAGCAGCGGCGTTTATGGACGAGCAGCAGAGTACAGTTGAATAGCAAGGTACAGCAGCTTGATATCGGGGTAGAAGGCCATGCCTGGGTAAAGGGCATGGCCTTCTGCGTTCATATGGAAGCGCACGCAGTAGTTGTATATTACCGTTTAAGGAAGGGAGGAAAAGGATGCGCTGGTTTAGTAAAAAAAGCACCAAAGCATGGATGATCATGCCGACGGTATTATTGTTTGCGGTGTTTGTTATTGTTCCTGTCATTATGGCCTTTTATTATAGTATTACGAATTTTACCGGCATTGGCCAGCCGAAGATGACCGGGCTGTCAAATTACAGGACCTTATTCAAAGATCCGGTATTCTATGTCGCTTTGAAAAATACATGTATTATATTGGGCCTTTCTACCATATTTATTGTCTTGTGTTCCTTTGGGCTGGCTTTGCTGCTCAACAGGAAAGCAAAGGGGATAAAGCTGATGCAGTCACTGTGTTTCGTACCCAATATTATCAGCCCCATTCTGATTGGCCTGATCTGGGTGTTTATTTTAGACCCCAAGATCGGTCTGGTAAATGCAGTGCTGAGAATGCTGGGCAGTGAGCTGCAGCCGGCATGGATCGGAGGCGGGGTATTAACACCGTACTGCGTGGCTTTTATTTTTCTCTGGCAGACGGTGGGCTATAACGCAACGATCTTCGTGGCGGGGCTTCGCATGGTGCCGGAGGATCTGTATGAAGCGGCGAAGATTGACGGGGCAGGAAGCTGGCAGAGGCTTGTATATATTACATGCCCTATGATCAAACAGACCATTGTTATTGTGATGCTTTTGATCGTCACCGGCAGTATAAAGATATTTGAGATTGTCTATCAGCTCACAGGAGGCGG
The DNA here is from genome assembly GCA_910578865.1 of uncultured Dorea sp. Classification (GTDB taxonomy): domain Bacteria; phylum Bacillota; class Clostridia; order Lachnospirales; family Lachnospiraceae; genus Dorea_D. The sequence continues at coordinate 123,697 of CAJTRM010000003.1, forward strand.
GCCCAATCATCTGTCGGATACGCTTGTGACTTATATGTATTTTTCCACCTTTACATCGTCCAAATATGGATACGGGATGAGTATTGCATCTGTAACATTTCTGATTTCAGCAGTGTTTGCGGTTATTTATCTGAAGATTACGAAAGAACGGATCGGAGGTGAGGATTAGATGGGCGGCAATAAGAAAAAAGGCGCTCACACTGGCCTTACGATATTGACAGTTATCATTACGGTTTTGATTATTATACCGTTTGCATGGATGATATTATTGTCATTTAAGACGAATACGGAGATCATGAACTCTCCGCTGTCCCTTCCGGATAAACTGAATCTGGATAATTTTAAAATGGCGTTTCGGACCCTGCCGCTTGGGACCATGTACAAAAATACGATAATTATAGTTGTGTTTACACAGCTGATCTGCCTGGTTACTACATTTTGCAGCTCCTTTGCGCTCACGAGGCTCAGATACAGGAATAAAAAGATACCGAACGGACTTTATCTGTTCTTCCTGTCAGGGCTGATGATACCTACCTATATATTGCTGTTCCCGATCTTTCGGATCAACATCCAGCTGGGAATCGTAAATAAATATGTATCTGTGATACTGCCGCTGGCGGCATCTTCGATATCCTTTAATACGCTGTTGTTCGTAGGATTTTTAAAAGATTTTCCGGCAGATATCGAGGAGGCGGCAATCATAGACGGGTGTAATCTGCGGACCTTATGTACCAGGATCACTTTGCCGCTGATGAAGCCGGTATTGCTGACAGTGACAATATTTAATGTATTGTATGTATGGAATGAATTTCCGTTGGAGGTGACGCTGATACAGAGGCCGGAGATGCGTACAATCTCCATGGGGGTATCCATGTTCCGGGGACAGTATAGTATTGATTATGGCGGCCTGGTGGCTGGCGCGCTGTTGATACTGATTCCGCAGCTGGTCTTCTACGGCGTATTCCAGAGATATATTGTGGGAGGGCTCACAGCAGGGGCGGTAAAGGGATAAGCGCGCCCGGAACAGAAGCTGCCCGGAGGATGCAGATCTGCGGCAGAATTAATTCAGAGAAAACTTAGTAAAGAGAAAGAGGACTGAGATTATGATTCATAGACCAAAATACCATTTTGTACCAGAAAAGAACTGGATGAATGACCCGAATGCGACTATTTATTTTAAAGGAGAACATCATCTGTTTTATCAGCATAATCCCGATGACTGGCATTGGGGGAACCTGCATTACGGGCATGCAGTGAGCAGAGACCTGCTGCACTGGAAACATATGCCTGTGGCGCTGGCTCCGGCCTTTGACCGGGGCGAGACACACTGCTACTCCGGCTGCAGTTATATCAATAACGGGCAGATTGAACTTTTGTACACAAGTGTAGGCGCGGGAGAACGCTGCCAGAACAGTGGGTCTCAGCAGTGGGCGGCGACGACGGAGGATGGCATATCCTGGCATCAGATTGAAGAGAATCCCGTGATGACAAATGATATGGGACCGGACGGGGCGCTGACAGAATGGAGAGATCCCTTTGTGTTTCACTGGAAGGGAAAAACGTATGCCCTTGTTGCAGGCATTGTGAAGGAGCAGTACAGTGCGGTACATATTTATGAGACAGAGGACTACAGAAACTGGCGTTATGTGAATGAATTTTTTAGAAATGCCTGTGCAAAGGAAGTCATAGAATGCCCCAATATTGTTGTGTACGGAGACAGAGTCCTGTTTCTCTATTCTATCTGGGATGTGCGGGTGCTCCACTGGTTTGTTGGAACCATCAGTGAAGAACTGAAATTAATAGCCTATAACGAAGGCTGTGTTGATTATGGTGATTTTTTTGCCTCGCAGATTTCCTTTGACGGTCAGGGCAGGACGCTGATGTGGGGATGGCTGCGGGAGGATCCGAGGAGAGGACTTCTGACAGACGGCGAGTGGGCCGGAGTGCAGGCAATTCCAAGGGTGATTTCCATTACAGAGGACAATCGCTTTCTCCAGGAGCGTCTTCCTGAATTTGAGACCATCAGAAGGACAGAAGAAAAAATAGAGCTTAAGGATTTCACCGGAAGAAGGTATGCACAGACTGAGTCTGTGAGCGCAGAGATCACGACGGCCGTGTACTCAGAACATGTATTTTCTATCCGCCTGCTGGAGGATGAGGAGTCTGAGGAATATACGGATATCATCTTTAATCCCAGAGAAGGCACGTACTACGCACCCATGGAGGAGAGCAGTCTGCTTGACAGCGTGGATAAAAGGCCGATTCTGGGGTATTTCCCAAGGAGCGGGGACGGCGCCGTCCACATTGACATCCTTCTTGACTCTTCCGTGGCAGAGATATATATTAATAAGGAATCCTGTATGACCCTGAGGGTCTATCCGATGAAGGAAGGGAAGCGGATCTCCATTGCCTCTGAGAAGGGAGTGGAGAGGGCAGAAGTCTCTGTTTATGAAGTGGAGTTGTAGAAAACAAAATAAAATATGTTAGAATATAAGAATAGTAAATTTGAAATTATAGAATTGAGTATTTAAGTAAAAAGAGGGGGGCAGGAATATGTCAATACCAACAAACATCAAAACGTTATTATCAGGCGGAGTAGTTGAATGGGCAAGAATCGAATTTAAAACAACGTGGGATCCTGCTGCTTCTTTGAAAACGGTTTGTGCATTTGCTAATGATCTTGATAATTGGGGAGGCGGTTATATTGTTATAGGTGTGGAAGAAGAGGACGGACGTCCTGCTTATCCGTTGAAGGGTGTGCCGATCGAGAAGATTGACGCGTATCAGAAAGATATTTATGCGAAATGTAAGCTTATTCGCCCTGCTTATACACCCATCATTGGATTAGAGACTTATCAGGATACGCATTTTATTATTCTTTGGTGTCCGGGAGGCGATAGCAGACCATATTCTTCTCCAAAGACGATGGCAAAAGATAATAAAGAACGCATTCACTATATCCGAAAAGCATCCAATTCTGTAGAACCATCAGATGATGAGGAAAAGGATTTATTTAATTTGGCGAACAGGGTGCCATTTGACGACCGTGTGAATCATCAGGCCGAGATGACGGATTTAAATATATCTCTTATACAGAATTATTTGAAGGAGGTTAAAAGTTCACTTAACGAAAAATTGAAAACCGGAGACTTTACAGAAGTGTGCAGTGATATGAATATTATTAGCAATTTACCAGAATATATTAAACCTAAGAATGTAGGATTGATGTTCTTTAGTATGGAACCTGACAAGTTTTTTCCATATACTCAGATAGATGTAGTTCAGTTTCCGGACGGTCTGGGTGGAAATGACATTATTGAAAAGACGTTTAAAGGACCTATACAGCAACAACTAAGGGATGCTTTACAATATATTAGAAACACAATTATTACGGAGAGGATAGTGAAACATCCAGATAGAGCTGAAGCGGATCGATTTTTCAATTACCCATATGCAGCGATAGAAGAGGCGTTGTCTAATGCTGTTTATCATCGTGCCTATGATGAGCGTGAACCGATTGAAGTGCGTGTTGAATATGACCGGATAGAGATTGTAAGCTTTCCGGGACCGGATCGGTCTGTAACACAGGAAGGTCTGAAGAATTATCGCGTGTCCAATCGTAGATATAGAAATCGTCGGATTGGCGATTTCCTGAAAGAATTGCATTTAACAGAGGGAAGGAATACGGGGTTTAAAAAGATTTTGAATGCGCTTGAGAAAAATGGTTCTCCCAATCCACAATTTGAGACGGATGATGACCACAGTTATTTTATATCAAGACTTTTTATACACGAAGCTTTTTTGGAACAGAAGGAGGAGCATAATAATTCTTTGACTATTTCTAATGAGAATAGTATAAATGAGCGAAGTTTGAGCGAAGTTTTGAGCGAAGTTTTGTCAGAAAAGGATTTTAACAAAGTAGAGAAAATAATTAAGGTTATTGAAGAAAGGGGGAAAATAACGCCTAAAGATGCAGAAAAAGTTTGTAATAAATCGTCGGCGACAGTCCGCAGGTATCTGAGGATGCTTGTACAAACCGGCTATGTAGAGGTGCATGGAAAAACTAACAATTCAATTTATAAAGTATGCAATAGGATGGGGAGTGGGATTGACAAGTCATTGCATTGCAGCAAGAGAGGAGAAGGACAATGAAGATTGGTATATTAGGTGCGGGAAGAATTGCAGAACATATTGTGAATACGGTAAAGCAGATGCCGGGGATGACTGTGCATGCGGTTGCAGCCCGTGACGGCGGCAGGGCGCAGAGCTTTGCCGGGGCGCACGGGATTCCGAAAGCGTACGGTACATATCTTGAACTGGCCCGGGATGAGGAGGTAGAGCTTGTATATGTAGCGACGGTTCATTCCTGCCATTATGAAAATGTGAAGCTGTGCCTGGAACACGGGAAAAATGTCCTGTGCGAGAAGGCGTTTATGATGAATGCGAAGGAGGCTTCGGAGGTCATAGAGCTTGCCGGCAGGAAAGGGGTTCTTCTGGCGGAGGCTATCTGGACAAGGTATATGCCGTCCAGAGGCATCATTGACAGCCTTTTGGCGGAAGGAGCGATCGGCAGGGTGACATCCCTGACTGCAAATCTCGGCTATCCGGTCTGTACAAAGGAACGGTTGATGCGTCCGGAGCTTGGGGGCGGAGCACTCCTGGATCTGGGAGTTTATCCTGTTAATTTTGCCCTCATGGCATTTGGGGAAGACTATGAGTCCGTTTCCGCAGATGCTGTAATGGCGGACACCGGAGTAGACGCTATAGACAGTATTACGCTGAAGTGGAAGGACGGCAGGTGTGCGGTGCTGCATGCGAATATGCTGGCGGTAACAGACCGTCTCGGGTGTATCTATGGGGAAAAGGGTTATATCATTGTGGAAAACATCAATAACTGTGAGCAGATTACTGTCTTTGACAAAGACCATAAACCGGCACGCAGGATTTCTGTGCCGGAACAGATCAGTGGGTACGAGTACGAATTTCTGGCTTGTAAAAAGGCCATCGAGGAGGGGCGGACAGAGTGTGAGGAGATGCCCCTTAAGAGCAGCCTGAAGGTAATGGAACTTCTGGATGAAATCCGTAGCTGCTGGGGGAGGTAGGAAATATGGGAAAGAATTACCGCGATGAATTGGTAGGGGTATTTGGATGCCCTGTTGATGAGAATCCTACAGGTGTGATTGAAGAGAAGGCATTTGCTTATAAAAAGCTGCCATACCGGTATATTGTGTATAAGGTAGATAAGGACGGGCTGGATACAGCAATGCACGCGGTCCGGGCGCTGAATATGAGGGGGATCAATCTGACGATCCCTCATAAGGTGGCGGCCGTTCCGTATCTGGACGAATTGTCGGAGGCTGCCGGAATCATTGGCGCAGTTAATATTATTGTAAACCGCGGCGGGATTCTGTGGGGCGAAAATACGGACGGAAAAGGTTTCTTAACATCCCTGAGGACAGAAGATATACGTACCGAGGGGGCAGAGGTGACGATATTAGGCGCAGGAGGCGCAGCTCGTGCGATCGCAGTAGAGTGTGCTTTGAGCGGAACAGGCAAGGTGACAGTGATCAATCGGGATCCGAAAAAGGGCAATGAACTGTGCAGTCTGATCAGGCGGCGCACCGGTGCGGAAGCGGAATATAAGAACTGGGCCGGCCGGGTGGAGATACCGGAAAGCACAGATATCCTGATCAATGGTACCTCGGTGGGGTTGTATCCTCATACAGATCAGAAGCCGGAGATCAACTACGACTGTATCCACGAGGGGATGGCGGTGTGCGACGTTGTGTTCAATGATCCCCGGACGTTATTTTTAGAGGAAGCAAAGAAGCGTCATGCGAAGACCGTCAATGGGCTGGGAATGCTGGTGAACCAGGCGGCTCTTAATTTTGAACTCTGGACAGGCGAGAAAGCTCCCCTTGAGGTGATGGAGCAGGCTCTGAGGGAGGAATTCGGCCTGTAGAAATATTCAGAAAGTGTAACAGTAGTAGATTTTTTCTATGAATAGATGCTTTATATTATAAAAATCAATTTGTTCTGCATTTATCAGAAGTGATAAAATACTATCATAGCGCTGGTAGACGGCTGGTGTATTGCCAACCCTCTGCCGGCGCTGATTATTTGAGGAGATAAGGAAGTATGAAAACACTTTTGATCGCAGATGATAATGCACAGATTATTGACGTGTTGGAAAGTTATGCCAAAAAGGATAATTATAGAGTATATACAGCATACAACGGGACAGAAGCACTTCAAGAGTTCAGAAAGCGGACATATGATATGATTCTGCTGGATGTCATGATGCCCGGACCGGATGGTTTTGAGGTCTGCAGGGAGATTCGAAAGGAATCTATGGTGCCTGTTATTATGATTACCGCGCGGGGAGAAGATTATGAGCGGATTATGGGGCTGGACATTGGTGCGGATGATTATGTGCTGAAGCCATTTTCCCCATCTGAAGTAATGGCTAGAATGCGGGCAATCCTCAGACGCACAGATATGACGTCAGACTTATGCAAAGATGTACTGGTAAGAGGCAGCCTTCGCATTTTGCAGGAAGAATTTCAAGCGTATATCAGAGATGACAAGGTCAGGTTAACCAAAAAGGAAATAGAGATTTTATGGCTGCTGTCGGCGAATGACGGAATGGTATTTTCACGCACACAGATTCTGGATTCAGTATGGGGATATGACTATTACGGAGACAGCCGGACTGTGGATACACACATTAAGCGTCTGCGGGCAAAACTTGAGAATTACAGTCATCCGGACTGGAATATTATAACAGTCCGGGGGCTTGGATATAAGTTCGAGGTGCTTCAATGAATCAGATTACTAAAAAATTATTTCTGTATTTTATGCTGGTTGCTTCTGTACTTACGATTATTGTTTTCACAGGTTTTTATGGGATTTTCCGGTATTATAGTTTCCGCCATCATGAGAATGAACTTCAGATGAGGGCGGAGACAATTCAGTCAAGGCTGGAAGTTTTTATGAATAGTTGTGTGGGGACACAGGAACTGGGGGCATATGTAAAAGTGCTGGATGATATTTCGATGGCAGATGCCTATTTTATTACCCGGGACGGAAAATCCTTCACCTGTCCGTGCTCCTGCAACAGTACTGTTGCAATTGAGAAGGAGCCCAATGAAAGTATCAAAGAGTTTGCAGATGAAATTTTTCTGTCAGGACAGTACACCACAAAAAAGTTCCGCAAAGAGACCGGAACAACAATTCTTTATGTCGGGATTCCCGTAAAAGAGAGTGGGAAGACTACAGCAATTGTTGCGATTGTTGATACGTTTGATATTGACCAGGGAAGTTTCTGGTTATCAGTAGGAGTTCTTTCTGCATGTCTGTTTCTGGCATTTGTTTTTTCTATTTTATTATCTTCTGTTCTGACCAGGAGATTCATGACTCCGATTCATAAAATAGCAGGTACGATCAGCGAGCTTGCAAAGGGCAACTATCAGGCTCATACAGAGGTGTATGATAACAGTGAGATTGGTATTCTGGCGCAGGAAACAGATATGCTGGCAGAAAAACTGGCATATGCCAGTAAAGAAGAAGAACGGCTGGAACAAATACAAAAAGAGTATATTACGAATATATCACATGAGCTGCGGACACCGGTCACGGTACTTAGAAGTTCTATCGAAGCATTATATGAAGGGGTGGTGCCGGAAGAAAAGATTAAATCCTATGAAAAACAGATGCTGGTTGAGACAATTTCCCTTCAGCGTCTGATCCATGATATGCTAGAGCTATCAAGGCTGGAAAATGAAGAATTTTTGATTGAGAAAGAAGAGACAGACCTTTTGGCGGCACTTCAGGATGCGGTAAGAAGTATTAGCCTGATTGCCGGAAAACGTAATATTACGATCCACAGAGAGGAAAGAAACGAAGAGTGGATGATTATCGGCGATTACGGGCGGCTGCGGCAGATGTTCCTCATAGTTCTTGATAATGCAGTGAAATATTCTGAAAACGGAAGAGACGTCTGGATAGAAACAAGAGACAAGAAGGAGCATTATTATGTGGCCATTCGTGATGAGGGCTGTGGGATACCGGACGAAAAACAGAGGTTTATTTTTGATAAGTTTTACCGTTCTTTTGGAGATAAAACAAACGGAACAGGTCTTGGGCTTGCCATAATGAAAAATATTGCAAAGCACCATGGGATAGAGATCCGGTTATATAGCGAGGAGGGGAAGGGGTCTAAATTTTCCTTTATTATTCCTGTTAAAAATATCGAAAAATGACACAAGAATGACACATTGCTATTATATGATAAAAATCGCAGATTTCAGAATGAAAAGGAGATATCAAATGAAAAAATCAAATGAAAAAACAGGAATGATCATTGCGGTTTTAGAGGCTGTTGTCTCGTTGTTCATGATTTTGGCAGTAAAGATCATTGCGCCGGTATGTCCGGGAATGCTTGAACTTGTTTCTGGAAAACAGGTACATATGAAATGCTACTATGCGGGGGTGGTATTTGTATTTTTTGCAGTGCTTTTGCTAATAAGTGCGGCTCTTTGTTTTGTGACAAAACAACAATTAACTTGTGGGATTATGACAATTTCCCTTGCGGTATTTGTATTTTTGACATTTCATGATTCGATAGGAGTAGGAATTTGTGCAAACCCGGACATGGCATGTCAGATGACGGCGCCATTTGTGAAAGTCAGTGCAACAATAGAGTTGATCCTGGGTGCTGTCTCTGTGTTTTTGGCAATTCAGAAAGGTGCGGAAGAGAAATAATGACTGGGGATAGAAAATTAAAAATACCTGTGATGGCAGTACAAAATTTAAAAGCAAAAAAATTCCGAACCGCATTTATGATGTTTTTTGTGCTGCTTATGACGGCTACGTTTTTTTTTAGTACAATTTTAATGGACAATATGAAAGCAGGGATTACGAACATAACAGAAAGAATGGGTGCAGATTATATTCTGGTTCCCAAAGAAGGGACGGAGCATATACGGGAGTCATTGTTTTCAGGAACGCCGTGTTCTGTCATATTTGACAGGGTATGGGAACAGGATGTCAGAGACGTAGAGGGGGTTGCAAGAGTATCTGCCCAGCTGTATATCGCAACATTGGCGGAATCCTGCTGTGATGCGGCAGTGCAGCTGATTGCCTTTGATGCAGAAACAGATTTTGTCGTAAAACCATGGATTGAAAAGGACAGGACACTGGATCTGAAAACCGGAGAAATTGTGATAGGGAATGATATTATTGCAGATGTGGGAGATACGTTAAAATTTTATGAGGTCAATTTCAAAGTTGCGGCAAAGTTAGAAAAGGCCGGAATGGGATACGATGATTCGGTTTTTATGACATATGAGACCGCAAATATGTTAAAGGATTCTCCTGCGGCAAAAGATAAGCTTCCCACGGGAGAACTTAAGGACTATGCTTCTATGCTGATGATAGACTTGTCTGAAGATCTGGAACGTAAGGAAGCTAAACTGTTAGGGATGGATATTCAGGAAGCGGGAAGTACCGGAGAGGTAATGTATGCGTGTTCAGCAGACGATCTGATGAGTGGAATTGCATCTCAGGTAAAAAAATTTTCTGGATATGGGAATATTTTGACGTATATTATGGTGGCGGCAACAGCGCTTGCGTTGATCAGTATTTTTGTGATTACTATAAATGAAAGGAAATATGAGTTTGGCGTGTTATATACTCTTGGGGCATCGAAAAGACAGATTACAGATATCATTTTATCAGAAGCTTTGCTGATTAGTTTTATCGGAGGTGTTTTGGGTATTCTGATTTCATATTATCTGGTTGCATCTTTTAAAAATGTGATCAGTGTTAAGTTAGGAGTTCCATATTTGGATATCAGTATCCGTCAGGCGGCCCCGGTTGCCATGCTCTGTATTGCAATTGCTGTTGTGACCGGAATGATTGCGGCGGTATGTTCGTCATATCGAATAAGCAGAAATGAAATATACTGTTTGATCAGGGAGTGCGAATAAATGATAAAAGTTAAAAATCTGACAAGAAATTTCTCAAGAAATCATCAAAACTTTAACGCTGTAAATAACATATCCCTGCAGGTCAGGAAAGGAGAACTTGCGGCTGTCATAGGACATTCCGGAAGCGGAAAAACAACATTGTTCAATATGCTTGCCGGACTGATCCGCCCTACGTCCGGGGAAATATTTATTGACGGAGTGGATTTTACCGCCATGTCAGGAGAAAAGCAATCGGCATTCCGAAATAAGAATATCGGGTATGTTGTGCAAAGCCAGAGTCTGCTGAATAATTTTACTATTTTGGACAACATCTGTATGCCGGCTTATTTATCCCGGGATATTACTAAATTTAAAGACCGCGCAATGCATCTTCTGAAAGAAATCGGCCTTGAGGATCTGGCGCAGGAGTATCCGCGGAATCTTTCGGGAGGAGAGATCCGTCGGGTCTCGATAGCGCGTGCAATGCTGAATCATCCCAAAATACTTCTTGCCGATGAACCGACAAGTAACCTTGATTCAGAAAATGCTCACAAGGTAATGTCAATGATTCAGAATATCAGTAATTCAGGGACTACAGTGCTGCTTAGTACCCATGAGATGGAATATCTTGATTATGCAGATACCGTACTTAGGATGGAAAACGGAGAAATAAAATAAAACTACATAAGCTTATTTTGTGTCTGATCTTATTCTGCGGCATTTTCCTGCATAAATTCTTTGGGAGAATAGCCGCAGAAAGCTTTAAAACGCTTGCTGAAGTAAAAAACATCTGTATATCCGACGGCCTCTGCCACCTCTGTCACCTTATACTGCCCGGTCTTCAGAAGATTCTTTGCCTCTGTCATACGCAGTGTTGTAAGGAACTGCAGGATGGAGGTATGGTTTACCTTCTTAAACACACTTCCCATATAAGATACATTCAATTGAAAATAGACGGCAAGGCTTGTCACAGTCAGGTCAGGCTCCGGATAATGTTCCATCAGATAGTGGATGATGTTCTTGCTCAGTCGGAGATCAGAGGGAACTGCCTCTGTGCTTTTCATATAATTCAGCCCGTAATGTGTGACAACGGACTGGATCTCTTCCAGCCGGTATTCCTCTGCGATGACTGACTGTGTGTAGTCTCCGGGAAGAGGGCGGTAGTTTTTCCGGGAAGAATACCTGACAGAAAAGGTTCCGAAGATCTCCATAACAGCCAGATGAAAATATTCCACAGATTTTCTCTGTGCAATTGTCCGGAAAAGTTCCCCGATAAAAGAGCAAAAGCCCTCTGTATCAGAGGCATTGAGATACTGCATCAGGGGATGCCGTATGCCTTCAATCCCTGACGTGTTAGATTCAGGGAGAGAAGAGGGGCAGAAGGAAGCTGAAAAGGAGGACAGGTTTCCCGTATTGGAAAAGAATCGATAGTCCAACCCGTTCAGAGCACATTTCAGGTGGCTGTCCCAGTCTGTGTGCACATCAAAAAGCTCCCCGAAATAATAGTAAAAGCGGGCGGAGGAGCCCTGAAAGAATTTTTTGCAGTGGTACTGGCAGAGTGGCTCTGATACATCGTCCTCCAGGAAGAACTGGATATAAAAAATGTGGTCGCTCTCTATAAAATATTCACACTCTATATTCTGGGTATATAACACCGTGATCAGGTCTTTCGCAGTCCGGCTGCACTCTGTGTCAACAAAAAAGGAACAGAACATGCAATAATTAGCTGACGCCAGCTCAGGATAGCTGTCTGCCAACGCCCGGAAAGAAATTTTTTTCCGCAGGACCTGGCTGAGCTGCATGCTTTTTTCGTAACGGGTCAGGCTGTCCAGCCGCCGGATTTCAAGTCTTCTTTTCTGAATGACGTTTATGCAGCGCCGGATGGTGGAATTTAAAGTATCGGAATCCACAGGCTTCAGAAGATAATCGAAGACATGATAGCGAAGTGTCTTCTGGGCGTATGCAAAATCATCAAAGCCGGAGAGGATGATCACTTTGGTATCCGGACAGTTCTGGTGAAGAAATTGTGCTGCATCAAGGCCTGACACCCTGGGCATCTGGATATCAAGAAGGACAATATCTGCCCGGTTTCCGGCAAAATAATCTATGACCTCCTGGCCGTTCTCGAAATCACCGGCCAATTCAAGTCCCAGGTTTTCATAATCAATGATCTTTATTAATTTCCGGCGTATATAATATTCGTCGTCTGCAACTATGATCTTATATTTCATCTGATCCATCTGTACTGCTCCGTTTCTGTTTTGGAATTAAAATCGTTGTTTCCAGGCCTCCGGATTGTATATTCTGCATAGTAATGCCGTAATCATCCCCATAATGCATAAGGATTCTTTTTTGGATGCTTTTTATTCCGAAATGACCTTCCTCTGCTGCCGCAATCTGCTTTAAGGCGCCGGCGGCCATGCCGGGGCCGTTGTCCCTGATTGTGAAGGCAATGTGTAAGTCCGACTCCCGGACGGATACGGCAATCTGTCCGAAGCCGTCCATTTCCTTGATACCGTGGTAGATACTGTTTTCGATGACCGGCTGGAGCAGCAGCTTCAGGCAGCAGTAATTGTTAAGGCTCTCCGGGCAGTCAACAAAGAAAGCGAATTTATTTACATATCGGATCTGCATGATATTGACATAGGCCTGTGTAAGCTTAAGTTCCTCTTGAATGGTAACAAACAGATTTCCGCCGCTTAAGCTGTGCCTGTAAAAATCAGACAGGCTGCCCACAAGGGAGATCAGCGTGTCGGTTTCCTCCAGGGAGGCCAGAGAGCCGATATTATCGAGGGTATTATAGAGAAAATGTGGGTTCACCTGCTGCTGCAGAAGATCCAGACATAACCGGTCTTTTTCCTTTTGTGAGACGACCAGATCGTGAGTCAGCTTTTCCTGGGCCAGGAGCATACTGTCAAATTCGCTGAAAAGCAGTTTCAGGTCGGCGTCTTCAGGCACGTTGTTTAACGGGATCCAGTTTCCGCACTTTACCTTCCGGATATGGCTGATAAGTAAATACAGCGGTTTTGTGATGGTCTCACTGATTCTTCTGGAGATCACCATAGAAGTCATAAGGAACAGCACACTGACAATAAGAGTGACGAGTAAAATAAGGTACAGCGGTTTGTAAAAGGCCAGGAGATGGATTTCGTTTACGATAAACCAGTCAAGCTGCGCTACGCGGGACACAAAACAGATAGAACCGCTGCCGGAGCGAAACTGTTCCGGCACTGCTCCGCCATATTTTTCCAGGGGAGGGAATTTTTCTCCGAGAGGCCAGGCGCCGTCGGTGCTCACGATTATTCCCTTTTGGTCTGTGATAAATAGCTTGCTTGTGTCAGAGGTGTTCTGAGCGTAGAGTGAGCGGATATCCTTTTCGGCTATGGAGATTTCAATATAACCAAGCTTCTTTCCCGTTGATATCTCGTAAAAAGGCCTTAACAGGGACAGTGCCTGTATTTCTGACTTAAAATTAAAGTTGGAATATTTTTGTGTGACTGCAAATGTAAACCCATCCTTTACCATCAATGTTTTCAAGTCTGCGGGACTGGCGGCCACAGCGGTTGAGGCAATGCAGGAGCAGTCGTCTGCATATATGGCAGCAGAATGAATATACGGAATGGTCTGAAGGAATTTCCGCATTTCCGAACGCAGCTGAGTACGGTCGGTCTCTGTATAGGGGATCCCGGGGGTTTCATAGTTCTTCACATTTTTCTGGATATTTGTGTCACTGATCATCATTTTAGAATAATTGTCCATCGAGGTAAGATAGAAATTCAGCTGGTTATTTATGGAATTCAGCTGCTTTACGGAGGAATCTGCCTGCATGGACATAAAATAATAATAGTAAACAAGAGACACCATAACGAGAAGCAGGACGATAACACTGCTTGTCAAGGCGCTCATGGAAAGAAAAAATTTAGTTTTCAGTGAGGTCTCCTGTTTTCGCTTTTTCATGTAAGCCACTACTTTCAGATTAATGTTACAATTACTATAATATGATGGTTTTTCATGTGTCAAGAATCTGAGGATAAGTTCATTTTTTCACTGATAAAATGTCCATGCAGCCAATAAAATATCCATGTTATCCGAAAGGATTTCCACATAAAATCAGTTCATAGGCCGACGGGCCCAAGGAGAAGAAAAGAAAAGAAAAGGAGAAAAACTATGAGAAAAGGAAAAAGACTGATTTCTGCATTGATGGTATTCGTTCTGGGATTAGCGCTTCTGTCAGGGTGCGGAAAGAAAAGTGACGGAGATCGCAAAGCAGACGGGGAATCCGGGGGAGATAAGGTGACAATCCGGATTTTAACAAGGATTGCGGGGACATCGAAACAGACGCAGTTGTACAACGAGATTCTGGACGAGTTCAGGAGCGACCACCCGGAAGTTGAGATCGTTGATAATTCACAGAGTGATGAGAGTGCTTTTAATAATCTGATCGCATCGGATATTGCCTCCGGAGATATGGCCAACATATTCCGTATCCAGGGTGTGGCCAACCTGTCGGATTATATTGATAACGGTCTGATCAAGGATGTTTCCTCTTATCTGGAGGAAGATGAAGAATGGGGAAGCGGGTTCACCGAAGGGGCTCTGAATTATTTTAAGGTGCCGGGGCATGACGGAGTCTATGCGATCCCGATGGAGTCCGGAACGATCAGTTTCTACTATAATAAAGAGCTGCTTGATAAGGCCGGGATCAAAAAGTTCCCGGAAACATGGACGGAGCTTTTAGATGCGGTTAAGAAGCTGAATGCTGTTGATGTAACCCCGATTGCCATGGGCGCGCAGTCCACGTATATGGCAGGGCATTTACATGATTCCATCTTCTATAAATGGCTCGGTACAGATGCGGCCAAGGAGCTGGGCGGCAGAGAGCGGAACTGGACGGACGAGGATGTAGTTCAGACACTCCAGTTTGTCAAGGATCTGGTTGAGGCGGGGGCATTTGACCCGAACGCTGCGGGCCTTACAGATGAGATGGCTCTGACACAGTTCCGTGAGGGCGAGGCGGCCATGATCCTTACCGGCCTGTGGAACATTGACAGTTTTATGGATCCTTCCCTTACCCCGGTCTGCGATCAGATAGAGACTGCAAATTTCCCGTATTTTGTGGAAAAACCGGAGTTCAAAAATGAAAATATGCAGACCATCGGCTCTTATATGATCAGCGGTAAGCTGGAGGGAGAGGAACTGGATCTGACGATGGAACTGATCAAGAGACTGACCGATGCGGACGCGGCAAAATTATTTGCCGAGGAGGCCGGAGTGTTGATTCCGAGAAATGATATTACGCTGGATGAAGCGGGAGTTCCGAGATTGCTGGTAGATAATATCAGAATGAGTGAAAATAATACAGGTATCGGCGTGGATGTCTTTGATTTTGACCCGATCGCGTCCATGCAGGACAGGACGCGAAACTCCATTGTAAGTATGTTTATCAATGCTTCTGCTTCGGATGCCGCAAACGAGATCCAGGCTGAGGTGGATGCCGCGAAGTAAAGTCTGACGCCATCTGTCCGGGCGGGGAAATTCCGCAGTGTCGGGCAGGTGGCTTTTTTGAGGAGAGACTATGTTAAAAATTAGAAATAAAAAAGATATTCTTATAATTCTTTGTTTTCTGATTCCGGCAGTTTTGATCTACACTGTATTTCAGATGATACCGCTGCTCCAGTCCGTCTATTTTTCCGTGACGGACTGGAACGGGATTGCCGGATCTGATATTCAGTTTGTAGGACTTGAAAATTTTAAAACGATATTTGCAAGTCCGGATTTCCGGCTGGCTCTGAAGAATATGTTGAAAATGGTCGTGTTCAGCGTTCTGTTTCACACACCGGTGGCCCTGCTTCTGGCGGCTGCCCTGAATACCGGCTGCCGGGGCTTCCGGTTTTTCAAGGCGATGTATTTCGTACCTACGGTATTCCCGCTGGCAGCAGTGGGCCTGATGTGGTATTTCATTTTCATGCCTACAGGGGCGCTGAATGCATTTCTGGAGGCTGCAGGGCTCCAGGAGCTGGCAGCCCCCTGGCTGGTAAATGGGGATACAGCCATGAATATGATCGTCTTTGTAAATATATGGGCAGGGATCGGCTATTACATGGTGATCCTGCTGGCCGGCCTGACCGCTATACCGGAGGAAATCTATGATGCGGCGGCTATCGACGGTGCGGGGACGGTAAAGAAGTTCTTTTATGTTACGGTACCGATGTTAAAAAATGTGATATTTGTATGTGTTTTAATTGATATCATGGGGTCTGTGAAGGTGTTTGACCTGGTCTATGCAATGACGGGCGGAGGCCCCAACGGATTGACAAATCTTCCCACGACACTTTTGTACAATGAAGCATTTAAGTATAAGCATTACGGACAGGGAAGCGCCATCGGGATTACGATTCTGATGATCTGCCTTGCAGGGACTCTGGCTGCCAATTCTATTCAGCGCAGATATGAGAAGGAGGACTGACAATGAAGAAAAGACGAATCGGAATCTATTGTTTTCTGGTGATCATGGCCGTGGTCTTCGCGGCGCCCATGCTCTTTACCCTTATGTCATCCTTAAAGACCAAGGTGGAAATATTTTCTTCCCCTTTTGCGCTTCCTGAGAAGTTCATGTGGTCCAACTATGCGGAGGCATGGAAGGGTGCGCGGATGAGCAGATATTTTGTAAACAGTGTCATTCAGTCGGGTTTGACGGTCATTGTACTGGGGATTCTGTCATCTATGGCCGCATTTGCGCTGTCCAGGTTCCGGTTTCGGATGAGCCGGTTTGTGATGCTTTACTTTCTGCTGGGGATGATGGTTCCCATGCATACGGTTCTGGTTCCGATCTCCTATATGATCGGGAAAATGGGGCTGACGGACAGTATACCGGCTCTGATTCTGGTATACGTTGCATTTGGACTTCCGTTCAGTATTCTTGTCATCTCCAATTTTATGAAAGGGGTAAACCGTTCACTGGAGGAAGCGGCGCTGATAGACGGGGCAGGATATTTTCAGATTTATTTTTGGGTCATGCTTCCCATGACGAAACCGGCCATTGCCACAGTATCAATATTTAATTTTCTGAATGCGTGGAACAATGTCATTTTCCCGCTGATCTTTATTAAGGACAATGACCTGAAGCCCATCGCGCTGGGGATCCTGAACTTTAACGGGGAAAAGGGAACGGAGTACGGACTGATGATGGCGGCGATCGTTATAGTTGTGGCTCTGCCGATGCTGGTTTATATGCTGTTCCAGGAAAAGGTGGAAGGCGGCCTCGCGGCAGGCGCGGTAAAGGAATAAAACGGAGGGAGATCATATGGACAATTTGAATTGCAGGCAGGTGCATTTAGACTTTCATACAAGTCAGTATATTACAGAAGTTGGAAAAGAGTTTGACCCGGAGGAATTTGCAGACACTCTGCAAAAGGCGCATGTTAATTCGGTGACATGCTTTGCAAGATGTCATCACGGGTGGCTTTATTATCCGTCCAGGGAGAATCCTGAGCTTGTGCACCCGCATCTGAAACGGCCGGGACTTTTGTTGGAACAGATCAGGGCCTGCCGCAAAAGGGGGATTCGTGTTCCTGTTTACACAACGGTGCGCTGGGATGAGAGGATCCTTCGGGAGAAACCGGAGTGGCTGTGCCGGGATGCAGAAGGGAGGCCGGTGAACCGGGGCAGTATGCAGGAGCCTCATTTCTGTTATGATATCTGTCTGAACAGCGGATACCGGGAATTTTTTAAGAACCACATTATGGACATTATTGACGTGGCAGGGAGCGAGAATCTGGACGGACTTTTTATGGATATTGTCATGCAGACAGAATGCTGCTGCGAGAGCTGCCGAAGGCTGATGAAAGAGGAGGGGCTGGATCCGGAAGCCAGGGAAGACCGCGTTTATTTTGCAGAGCTTACTTTAAACCGTTTCCGCAGTGAGATCTCTGCACTGATACGGGAGCATGCGCCGGAGGCTTCGGTGTTTTATAATGATCCGGGCATAGATCCTGTTATGAAGCGTTCCATTGATACATACAGCCATCTGGAGCTGGAATCTCTCCCGAGTGGTGACTGGGGATATGACCATTTTCCGGCGATGGCAAGGTATGCGTCTCATTTCGGAAAAAAAATGATCGGAATGACGGGGAAATTTCACACCGCATGGGGAGACTTCCATTCTCTGAAAAATAAAGAAGCGCTGGAGTATGAATGTTTTCAGATGCTTGCCATGGGAGCCGGATGTTCGGTGGGAGATCAGCTGCATCCATGGGGACGATTGTCTGATGCGACTTACAGGCTGATCGGGGAGGTCTATGAGAGCGTGGAGGCAAAGGAGCCTTTTTGTACAGGCGCTGTTATGGAGGCGGAAGTGGCTGTCCTTACTCCCCATGAGTATTTGAATCCGATTCTGGACGGACGTGAACTGCCGAAATCTCTGATTGGCGCGGTACATATGCTGCAGGAGCTTTCCTATCAGTTTACGGTCATTGATTCAGACGATTGTTTTGAACTGTATAAAGTTTTGATCCTTCCGGATGAGATCCCGTATTCCGGTGAACTGGAGCAGAAGCTTAAGGACTATGTGGAGGCCGGCGGGGCTGTGTTCGGCTCTTATCATGCCTGTATCCACAAAAAAAGCAGCCTGTATGGAGTGCAGAATGTCCGGGAGTCCGGATACAGCAGAGAATTTGTGTTGCCCGGGCCGGTCATAGGAAAAGATCTCCCGGGCGAGCCGTTTGTCATGTACGGGAGGGGAACGGATGCAGACCTTTCAGACGGCGAGGCAATCATGCAGAAGGCACAGCCCTGGTTTGAAAGAGAAGGTAAGAAATTCTGCAGCCACCTGCATGCTCCGGTGGGTGAGATCAGGGAGAGTGCAGAGATGGTACAGAAGGGAAGCGTTATTTACTGTGTCCATCCGATCTTTAGTATTTACCGGGAAAATGCCCCAAGGTGGTGCCGGGAAATGTTCAAAGATGCCATGAAGATCTTGTGTCCTTCCAGGCTTGTGTCACATACAGGACCATCTGGTGTACAGTGCATTCTAAATAAAAAGGGCAGTGACACAAGAATCCTGCATATTCTGTTCTACCTTCCGGAAAAGCGGGCGGAAAACATATATACTATTGAAGATATTATACCTCTTTATGGCACAGAACTGCGGGTATTCTCAGGAGGGCGCCATGCAGAAAGTGTCCGTCTGGTGCCGGAACGGGAAGAACTGGATTTCCGTGAGGAGGAGGGTTATGTGGTTTTTCAGGTGGAAAAGATTGCAGGGCATCGAATGATAGAAATAACATACAGATAGAAAGGGGGCATGCCAGGTGTTCGTATCAAAATGGGAAAATAAAAATATATGTTGTATGGGAGACAGTCTCACACAGGCGGGAATCTGGACCGAGCGCCTCAGAAGCAATCTCCGCTGCCGAATCCATCTGCACTGCAGAGGCGGTCTTAAGATGCGTGAGATCGTGGACGGAGGGATGGGCGCCGAGGGAATGCTGAAGCCCATATCTGCTTCTTTACTGCAAGACATGGACTATATTATCTTTTACGCCGGCTACAATGACAGGGAACAGACAGATATAGCCGCCGATCTTCAATACTGCATAGACCGGATCTATGATACGCTTGAGGAGGCGCAGAATCTTTTATGCCGGATCCTGATAGTCACGCCCCATTGTGTGGGGAAGTATCCGTACATTGACGCAGACGGATATGAGGAATACCCGCCGGGTTCGGGCAGGACAGTCAGGGGTATGGCGGATCTTATGGAGAAGATTGCCGGAGAGAACAGCCTTCCTGTCCTGAATCTGTGGAGGTCGTCGGGGATTAACCGGAGGAACTGGAAGGTCTACGGGGCAGTTCCGGGAGAGGATGCGGTACATTGCTCTGATACAGGGTATATGATGATCGGGGATGCGATTACCGGGGCACTGATCTGTAATTTCGGGGTATAAGAATCAACATTTTACAAAGGACTGTTATTTGATAATTCAAAAGTCTTTTGTTAGAATAGAGATGTAAATAAGGTACTACTGATAGTTGGTTAGTCCAAATTTAATGAGTTACAAAAAAGTTACCGTATTCCTTTTGCAACAAGATGTTTTGAGGCAGGAATTGACGCAAAAGTAGTTCAAGGATTTCTTGGACACTATTCGATTGCATTTACACTGGATTTGTATACACATGTGACAAACGATAAAGCAAAATCAGAAATGGACAAATTACAAAATTTGTATCAGAAGATTATCTAAAAATAATGAAACAATGCAGATTGCTTTAGAATTATTTGACCGGGATTTGACCGGGAGGTGTTTCGGGCAAGTTCTATAAACAGCGAAAACCCGCTAACCTTGCGGCTCGCGGGTTCTCGTTGTTGTTATAGTTATCTAAAGGAATGAGAGTAAAGTGTACATCGGGGTTACCTCGATGTATTACTTTATGAGGGGGGAGATAGTAAGTATTACTTAACTATCTGAAAACTATTATAAAAGGTAAATATGTCTAAAATATGTTTAATCTATAAAAGAAAAAGAAAAATTCTTAAGAAGCGCTTAAGAACCCTGGAATAATACGTGAAGTCCTGTAGTTACATGCCTGAACAGTTTATATGACTTGCAAGAATATCCAGAAATTCACTTGTGGTAGGTTTATGTATCAAAGGATATAATGCTATATCCTCAAGCAGCGGACGGTTTCCGCGTTCCCAGCAGATTTTAACGACTGTGCGTATATCCCGTTCCACACTGCTGCTTGTAGTGGAAAATGTTTTTGCAATCTGGGGATACAGTAATTTACTTACAGATAAGAGGTAATTTTCGTCACTCAGACATAATTCGACTCCATAACTAAGGTACCGGTAACCCCGATAGGTAGCGCCAATGCCCAGAGATCGAATAAGCCTTTCGATTTCCTGATTCCGCATGTTTCCTCCTTTGTGAACTCCATTAGAATCCAGATATTAACAATTCTATTATAGCCGATAAATTTTTGTTTTATTAAAAAATTTCATATTATGGAAGAATCCGTCAGATATCGACAAATTATGACATGTTTAACTTCATAATATCTTAAGAATTTTCCGTATTTGTCCTTAAAAATTCCCTGATATTCTTGTATAGTATAGAGGAGGTGATAAAAATGGCTAAGATTTTAGTATGTGATGATGATAAAGAGATCGTTGAGGCAATTGATATTTATCTGGAACAGGAAGGGCACGAAGTGCTTAAGGCCTATGACGGCATGGAGGCACTTGAGGTGCTGAAGGAAAAGGGAGCAGATCTTTTGGTGATCGATATTATGATGCCGAGGCTTGACGGTATCCGTGCGACGCTAAAGATCCGGGAGAAAAATAATATACCTATCATTATCCTGTCTGCAAAATCCGAGGATGCAGATAAGATTCTCGGGCTGAATATAGGTGCAGACGATTATGTCACGAAGCCGTTTAATCCGCTGGAGCTGGTTGCAAGAGTGAAGTCTCAGCTTCGCAGATATACACAGCTTGGCAGTACAGTAGACAGTGGAGATGAAGCAGTGTATACGGTCGGCGGCCTTATGATCAATGATGACCTTAAAGAAGTTACAGTTGACGGCGAACCGGTAAAGCTGACTCCGATGGAGTATAATATTTTGTTACTGTTGGTGAAAAACAAGGGAAAAGTATTCTCTATTGATCAGATATACGAAAGCATATGGAATGAAGATGCCATTGGGGTAGACAATACGGTGGCGGTGCATATCAGGCATATCAGAGAAAAGATCGAGATTAATCCGAAGGAGCCGCGATATTTAAAAGTCGTGTGGGGAGTCGGCTATAAGATAGAGAAGCTTTAGAAGGGAGTATATATGGAGCGAAAATGGTTTAAGGCTAGTTTGACCAAAGCAGTTTTGATTGCTGCAGCGCATATTCTGGCTGTCGTTGTGGCGGTCACCGGTCTATGGATTATGTCATATCCGGTGTTCCGGGAAGAACTGTTTGAGGGCGGCGCGAAAGATCAGTATGAGGATACGAATGATTTCACTGCCAGAATGATGAAATACAGCTATCAGGTTGTATGGGGATTGGGTCAGGCAAGGATCTTCGAGACAGAAGGGCAGTTTGATCCGGAAAAAATTATAGATATTGAGGCATATAATAAAAACAGAACTGTGACAGGAGAAAATAAAAGCGGCCTTGCCTATCGTCTGGGTGATCTGATTGAATGGAACAGTATGATTGACGTGGATGCGTATCAGAATTTAAGTACAGACAACAGCATTGTTGTGTGCCGCAGAGCTGACGGTACTTATCAGTACTATTATTATTCCCGGTTCAGAGAGCTTATAGAGTCCGGTGAGCTTAGATTTATACTGGATGCAGGCAGTACGGATGGCGGGGACTTTAATGCTTCGGATATTCTTTCGCTGCTCGAGGATGGGCAGTATGATGAGGATTATTATAAAGGGGCGCTGAAAAGTCTCCAGGATAGGGACGGTAAGGTTGCATATATTGACTGCTGGAGCTATGATGGATATTACATCCAGGAATCAGGGAATGAATATCATCCGGTAGGATACGCAGATCTGCTGGAACTTGTGAATGAAAATCCTGTTTGGAACGGGCGTCTGAGCGAAGCAAACAGTATGCTTGATGCGGCTGTACGGGAAATCGGTTCCTGCCTGAAGGAATATGAAAATATTAATGACCAGATCGAAGAGGGAGACACCAATTTTACTTATATTTACGCGGATATGAAAAATGGACGCGTTTACAGCAATAAGTCCGCATATGCCCAGTTCGGGGATCTGCAGAAAAATATAAAAGCTATGGAGGAGACCGGTAAGTATGTAATCGTAGCGCCCAGGCTGGATGAATTTGATACAAACATTGTAAATACGAGTGCTTCTGCGTGGAGGGATGAGATCAAGCTGTCCGGTCCGGAAGATAAGGAATTTATCTTTGCGGCATGTGTAGATACTTCTTATCCGATCCAGGATGTTTTTTATACAGAGCATCAGCTTTTTGAAAAATATGGATCCGGTGCAAAAGAAACGGCCGTACTGGGGATTGCGGCAGGGATACTGTTTATTGTATGTGTGATCTGGCTGGCGCTGATCGCGGGACGGAACAATGAAGATGCAGAGCTGCATTTGATTTGGTTTGACAGATGGAAAACAGAGATTGCTGCAGGTGTAATCATTGGGTTATGGCTGCTGGTTGTGGCAATTGCCGGCATATCGTCAGTAGGTGTGACGGAACTGGTTTATCAATATGAAGTCTTCGATGGAAGTGACTACGTGCAGAATTCTATTCCGTACATTATTAAGGGGGCGGTAATAGCGGCTTATACCTGCGGTATGTTCCTGATTGGATTCCTCAGCCTTGTGAGGAGGGCAAAGGCAAAGACATTGTGGGAAAACAGCCTGATCCGGGCAACTTGCATTTTTGCGAAACGATTGTTTGAGAATATGCACTCCGTCTGGAAAGTTATCGTCGTATTTGGAGCTTTTGTGTTGCTGCATTGGTTTATGTTTTTCCGGATATTCTATTTTTCCGGCGTATCCTTTGTATTTATGCTTTTGGTAGAAGGGGCTGCTTTTGTGTACCTCACCTATCAGGCGATGGGAAAAGAGAAGATAAAGCAAGGGATCAAAAAAATAGCGGCAGGCGAGATAAATTATAAGATCTATGCGGGTGGCATGATGGGTGACCAAAAGGAGATTGCTGAGGCGGTCAACTCCATCGGTGACGGCCTGGACGCAGCGGTGGAAAAGAGTATTAAGAGTGAACGTCTGAAAACGGATCTGATTACCAATGTATCCCATGACATCAAGACACCGCTCACATCTATTATCAATTATGTAGAGCTTCTTAAGCAGGAGAATTTTCAGGATCCCAGGCTCCAGAGGTATATTGAGATACTGGAGGCAAAGGCACAGAGGTTAAAGAATCTGACGGAAGATGTGGTGGAGGCTTCTAAGATCAGTTCGGGTAATATTACGCTGGAATTTATGAATCTTAATCTGACGGAGATGATTCAGCAGACCAGCGGGGAGTTTGAAGAAAAATTCAAGGCCCGGGATCTGAGGGAAGTGCTTACGCTGCCGGAGGAAGAGGCATTGATCTGTGCGGATGGAAGAAGAACCTGGAGAGTTCTGGAAAATATATATAATAACGCGGCAAAATACGCTATGGAAGGAAGCCGGATCTACGGGGATCTGACTGTGACCGAGGGAGCAGTTATTTTCAGCCTGAAAAATATATCCGATCAGCCGCTGAACATTTCTGCAGATGAACTGACAGAGCGGTTTATCCGCGGGGACATTTCAAGAAGTACAGAGGGAAGCGGACTTGGGCTGTCAATTGCAAAAACTTTGACAGAGATGCAAAAGGGAACCTTTGAACTGTATCTGGACGGAGATCTTTTTAAGGTGACTGTCGCATTTCCAAGAGTCAGATTGTAAAATATGCCTTCAGTGTGCAGGGGCAGGACATATGA
Source organism: uncultured Dorea sp. (assembly GCA_910578865.1). Taxonomy (GTDB): domain Bacteria; phylum Bacillota; class Clostridia; order Lachnospirales; family Lachnospiraceae; genus Dorea_D. The sequence goes on from CAJTRM010000003.1 coordinate 148,133, forward strand.
AAATGTCTTGTCCCTACTTGCACTTATCAGAAAAAACCATTACAATATTACTATTATGGATGAATTGACAAGATTATTGCAGGAAAATTTAAATAAGGAGTTTGTGTCTGCGGTACTGAGTGCGCCGCGGGATAAAAACGGTGTATCAAAGGTAAAGGTTCGCCCGCTTCTGAAAAGGGGAGAACTTATTTTTCAGTTAGAGTCCTTTCGCAGTAACCAGGCATTTCATGAGAATCTTAACATGGATGAGGCTCGTGAGAGGATTATGCAGTATATGGAAAATATGAAGCAGATGCAGTTTGAGACATCCCACTGGAAGTATACAGTGCTTGTAAGCAAAAAAGGGAAAGTTACAGTAAGAAAAAACCCGCAGAAAAATCTTTCCGTTCCGGCAGATTTGTCCCATAACCGTAAGAAACGGTATATTCTTGAGGAGGGAGTATATGTTCCGTTTTTGAAGGATCTTGGGGTTATGACGGAGGAGGGAAGAATTGTTCGTTCCAGGTTTGACAAGTTCCGGCAGATCAACCGATTCCTTGAGTTTGTTGAGGATATACTGCCCCGGCTTGATCGGGGGAGAGAGCTTACGATCCTGGATTTTGGATGCGGTAAATCTTATCTTACCTTTGCGCTGTACTATTATCTCCATGAGCTTAAGGAGTATGATATACGCATTATCGGGCTGGATCTTAAGAAGGATGTGATCAGCCGCTGCAATATGCTGAGCGGCTTATACGGCTATGATAAGCTGACGTTCCTCGAGGGGGATATTGCGGATTATACGGGAGTCAGTGAAGTGGATATGGTGGTGACTCTGCATGCATGTGATACGGCAACAGATTATGCGCTTTCTAAAGCTGTGGGCTGGAATGCGAGGGTAATCCTTTCGGTTCCGTGCTGTCAGCATGAATTAAATGGACAGATGGAGAATGATATATTAAAACCGGTTTTAAAGCATGGTTTATTAAAGGAACGATTTTCTGCTCTTGTGACGGATGCACTTCGTGCAGAGTATCTGGAGCTTAAGGGTTATGATGTCCAGGTGTTGGAATTTATTGATATGGAGCACACTCCGAAAAATATTCTGATTCGTGCGATATACACAGGCAAAGAGGGGAAGAATACACAGAGGATAAAAAACTGTGAGCAGTTTCTGCATGTGTCTCCGACACTCGGAAAGCTGTTAGGATAAAAAGAGGATACAGATGAATTTTAAAAAGAAATTAAAAGAAGCTGCTATATTAGTTGGGGCATTTCTGATAGCTGTTGTCGTTTTCAGCTATTTTACGAATAAAGGGAATGATGATATGACCGCAGACATGGGTACTGCTACTTATCCGTTGATTTCCTTCACCTATAACGGTTACAGCCTTAATAGTATTGCGGGTTATGCCGGAGAGATGAATATCCCGTCTGTGCGTGACACAATTACGCCTGTCGCCGGAAAGCGTCTGGACGTGGTGATTTCCGCATATGAAAATGAGGTACAAAAGGCTGTCTGCAAGGTCTATACGCTGGATGGGAAAAAGGTGGTCTGTGAGGATGAGGTCAAAAATCCGGGTAACGAGATCAGTCTGGATCTGAGTGCCGAAAATATTCTGGTTGAGGAACGTGTCCTCCAGATAGCGTTAACCCTGAAAGGAGATAAAAAGGTTTATTTTTATACCCGTATTGCAGATTCTGAAAATGCCAGCCTTATAGAATGTCTGGATTATGCGAATAAGTTTCATGATAACGCCCTGGGCAAATCGGACGATATGAGCTTCGGGGCGGCGCTGGAGCCGAATGAAGAGGGTGATAACAGCACATTTTCCCATGTTAATATCCATTCTAGTTCCGCACAGGTGGGATGGAAGGATCTGGAGCCTTCAGTGGAAAACGGGGAGAGATGGAGCATCAAAGAGATGAACAATGTCACTACGGCACTCCAGATTGAATATATTGTCCGCTGCAAGGGGGAGGAAAATGACGGGGACACCTATAAAGTAAAAGAATTTTTCAGGCTCCGGTATGACAAAGAGAGGAAGAGGACCTACCTTATCGATTATGACCGTACGATGGAACAGATCTTTGATCCTACAAAGAAAGTTTTGAGTGAGAAGGGCATTCTTCTTGGAATTACTTCTCCGGATGTATCGTATCTGACTAATAAGGATGGAACAATTGTTTCTTTTGTGCAGGCCGGGGAGCTGTGGAGCTACAATCAAGAGACAGACGAGATATCGCTGGTTTTCAGTTTTTCCTCAGCAGAAAATATGGATGAGAGAAATTATACAGAGCAGCATGAGGTAAGGCTTCTGGGTGCGGACGAAAACGGGAATGTCACGTTTGCGGTGTACGGATATATGAATCGAGGGGCACACGAGGGTGAGGTAGGTATTGCAGTATATTATTACAATGTTCAGAAGAATTCTGTAGAAGAGAAAGTATTCATACCTTCTAATAAATTTTACGGAAAGCAGGTAAGCGGTCTCGGAGAGCTGCTGCATTACAGCGTAGATAATAAGAAACTGTATTTGCTGGCAGATGGGACGGTTTACGAGACGAATGTTGAAAAAGGGAGGACAAAGGAGATTGTAAAAGGGCTTGCACCAAATCAATATGTAGTATCCGGGGACGGGCATCTGCTGGCATATCAGACAGCAGAAAGTGAGACCGATGTCAGGGAGATTATTATTTTGAACCTTGCTTCCGGGCAGGAGAAGAGCGTCACCTGTAAAGAAGGGGAAAGTATACATCCCCTTGGGTTTGTGAGAAATGATTTTGTGTATGGCATTGCGAAGACCGGGGATATGGGTCAGACTGTTTCCGGTGAGGCGGTGATACCAATGTACAAAGTTGAGATTCAGAACAGCAAGGGAAAGGTTATTAAAACTCATGAAGAAAACGGGGTATATGTCCTGGATGCTGTGCTTGAGGAAAACAGGGTAATCCTGGAACGGGCAACCAGGGAAGGAAATGTTTATACGGCTATAGCACAGGAGTATATCTCCAATAATGAGGAGGAGAAGGAGAGGAAGATCTTTCTGGAGTCTTATACGACGGAGCTGAAAGAGAAACAAATGAGGCTCACATATAAAGACGGAATTGCGGATAAGGAGCCGAAGGTGCTCAAGCCAAAGCAGGTATTATTTGAGAATCCGACGGTCGTATCCTTTGAGCATACCGGCGACGAGAAAAAATATTATGCGTATGGGCATGGAGAACTGAAGGGAGTGTATGATACGGCAGGGGATGCGATCCAGGAAGCAGATAATTTTGGCGGAGTTGTGCTGGATCAGAACCAGGCGTATGTGTGGGAACGGGGCAACAGGGATCTTAATTTTTCCATTCCGGGGGCAGATGCTCTGGCGGCAAATATAAAAGAACAGCTGACAGGCGGTTCATCGCCGATGCAGATCATGGAAAAGGCCAGACCGGGCGCGAGTATGGATCTCAGCGGCTGCGATGCAGAGCAGCTGGCCTATATCATTAATCAGGGACGGCCGGTAATTGCCATGCTGAATGGCAGCACTTCCGTTATCCTTGTGGGATATGGTGAAAATACAATTGTCTATGTAGACATGGGCAGTAGTGAGAAAAAGAGAATTACATTTAAGCAGATGGATGAGATGACGGCGGCAAGCAGCCATACGTATATTGCATAATGTTCATCCAACGGCCATAAGGGACTGTAAAAGCCCGGGATACAGACAGCGTGTCATGTGTATCCCGGGCTTTCTATTCACCGGATAGGTGCATGTCCGGCAAGAAGCGTTAAAGGACTCCTGCCGGATTATTTTTGAAATACAAGGTTTTTATATCTCCAGAGAGCAGAATAAAGAATCAGTCCAAGCACGCCGCAGGACAGTACTTCTCCAATCCCGACTGTCAGCATCATAAACGGAACAGGCAGCAGCACTCCGTATCCGTAACGCAGTATAAAGGGTACAATGATGGAGTTGGCTATAATCGGAGGAAGCGGAGCGAAGAAATAGTTTCTGCCGCGCAGCTGATAGGTGCCATATGCACCGATCAAAGTGGCTATGCTGCCGAAGATAATATCGGGAAGTATTGCTCCCCCTAAAATGTTGCCTGTGAGGCAGCCGATAAAGAGCCCCGGAATCGCGGCGGGCGTAAATAGAGGAAGGATTGTGAGTGCTTCGGAAATTCTAATCTGGATTTCACCGAAAGAAAATGGTGCAAATAAGTAGGTAAGCACCACGTAGACAGCGGCAATCATAGCCGCCTGTGTCATGAAAGTAATTTTTTGATTTTTCATAGATTTTAGTTCTCCTTTAGTTTTGTTTTACGTGTGGAAGGTCTCGAACACACGCGCTTTAGCGGGTAGCAAAGATATCCGGCGGATGTCTTTGTTGTCTTCCCGTAACGCCGGGAATCGGCGGCAAGCATTGATTCTTTAGGCTTGCGGACAGATATGAGTATAGCATGGGAGGGCGTGGAAATCAAGTCGTACCCACAATTTACTCACGGCAAACGCAAGCTTTTACCCTCTCAAGCGGCTTAAATTCAGCGCTATTATTCAATGCCTGTATTGAGTCCTTTAAAGACTTTCACTTGTCTTTTCTTCCACACGCAGCTGGCCGAGGACAAGGGACGCCTCGGAAGTCCATGCGCTTACCACATGGGCCGGCTGTTTTCTTTTTGCCCCGTCTCTGCTGCGTCTGATGGTCTTTCCATCAATAGCAACGACACCCTCTATCTTCCCTGCGACAGCCCCAGTCCTCTATTTCATTCCAGGTATCCATACCGCAGAGGATAGCAGTAACTGCGATTATGATGATATCAAGAAATTTGTGTTTTGGGTTATATGGGGCTCTCGGATCCGGAATCTCCCGCATACATCCGACCAGTGAGCATTCATTTTCCATATCTGACATAACAATCATTTCAAGAAGTATGGAAATAATTGTACACGATTGTGCGAAGATCAAAGAATGCTTAGGAAGCCGATTTTCAAAACAACTCAAAAGGAAATTTAGAAGCACCAGGATAAGGCAAATATCCAATATAATCAAGAAAAGAGTGCGCCATCAACCAGAAAAAAGGGTGCACTCAAATTAAAAAAGAATGCACATAATATTAATGTTTGGCTTAGTATTTCGTGATTTTTTGAAAAACAGAGGTGAATGGGGAAATGAGGGAGCGGCGCGGTGATCAGGATTAGAGATTGTCAAATAAGAGTGCTATAAACAGGGGTTTGCACTGGTGCAATACCAGGAAATCCAAGAAAGAGAGCATTTATACTGTTAAGCAGTTGCATTGTCAAAACAATATGAATAGGGGCCGGAAAGAGATATTGTCATTGCCGGATCCGGGCACATGTGCTATACTTTGCGAAAGGGAAACCATAGAGCCAGGCGGCTGCCCTCCATTTACGGAGGGGCTGACCCTCCAAACGAAAGAAAGGAGGGCGTTGCCAATGTATGTTACATATTCTGATTTGAAGGATGCCAGATAAGGATAAATTTTTGTTTTGTGTAAAGGCAAAAGCATATTGAAAAAAGTTTTTGCATATGCTATAATGCCGATAGGCAAAAAGATATGACAGTTCCATGAGAACGCAGAATGAATCCCCAAACCGTAGTAGCGTACAGTCTGGGGATTCTTCTTTTCTTTTATAGTGGCAAAGCACCCACTAGGCTATTTGTTGCCCTTTCGGTCACTGTCAAGCCATTTGATGATGTAGTGGCAGGCTACACCAGCCGCAACAGCGACTATAAAAGATATGACAAACTCCATGGAAACACCTCCTCCCGTTGCCGGGTGTAGGTTGGACAACACAAGAATTATAGCATATCCATTCATATTCTTCTATCCTTTTCTTAAAAGGCTTTAAGGTTGGGGTTGTGGCTGATACAATCCGATGCTCGCTATATCTGCAGACATTGTCACTAAATGGCTTCTCGTGGAGCTAATTTTCTTAATCAATGCCGTTACTTTCCGAAAACTTATTTTTGTCCTTATCTGGTTTCACTCTTAATTCAGGTTGGGATATTCATTTGCGCCCTTGTGGGATTGTGTTACACGGTCTTCAGGGGAAAGAAATAGCCGCCACTACTGCAATAGTGACGGCCTGATGTAAATTAGGTTTTTGTTTTTGAGGGTAGCCGCTTCTATGGCGTTCCCTTTTTGTGTCTATAATATAACATATCCGGCAGCAGTACGCAAGTGCCAGGGGTAAAATGCACGGCGGAAATGTATAGACCCATCCATCATAGTAAGACTAAGGATCCAGATTCATTGTCTCGTTATATGATAGTTATGGGCAGTGCATTGATTGAGACAAGTGCAAGAAAATTAAAGATTGAGGCAGAGAATGAGGCAAATAAGAAAACGGCTCAAAGAATGCTGAATATGGGAAAGCTGACAATTGAGGAAGTTGCAATGTGTTCCGGACTTAGTATTGAAGAGGTGGAACAGCTTGCCGGACTGCAGACGGTGTAGAATCTGGATTTTATCTGGTAAGGAATACCCGTCCGGGCAGCCAATAACTCATACTTGCGGCGAGCGGACTTCGTCCGATAGAGTATACCCATACGGGCATCCCATAATGCATGCCCTCGGCTGGCGGATACCGTCCGATAAAGTATAAAAATCTGCCGGGCGCAAGACAAAATAAGATGAAGAGAAACACCCTGGAAATGCCTGATTTCCGGGGTGTCTGTATTATTATAAATCTTCATAAAAACGTAGAACATTAAGTTTTGTTTTTACGTGTGGAAGGTCTCGAACACACGTGCTTTAGCGGGCAGCAAAGATATCTGGCGAATGTCTTTGCTGTCTTCCCGTAACGCCGGAAGTCGGCGGCAAGAATTGACTTGGCGGCTTGCGGACAGATATGAGTATAGCATGGGAGGGTGTGGAAATCAGGAAAATATACCCTAAAATATACAATTCGCGGACAAAACATGACAGTTCGAGGACATTTCCCCAAAAGTGATAAAAAATATGTTATGATTTACCAAAGTAGCGATGGAATAATTTTACATATTCCAAAAAATACTGCTTTTCCGGAATCGTCATTAACTCAATGTAATAATTAATGTTGTCGGTAAGAGAGGATGAGTCATTGTCCGTCTGGCGAAAAAGATCGCATAACAGATCCTGCAGCCCGACGTCAAGGATATCAGCCAACATATATAACCGGTCGATGCTTGGCAGAACCCTGCCATTTTCAAGACGGCTTATGAAACTGGAAGAGACACTGGCTTTTTCTGCAAGTTCTTCCTGGGTTAGATCAGCATTAATGCGTGCCTGCCTGACACGAAATCCGATTTCTTTTTTCATAGCGGCTCCTTTCGATGTCAGTTTATCAGTTCGCGGATAGATTTTGAAATAACTAATAAGCCTATATATTTACTAAAATGCGTGTTTGCGGGAGACAGTGATGAACAATAAATTAATTAGTATGGAAGCAGTAAAATTAGCGCTTAACAATATAGAAGAGGCGGGTCTTGATTCAAAGGAAGTCCTGAAAGATAGTATTGGCTGGCTGTATGAAAGATATTCTGTGACCGGTGACTGTTCTTACATGAAACAGGCGTTGCATCATATTCAGGCTTATGTACAGCTTGGCTTTCCTTATGAAGAGGAGCAGAGGTTGTTTGACCGGATACTTGATGTTCTTGGAGCAGGGAAAACACAGGTAATGTTTCTGGATGAGAGATATACAAAGACGATCAGGCTCAACAAGCATCAAGTGAGGAGTATGATTGGAAGATGGAATCCGCAGATTCATTCTATGCCTATTAATGCTGTGGTAGACGATGTGATAGATAAGGTGAAATATGAGAAGGAAGGCATCTATACTTATATCAGTGGGCGCAGGCGTCTGGAAGGCAGAGAGACTGCAAGGGACGAGTACCGCCTGATTATATACGGGCATAGGGCACAGTTTTTTGATATAGGGAAAAAGCTGTATTATACAATACAAAAAGAGTAATAAGGTGAAATCATATGTTCAGGATTGCAATTGTAGATGACAGTAAGGATATAACGGAGATTGTAAGAGCACATGTAAAAAGACAGGCGGCAAATGCGGGGATGGACCAGGAAGTCATGGTCAGGACTTATACGAAGCCCAGAAGCCTGCTGGAGGAAATGCAGGGCGGAATGAAATTTCATATTTTTATTCTGGATGTGGAGATGCCGGAGATCAACGGCGTCGAACTGTCAGACCGGATACGGGAGATACAGAGCAAGGGTTACATTATATTTCTGACTTGCCATGCATCGTTTGCTCCGCAAGGTTATGAGAAGGGAGCCTACCAGTATGTATTAAAGCCGGATATGGAGCGCAGGCTGCCGCATGTACTGGACAGCGTTCTGGCAGAGTGCAAGCGGGAGATGACAGAATATTATCAGATTACGAATCAGCATCGTGTCGAACGGATGAGGTGCAGCGAGATTATTTATGTGAAAAAGGATGGGAAGAACTGTACCCTGTTTACGGAGAGGAGTCAGCATTTTGACCGGAAAACATTAGAACAAGTCAGGCAGGTCTTGAGTAGGGTGGGTTTTATTGCCATAGACAGGGGGAGGATTGTGAATATTGAGCATATCAGGAAAATCGAGAAAAATGAAGTCCACATGGACAATGGAGAGGTTCTGGAAATCAGCAGATCCAATATTAAAAAGGTGAAAAACATGGTTACAGAATATTGGAGAGATAACTTATGAGCATATGGGAGGGAATTCAGATTGTATTGACCATCTTTGAGATCGGCATGTGCATCTGGATCTGTGATGCAGTGGTCTATGATGGAGAAGTGGTTAAGGAGAATAAAGGGATTGCGGCAACTGGAATAGTGGGAGTTGTGCTTTTGTTTATTGTGATTGGCAGTCGTCGGTATGTGTTCTTTTCTTGGGTTGTTCTTTTAGCGCAGATTTATTGTACATGGTTTATATTGACTTTCGGTAAAAGAGAAAATAAAGTATTGTGTTTTGCCTGTATTTTGGATTACTATCTTCTGGAATCTCTAATGGACTTGACGTTGGCTTCCTTTGGAGTAAGTTATTTGGGTGCGGGATTTTGGCAGGGGCTATATTATAAAGTAAGTGGGAAAAGAGTGCTTATATATTTTCTGACACGCTTATTGCTGTTTGGGATGGGATTTGCGCTTAAAAGATATAAGAAAAAGAATTATTTTTGTATTAGGGATTATAGGAGTGCATTGTTTTCCTTTGGGGCGTTAGGGTGCATATGGGGATGGTTGTTGTTGACAGCTTTAGCAGGTCATGCCAATCATGCAGAGCAGATAAATAGTCTCTTTATTGTCAGTTGTCTGCTGATTCTCTTGTCTCTTATGGCTATTGAGTTAAAAAACACGCGAGTAAGGTCTCAGTTTAAAATGGCACAAATGAAAAATGAGATGCTGGAGCAGAACTATAAAAATTTGCAGAATCTGTACATGAGCAATCAGTATGTTTTTCACGATTTTAAACATCACATAGTTTTATTGAAAAATTATCTTGAGAACTGTGAATATGAAAAGGCTGTTCAGTATCTTGGAATGATTGTAGAGCCGGTAGATCGGTTGAGTAAATTTGTGTATACTGGCTGTGATGTGCTGGATCTGGTTCTCAACATTAAGGGGGATGAGGCAGATCAGAAGGGAATCCGGTACCAGGTAGAGACAGAAGGAGATTTAAAGATTAATATTAATGAAAATGATCTGGGTAATATCTTTTTTAATCTGCTTGATAATGCTATAGAAGCCTGCGAAAAAATTAAAAAGCATGACAGATGGATCCGAGTTGTAATAAAGAGGAAGAACCAGATCCATATTGTGAAGATAGAAAACAGTATAGAAGTTCCGGTGTTTATGGTGGATGGAGAATATCGGACAGACAAGGATAGGACGGAACTACATGGTCTCGGGATCAAATCAGTGGAATCCTGTGTGAAGCATTATGGTGGAAATGCAAGATGGAGTCATACAGGAGATGTTTTTACTGTGGTAATCACATTCTTTGAGAATGGATTATAAATAAAAAAGAGGAGGTAATGATTATGCAAACAGACAAAAAAAGTATGGAATTGACGGGAGATTTGTTCGGGGAATTCGATGAGGTCAAGAAAATTGTAGAAGAAGAGGACGGCGTGCCGTACGCTACATGGTCTAAAGTGTGCAGTTCATTTCTTTCAATCATTTGTTGCTAGTATAACGTGCGCGTTTTAGCGTTCGTTATATCGGATCCCAGCGAAGGAGGTAAAAGCATTTTTAGCTTTTGCCTCTTTTCAGTAAGGTGTATTGGTATTTAGATAATTTTAGATCGTTAGCTGCACCGTGACATTAAGATGGTGATATTTATATATATAAAGGAGAGTTTATGACATGGACAGAAAGGCGTCTTATTTGCATGAAAGGATTTTCTATTCTGATATAGGAGAGAGCGGAAGTCATTCGGAAAAATTAAAATTCTGGAGCATGAATTTGGGCGAGGAGCTGCTTGACAAAATACGCAGATACATTCCCCAGGCAGAGGCCTGTCTATGTGACATGGAATATGATGTTATGGGGATGTGGAATGATCTTCCACGATCCGAGGCCGCAGATGGTGCCGCAGATAAGCTGGCGGAGAGTTTTGCGGCGGAGCATCAGTCCGAGAATTTTATGGAATTTTATACAGGCTATCTTGCGGAAGCCCTGAAGGCAGACCGGCAGATTTGTGAAATTCTTTCTGTGTCACCGAAACTGTGCGGGAGCTACCTTCTTTCGCTTCTTTCAAGGCTGGAGCATATTTGTGTCCGCACATTGATCTATGAGATCCACAAGAGTAAGAACGAAGGAGAATTAAGAGGCAAGGATACACGGGAAGAGTACAAAGACTTTTGCCAAAGGATCATAACGCCTCAATGGAGAAAACAGCTTGAGAAAGAGTATCCATTGCTGAAGAGAAGTATTTATGAAACCATTCAGAACTGTAACCGCCAGTATGCCCAGGTGCTGAGCCGGATAGAGAAGGACCGCAGGGAGATTCAGCAGGTCTTGTGCGGAGGGCAGGAGTTTTCCGGGGTCGCAGATATTACAGGCGGGATCGGAGATGCCCACAGGGGCGGGCAAAGTGTGGTAAAAGTTCATCTGGACAATGGATATACGATAATATATAAGCCGCATTCGCTGGAGAATGAGAGCCGCTTTGAGGAGCTTGCGGATAAGGCAGGCAGAGCCTGCGGGCTGGAAATGAAGCAGGTTCCCCGGATCTGCCGTGACAATTACGGCTGGGAGGCCTGTATTGACAGAGCGCCCTGCCGCACAAAGGAGGAGGTGACCCGTTTTTATGAGCGGACGGGAATCCTGATGTTCCTTTTTTATCTGCTGGGGACCAATGATATCCATGGGGAGAATATCATTGCATCCGGAGAATACCCTGTGGCAATCGATCTTGAAAATCTGCTGGGGATGCCGGATCATATTGCCGGCAGTAATATGATGGAGAAGGTGAAACTGTATTTACATACCTCTGTACTTTATTCCGGGATGCTGCCCTCTGCCAAGTGGCAGCAGGAGGGCGGCAGCGTGAATGTGAGCGGGCTCGGAGGAGGAGAGACTGTCCGTCTGCCCTTTAAGATTCCGGGAATTGCAGGTTCAGGCACATCGGATATCCGGATCGCCTATCATCATCCCCAAATAGGAGAGGATCAAAATACTCCGGTTTATCATGGAGTAAGTGTATGCCCGGCACAATATGAGAAAGAGATCTCCGAAGGGTTTGAAAGAGCCTATCGATTTGCAATGGAACATGGGGAGTCAATGGAAGCTATGCTGTACAGTCTCAGAACGGTCAAGAGCCGGTACCTGGCGGCGGATACCCAGAGATATGCCATGTGCCTGGACAGTTCATACCACCCGTCATTGATGACGGATGGAGCCGACAGGCAGCTTTATTTATGCACTATGTGTTATGGGAGAAATTTTGATAAACCGGGGGTGGCAGAGATCGTGAACAGTGAGATCAGGGATCTGGCCGCCCATGATATCCCGTATTTTTACTTCTGTGCAGGCGAGCGGCATCTGTACGATTCCGGCCATCATCCAGTGAGGGATTATTTTGAGTGCACGGCCGGCAGCGTGATGGCAGACAGGTTAAAGGGACTTGATGAGGAAGATCTTAAGCATCAAAAGAGACTGATACATATTGCGCTTGCCCTTCCCGGACAGGTGACGGTAAACCGGATATTGGAAGGAAATCCGGCTACTTTGGAAATGACAGGAAAGATGCCGGAAAAAGAATGTTATTTTGAGATTGCAGAGAATATGATGGAGAAGCTTCTTGGGCGTGCAGTGCAAATTGACGGGGAGTATGGCTGGTATGTTGTGAATGTGGCTTCTTTTGGTGCATCCGGGATGCAGATTGAGCCGATGCACATGTATTTGTACGGCGGCGTTATGGGGCTTGCGCTGATCGCTCATATGCTGAAAGCATGCGGAGGGAGAAAAACATATGCGGATCTGTGCGGGATGCTGGATGGACAGCTTTTCGCTTATACCCGACAGATGGAGGGTATGGCGCTTAAGAAGCTGCAGGCAGGCATCTACAATGGGGAGATGTCGATTGTGTATGGATATCTCTGCATATACAGGATCACAGGGCAAGACATTTATCTTTCCTATGCTTTCAGACATGCAGACCTGGTTATTCCCGCTGTACGGCAGGTGGAGGCCTGTGATCTGCTGGACGGCCTGGCGGGAGTCATCTGGGGGATGCTGATGCTCTATGAGGTTTCCGGGGATGGAAAATACCTGGAGGCGGCAAAGCTTTCCGGAGATCTTATATGTGGGAAAGCCTGCCATATGGAAGAAGGGGCCGGATGGAGGACATTCGGGGAAGAAAGGCCTCTTCTCGGTATTTCCCACGGCAACGCCGGAATCGCAGCGGCACTTGCCCGGTTATATGACGTTACGAAGGAAACTTGCTATTATGAGCTGCTGCGGGAAACCCTTGCTTATGAAAATCATTTTTATGACGAAGAGATAAGGAATTGGCTTGATTTTCGGGTACGGGACGAGGAGATACGCAGGCAGACAGATACGGCGGCATGGTGCCACGGGGCCGGCGGTATTCTGGCATCCCGGCTTATGATGAGAAATAGGGTGGAGGAGGACTTAAAAGAACCGGTGGAAAGGGATATTGAGAGGGCTGCACAGAAGCTCTTGTGCCGGTGCCTGCGGGAGGGCATGTGTCTGTGCCACGGAAGCTGCGGTAATGTGCTGCTTCTTTCGGAGTATGCGGGGGATTCACAGACGGTACGGGAGTATGATGCATATATCTGCAGGGAAATGCTGAAGGATTATACGTTCTTGCCTCAGGAAGAGCATCATCCCGGCATTATGAATGGATATATGGGAGTGGCATACTATATGCTGAAAAGATATGACAGCAGTTTTCCGGATATATTAATACTGGAATAAATCTGTTATAACAGCTGGAAATATATACTCACATCGTAAAAACATACTATTCGCGGACAAAAACCTACCGTTCGCGCCAAAGCTGAGACAAATGCATTTTTTTGTTATATGATGTCCTCAGGGATGGTCTTTTACAAGAACATTCCTGAGGATATTTTTATTTATGGCAACAGTTCAGAATCATGCTTGCATGAATGAACACGTTATAATGGCGTAGGCTGAACTGCTGCAATTTATACGAAGGGGATAAGGAGTCCTCCGTCAGATATATTGAAAGAATGCGAGATGAAAAGGAAGATGAAGAAAAAAGGAATCATGATAGTGCTGGCCATTCTCTTTGTCTCAGCGGCTGTGGCTGCCGGATATTTTGCAGGGATGTACAGGGAGCGGGCTGAGAATGAGAGGAGAGCGGAGGAAATGTCCCGGGCGGATAAGGAAGAGCGTGGGGCGAAGATTGCCATTGTCAATATGGATGAGGGTGTAGATACGGCCAGCGGAAAGGTGCAGTACGCGGCTCAGCTTCTCCCTTACACGGGAGTTGAATATACGGTGACCGGGCTTACAGATGCAAGGATTGGGGTGGAAACCGGATTATACGGCGCCAGCGTCATTATTCCGGCAGATTTTTCACAGGCCGTATACAGCATTAACACTCAGCCGACTGTAAGCCGCCTGACATTTACGATCAGTCATGCGGTCAGCGGAGAAAAAAGAGAACAGGCGATACGCAATGTAGAGGCATTGGGTGCGAACCTGAGTGACAGTCTGACCCAGATCTATCTGTCGTCCGTGATGAAAGAATTTCACCAGGCACAGGACGTGTCAGATGAGATTATTGCAAATGACAAGGAGGACACAGAACTTCTGGATGCAGTAGATCCCGGAAGCCTGATTGCGATGACTGAAATCCCGGAGATGGTGCAGGTAGAGAACAATGTGGCGGAACCGGATCTGTCCGGAGAATATGGTAGGGGAGAGACGCTGGCGGCAGACCTTGGGGCGGCTTACCAGGGATTTCTTGACAGGGGGCAGCAGGATCTTGATCAAATGAAAGAAAAATCGAGCGGGGTCAACAGCCGTATGGCCGAGGCGGCAGGTGCATTTGCCGCCGCCAATGAGGCTCTTGGCAGCGCATCACTGGATGCGGAGCTCCAATCCTTTCAGGAAAAGGGGGAGGACGTGAAGCAGGAGATGGAGGAAGTCCTCGGCCGTTATGACGCTTATATCACTGATTACAATAAAGAGACAGAGGAATTTATCGCCAGCCGGGGAGAACTCCAGAATGAACTTTCAGAGTATGAAAAAACAGAGACTGCATACCAGAAGATGCTGGAGGGCTATCTGTCCGGGCAGGCTCAAGACCATTATGCATTTATAGACCGGGAAGAGTATGTAAAGAGGCTGGCCGGGGCACTTGATGCAGCCGGTGTGGATATTACTCCGACACAGGCTTCCGGCTGGGAGGAATTTTTAAATTCGGTGACGGACCAGATGCCGGAAGAAGAGTACTGTCAGACCTCACCCGTAATCCAGGATCGTGTGCCCGGGCAAAATCAGCCCGGAGGCGTGCCCCTGCCGGATGCAGAGGCAGTGAAGAAACCTTCCGAGGTTGTGGGTGACGATGCTGTGGATATAGAGACGGCGCTTCTGGAGAAAGCAGATGATATTATCGGGCTTGCAGGGCCGCAGATTATAGAACCATTTGGCAGTAAGAGACAGGAATTGCTCCAGGCCTATACCGAGGCAGAGGAGAAATACAAAGCGATCGGCGAAGAAGCAGGGGAGTTCCAGACGGAATTTAGCGGCTATGACGCGTCCTCATATGTGGACGGGCGCCAGGTAGAGAGTGTCATGAACGACATGCAGGCGAACAACCGTGAGGTGGAAGGGAAAGTGTCGGAATATATCGGTGCGTACGGACAGTATGTCAGTGATGTATATGAGGCTGCAGGCAGCAATATGACCGCCATGCAGGAGAGTGTGGCGAAGGCAGAGGAGGCATCGGAAAAGCTTCTGACGGAGGGGCTTGCAGAGGCCAAGGCATCCCGGAGTGAGAACAGTAAAATTAACCGTATGCTTTTGGGAGATCTTTCCGGCAAGCTGCCGTATACCAGGATCGGAGACGTAGAGAACAAGGAGGCATACGGATTCATGGCAGCGCCGCTTTTGCTGGAGGAAAAAGAAGCGGATGCAGGTATTCAGGAAATCCAGACAGAGGATTCCCAGGTAATGGCCGGAATTGATCAGAGGCTTGTGCTCAGAGTACTTCTTATTCTGGCAGGGGGAATTTTATTTGCAGTGTTTGTCCGTCTGCTGATCGTGCAGGGGATAAAGCGGCGGGCTATGGAATTCTGAGACAGGGCTATAAGGCGGAATAAAAGGATAGCTTTCATAAGGGACGTACATGCGGCTCTTATGTGGTTATAAAAAAATACCCTCGTTAGACGGGGAAAACAAAGGAGGAGAAACGATATGTTAAGAGTGGATTATGAGGTGCTGGCATCGTCATCATCAACACTTCTGCAGCAGAGTGAGGCTTTCGGAGATTGCATTGACATTATGACAAGTGTGATCCGTGACCTTCCGGATGCATGGGAGGCAGAGACCTGTGACAGGTTTGTGGAGCAGTATTTTGATGCAGAGCCAAAGCTTAAGGACGTTAAGCAGATGATTGAAGATATGGCTATGCAGATGCGTCAGATTTCCGAGAACTTCGAGAAAGCAGATCAGGATATGAAGAGTCAGATGTAGGAGCAGAGCCGGTCTTTCCGAACAAGGTAAGCGGGTCATAACCAGCCGTCCCTGCAGCGGAAAGACCGGCGGCACAAGGAGGAGATTATGGGAGAGATTACGACTGAGGGCATGACAGACGGAGAACAGGAGAGTCTGTCAGATATCCGTAATGATATTGAGATCGACACCAGCATCCTGAAGCAGCAGGAGAAGACAACGACGTCATTGTGCGACAGATTTCATGTACATATTTTCAGAGAAGAAGCAGAGCTATTGGAGGAAAACTACGATCAGGAACAAGAACTGAGGCGGGAAGAGATTCTGGCAGATGTGCTGACCGGGAAGCCGGAGACCGACAGGCAGAAAATCCTGAAGACGGTGATGGAGGCAGATACTTCTGCTATGGTAAAGAAGGATTATGAGGACGGTGCAGGAGCTGAAAGCAGCCTGTCTATGTATGCATATGTACTGGCAGGTGTGGTACTGGCAGGTGCAGTTCTTTTTTACATAGAAAAAAGAAGGAAGGGTAAGAAGCAAGGTGAAACTTACAGTTACGATTACGAACAGGACGAAGAGGCAGTCTTATGATATTCAGGTGGATTCCGGCCAGCGTGTCGGGACTACGCTGAAGGTGCTGAAGGAAAATATTCCGCAGATGGCGTGGGACGAAGGGAACTTTATACAGTCTGAACGGACCAGAAGGAGGATTGGCCTTTGGCAGACTTATGAGGAGGCAAAAATATATACAGGAGACAGGTTATGGATAATAGAAGGACAGTAAAAAAATCACAGCTGAATGCAAAGGATACCTTTGACTACGAAAGGATGAAAGAGGCAGGAGAACATTTCCTTCGCTGTCAGTATGAAGAGGACGGAGAGGACATCTGCTTTATCTATGATACAGAAGGAAAGAAGCCGCTGAAGGAAATCCTGGAGGAAGACAAAGGGGCGAAGTACAGCCTGCTCATTAATTTTGCAGGTTTGAGAGAGGCGTATTTTGAATACCAGATTTCATTTTCCATAGAGGAAATATATTACGATGACAACTATATTCCGTATGTCAGGGGGAGGGACTTGTATGAGCCCGGAAAATGCGGGCAGGAAGCGGAGTTTTTAAATATTTACAAGGCATTTGCCGGGGGGATCCTGAGCAGACGTTACGATGTGGCAAAGCTTTTAGAGAGCGGGATTGAGATCCTGAAGGGAGAACGGGGCTTTCAGACAATCTATGAATGCACCTCGGCAGAGGAAGTGAAGACGGAGCTTAAGCGCAGGAAAAAGGAGCTGGAAGAGAACGCCAGGCGCACTATGAGGCAGGTGTCGAAAAAGGGCTACCTGGCCTGGCGGATGGTGGCTGTGGCGGCTGTGATCCTGACGGCTGCTTTCGGTGCAGGGGCGTTTTATTACGGGAGGATGGTCGTCCCAAAGCAGGAATCGGTAATCGCAGCCAACCAGAGGTATATCGTGAATGATTATGTAGGATGTATTGACAGCCTGGAGACACTTTCGCCGGAGGAGATGGACAGAAATACAAAGTATATACTTGCCGCATCTTATGCGAGAAGTGAAAGTCTGAAGCAGGAAGAGATCGCCGTCATCGTGGAAAAGCTGTCTCCGGAGAGTAATGAAAAAGAGCTTGACTATTGGATCTATCTGGGGCGCCGCAAGCTTAAGAAGGCGGAGAATATGGCAATGGCGCTGTCCGATGATAAGCTTCTTGTGTATGCCTATATGAAGGAGGCAGATATATTAGAGGGGAATACAGAGATTGACGGTTCCAGTAAGCAGGAGAGGATGGATCAGCTTGAACAGGAGATTGAGAAGCTGGGTAAGAAGTATGAGCCGGAGGAAGGGCAGTAAGCATGAAAATCATTCAGATTGCAGCAGATAAACAATTGGGATATTGGTATTTTGACAAACAGGAAAAACAGCTCATAAAGGTCAGCTATGATATGATGCGGCAGATGGATACTATCAATGGCTCTCCATTTATACATATTGCTGTGATAAGCGGATGTATTCTGGCTGCAATAGGAGCTTATCTGACCAGGAGGGGCCTGTATATAGAGACCAGGAATGTATGGCTTTTTGTGGGGGTCAGTGTTGTTCTATCCTATGTATATGCAACAATCCGAACCCGGAGATTTGCTGATGAAGCAAAAAAATCAGGGTGTATCTATCCCTTTACTGCAGAGGTTCTGCGGTATGTGTCTCAGATAGAGAAGAAGATTTATATCATTAGTTTGCTTATGCTATTTGTATTGATTGTGATAACAGGCTTAGGGTTGTATTTTTATCCTAAGGAGGGCGATATACGGATGGCGATTGTCGGAGTTGGCGGGATGGGAGCCATAGTCATGTATCTTATTTCGCTTCATCCGTTTCAGAAGCTGCTCTTCTGGATAAAGGTAAGGAAATTATATTAGGATGCATATAGGCACAGGGGGTGACAGATGTGGGACTGCTTATGAACACAAAAAGCGTAAAAAATCAGTTAAAGCAGATGAGCCGGAATCTTGAAGAAATGATTCTGAATGCACAGTTAATGATCAGGAAAATTGATGCATTCATTGATACACCGGAATTACTGGCACAGTCTTATGGGAATCTGAAAGGCTACTATAACTCTGTACATATTCCTGTGCTTCGGGGGCTCATCTGCTGTGCGGAAGATTTGGCTGCAGAGAATGAGGCATATAGTGCGCTGATAGATACTTATCTTGCAGATGCAGCAAATGTAGATGAAGATGGTCTGCTGGAGGATGTGGAGAGGATCGGAATGATATTACGTATTTTAGAGGATACACCGCCAGGCGTGACGACTATGCTTGATTTGAGGCAGACATTGGAGAATCAAAAGGCAGATATTGAAGAGAAATTAGAGAGAATCAGTCAATTTGTATCTTGTGCATCTGCACTTTATAGTGGGAACGACGGGTTAAAAGTCCAGCTTCTCCAGGGACTTGGCATTATGCAGGGGATTCAGTATAACTCTGCCGGCAGGATGTTCCAGATTTCAGGTATCGATATGGAGTGGAGCCGCAGAATCAATGAAATGTGGGGAAACCGGCAGGAGATGGCGAATGTATTAACAGATGTACTGGCAAAGATAAAAAAAGAAAATCCAAAGATGAGTGATGACGACATTTGTAAGATCGTAAATTATATGGTGCAGAATCCGATTCGGGAAGAGCAGTCACTTGAGGAATATCTGGCGGAACATAAGGAGCAAATAGAGTTATTAGGGATTGGGTGGACTGTGGCGTCACAGGCATTTTCTACGACTTGTTCAGCGCTTGGAGAGATTACAAAAGCGCAGGGAGTATGGCTTGCAGAAAATGCGGCCAAGATCTTGAGTTACTCTCAGGGAAGTGTGGATGATATGCTTCGGTATAGTGACGATATCATTAAGGCTGCACAGGTGGGAACCAAAGGAACCCAAATTTCAAATATTGGCGGTGCACCTATGACCGTTATCGGAAGCGGCATTGATTATGGACTTCTGCGGGCAGGGGGTGCTGATAAAGGCGAGGCGCTGATAAAGACGGGGGCACATACTGCAATTGGCTGTATGGCAGGGACAGCAGTGAAAATGGTTACAACGGCAATGGTGGCATCTAGTGCAGGTGGGCCGGTTGGCTTAGTTATAGGGGTAAGTGTAATAGTAACCGTGGTTTTAGTTAATTATTTTGATTATATGTATGATAATAACAAAACTCTACAAGATACCGGAGAGTTTATAGATAAGAAATTAGATGATGCAGGTAGATGTATTAATGATTTTTCATTAGGAACAGTAGTATTTGAATAACAGGCGAGGGTACAAATATGAGAATGATTCAGGTTGCATCTGATAAAGAAATAGGAGTCTGGTATTTCGACAAACAAGAACAAAAACTGATAGGAATCAGTCAAAGTACAATGTTACAAGTGAACAGTGGGGAGAATATCCCTGTAGTGGGAATTACAGCGGGACTGGGGAGTATATTAGTAGCGGTTGGAACCTATCTGACAAAGCAGGGAGTTTGTATTAACTATAAGGCATTGATTGCTTTTATATGTATTAATATTCTTTGCTCATACATCTATACGAGACATTACGTAAGAAAAGTGGCAGAAGAGGTAAAACAAATCGGAAGGCAATATGAAGTATGTGAAGAGATACTGCAACAGATTTCTCGTGCAGGAGTAAAAGTATATGTATCATTGTCCATTGTAACAGGATTTATGATCGCTATGACCGCATTGTGTATTTTCCTTTATTTAAAAACACAGAGTTTTGTTATGATTCTGACGATAATCGTAGCCATTGATACTGTGACAATGCTGATCGTCACTCTGCATCCCCTTCAGAAGATTTTGTTCTGGGTAAAGGTGAGAAAGTTATATTAAAAAATATAAGGCGAAGGGATATAGCAGTATGAGAATAATTCAAGTCGCGGCAGATAAAGACGCAGGAGTCTGGTATTTTGACAAAAGTGAACAAAAATTAATAAGAGTCAGTCTGGAAACGACGTAGCAGGTTGATAGTGCAAGAAACCTACCTGTGATAGGAATTGTTGCAGGAGGCGGGTGTGCAATATCAGGGATCGCTGTTTATCTTTCATCCAGAATGCCCTATGTGAATGGTTGGATTCAGATTTTATTAATTTGCATAAGTATTATCCTGGGCTCTTTCTATCAAAAATATCAGGAAAAAATGGTAGAAAAAGAAGTAAAAAGAGTAGGACAAAGGTATGATTTGACACCGGAAGTCTTAAATCATATTACAAAGGCAAGTGTAAAGATATATCTTATGTATCTGGGAATCTTAGTAATCTTAGTTATGATGACATGGCTTGGATTGTATCTATACACAAAGGATTATGATTTCCGTAGTTTAATTGTAGGAGTGTTATCCCCCGGTCTCCTGGCTATGCTCCTTATTGTTCTGCATCCCATTCAAAAATTGCGGTTTTGGATGAAGGTAAGAAAGCTGTATTAAATGGTACGGGGAAATATCAGTAATTTTTAAATAATAGATGAGGTATTTACATGAAGATGATTCGTATTGTGGAGGATAGGCAGGAAGGTATTTGGTATTTTGACAAGAAGGAGCAAAAATTGATAAAGATCAGTTTTGAGGAGTCACAACGGATTAATGGCGTAGAAAATATACCTGCCGTAGGAGTGATTGCAGGTGTAATCGGTATGGTGGTTGGAATATCAGTTTATTTATCTTCCCGCGTATCGTATGTAAATGAAAGGATACAGTTCCTGCTGATTTGTATCAGTGCTCTTATTGGATATTTGTATCAGAAACATCACGAAGGTGTAATAACAGCAGAGGTAAAAAAGACGGGCAGAATGTATGACCTGACACCGGAAGTGCTGACATGTCTTTCGCGGGCAAATGTGAAAATACATATCATGTATGTAGGATTTTTAGCGGTCATGATGGCAATGACATGGTTTGGATTATATATGTATCCGAAAGATCATGACCTTCGGGGATTAATTGTGGGAGTGGGAGGTCCCGGTATAATAACAATGCTGATCGTCATCCTGCATCCGCTTTAGAAAATTTTGTTCTGGGTAAAGGTAAGAAAACTATATTAAGAATTAGAATATGAAAAAACCAAGCTAGGAGGAAGAAGTATGAGGATATTACCACTGGGAACCATTGTGAGACTAAAGGAGGGGACAGAAAAACTGATGGTTACAAGCCGCCTGCCGTTATGTAACCACAATGGTAAGATCGGCTACCTTGATTACGGGGCATGCATATATCCTCAGGGACAGATCAGCCCGCAGTCATTTTTTTTCAATGACGAGGATATAGAGGAGATATGTTTTGAAGGTTACAGGGACGAAAAAGAGGAGAAATTTTGTGAGCTGTGCAAAGAGCAGGTTAAGGATATTAAATATCCAAGGTTCACAATCAGAGAAATTGAATAGATGTGAGGAGTGAGAAGATATGGAACCTTTATTAAAAAGTGATTTAGGGACAGCCGAAAATCAAAGCAGCAATCTCAAAGACGGATTCCGGAACCTTGGAGAACTGGACAGCGTGGCAGAGGGCAGTACAAACGATGATGTAAATCAGAGGTGTATCAGTCTTTATGAATCTATGCAGGAAATTCTGACCGCTTACTTGACGGCGGCCGGCAGAGATGCACAGAGGATTCGGGAAATAGGTTTACATTTTGCGGATGTAGACAATGGAATGTCAAGTGAAGTGACAGAAGCAAAATAGGGAACGAAATGGAGGGACTCAGGATAAAGGAACAGATATGGATGAGCAGGAATACAGACAAAAGCTGAATGAGCTGGAATGGAGGCAGGATGATCTGCGAAGGGAAAAGCGGAGGCAGGAAGAGACGGAGGATATTTATTGGGATATCAAAGGCCATATCAGGGAACTGATAAAGACACTTCCCGAGCACTGGGAAGCCCCGGAATATGACAGGATCATAGAATGCTTTGAAGAAGATTTATTTTGCAATTTTCGGCGGATAGAGCAGGAATTTGAAGAGGAAAAAGTACGAATAGAAAAGGAAAGAAACACTTTAATCATAGAAGAGGATACATGCAGGCAGGAGTATCAAAAACAGGCAATACGGGAGGAAGAGAAACAATGATGAGAGTACAATGCTATGAAAGGAAACCAAGGGTGTGGATCGGAACCGGAGAGGATAGCCTCCCGGTGGATATCGTTATCCCGGGGCTTTTGACCTCTCTCCTTGTGAGGAAGGATTCCTTCCTCCTGAAACGAGAAGCAGGCGTAGAATGCAGGATCCTTCTAAACGGACAGGCTGTCCGGGAGGAATCCGGTGCTCTGTCCGAAGGAGATGAACTGGAATTATACACAGAGGAAGGAACAGTTCCAATCAGGATCAACCTGTTTGAGGAGACTCTGGAGGTGGAAGGGGCAGAAGGCAGTTATCAGGCCTCCCTCCTGCCGGTGCGCCCACAGGGGGAATATTTTCCGGATTTCCCACATTATAAACGTTCCCCCAGGGTCAATTACCATATTGAGGATCAGAAGATCATCATTGAGGCTCCGCCCCAGAAAAAAGAGATGGCAAAAGGCGGCCTGGTGCAGGTAATCGTACCTCCGCTGTGCATGCTGGCGCTGACCATTGCCATGGGGATCCTGATGAACCGGGGTCCCTATGTGTTTATGAGTGCAGGGATGACCCTGATCACCACTATATTTTCGGTACAGAAGTTTTTCTCCGACCGGAAGGAGCGGAACGAGCAGAATGCCCGGCGGGAGGAGATGTATGAGGAGTACCTGCTCCGGATGAGGAAACGGATCCGCAAGGCAAGGGCGGAAGAAAAAGAGGCGCTTGCCTACCAGAACCCAAAGTTTAAGGATCTTGCGGAGATGGTAAACCGGTACAGCAGCCGGATCTATGAGCGCACTGCGCTGGACGATGATTTTCTTACGGTAAATCTGGGATTCCATCAGGGAAGATCCCGGGTGGAGGTAAGCTTCTCCGGCAAAGAGCTGGAGATAAAGAAGGACGAGCTGACCCAGAAGGCAGAGGAAATCGCAAAGGAGTTCCGGCTGATTGAGGATGTGCCTGTGGTGGTGGACCTGAAAAGGGCCCATCTTGGTCTTGTGGGAAGTAAGGCAAATGTCCATGAGCAGCTAAAGTACCTGCTGGCACAGGTTACCTGTTTCCAGAGCTACCATGAGCTTCAGATCCTTCATATCCATGATGCCAAATACAAGGAGAGGTTCGACTATGCCAGGTGGTACCCTCATCTTCGCATCCGTGCTATCAACGTGGTGGGAGATATTACGGATGAGCAGGCGAGAGATCAGATCCTTGGGAGCATCCAGCAGATCTTAAAGGAGCGGAAAATGAAGCTTGAGGAAGGACGTCAGGAGACGGTGTTCCTGCCTCATCTGCTCTTTATTATTGATGAGCCGAAGTTGATTCTGAACCATGCCATTATGGAGTATCTGCAGGGCAAGGACATGAACCTTGGGTTTAGTATGATCTATACTTCGGAGCGGACGGCAAGTCTGCCGGAAAATGTCCGCACAGTGTGCCTGATCAAAAACTCACAGCAGGGGGAGCTGCTCCTGAACGAAGGCAGGAAGGTGGGCCGGCAGTTCGACACCCAGCATGCAGAGGGAATCGACCTGGAGTGGTCGGCAAGGACTTTAAGTGCGCTGATCCATGAGCAGGGAATCAGCAGCCGGATCCCGGAGAGTATTACGTTCTTTGATATGTACTGCATCGAGCATCCGGAGGAGCTGCAGGTGAAGGAGCGCTGGAAGAAAAATGAGTCCCACAAATCTCTGGCAGTGCCTCTTGGGGTGCGGGCAGAGGAGGACTATGTGGAGCTGAACCTCCATGAGAAAGCCCACGGCCCTCACGGGCTGGTGGCAGGAACTACAGGTTCCGGGAAGTCGGAGATCGTGCAGTCCTATATCCTGTCTCTGGCGGTGAATTTCCATCCTCATGAAGTAGGATTCCTGCTGATCGATTATAAGGGGGGAGGTATGGCAAACCTGTTTGCGAAGCTGCCCCATCTCCTCGGAACTATCACCAACCTGGACAAGGCAGAAAGTATGCGTGCAATGGCATCCATTAAAAGTGAGATGGCAAGGAGGCAGAGAATCTTCGGGGAGCATAACGTGAACCATATCAACGGCTACAATAAGCTGTTCAAGCTGGGGAAGGTGGAGGAGCCGCTGCCCCATCTGTTCCTGATCAGCGATGAGTTTGCGGAGCTGAAGAAGGAGCAGCCGGAGTTTATGACGGAGCTGGTATCGGCAGCCCGTATCGGCCGAAGCCTGGGGATCCATCTGATCCTGGCCACCCAGAAGCCCACAGGAGTGGTGGACGACCAGATCTGGACCAACAGCAAGTTCAAGCTGTGTCTGAAGGTGCAGAACGAGGGGGACAGCAAGGAGATGTTAAAGACACCGGACGCGGCTAATATTACCCAGGCGGGGCGGGCGTACCTGCAGGTGGGAAACAATGAGATCTATGAGTTGTTCCAGTCGGCGTGGAGCGGGGCTGCCTATGGGGGCACGCAGACGGAGGAAGAGAAGGAGGACGACCGGGTCTATCTGGTGAATGCACTGGGACAGGGGGAGCTTCTGAATCAGGACTTAAGTGGCCCGTCAGACAGCAACCAGATCAAAGCGACACAATTAGATGTTACTGTAGACCATCTGCATGATGTGTATGAAGATGAGCATGCCAAAGAGGTGATGAAACCGTGGCTTCCGCCGCTGCCGGCTTTGCTTGAATCCCCGTACACCAGAGAGGTGAGGGACAGCGCAGAGTTTACAAAGGGGGACTTCACGCTGGGCATTGGCATGATAGATGTGCCGGAGGAACAGATCCAGGAGGAATATACGCTGGATTTGATCAAAAATGGACATTTCTTATACATGGCGTCCGGCGGTTACGGAAAGTCCGTACTCCTGAGCAGTATTGTGGTGGGACTTGCCATGAAGAACTCCGTGCGGAACCTGAATTTCTATATCTGGGATCTGGGGAACAGCGCATTGATCACCCTCAGCGGACTGCCCCATGTGGCGGATTATATGGGACTGGATGATGAGGAGAAGACCGCGAAATTTCAGAAGATGATTCTGAATGAGATTTCAGAGCGAAAGAGGAAATTCGCCAGGGCAATGGCTCAGAATATTTATGTTTATAATGAGAGCCAGGAAGAAAAGCTCAAATCAATTGTAATCGTAATTGACAACTATGATGCGATCCGTGAAGTAGGAGACACTGTAGAAGGATTTATCCAGAAGGTGGCCCGCGATGGAGTCGGGCTAGGGATTTATCTGCTGGTAACGATGACGAGAATGAATGCCATGCGTAATTCCGTTATGAATAATTTTAAAGAAAAGATCGGAGGATTTAATTTCGAGCCGGGAGAGAACCGCACGTTTGTAGGGAAGAGCGAGTATACCTTGCCAGAGGATAAGAAGGGACGTGCTCTTGTGAAGCGTGAAAATGTGAATGTCATGCAGCTGTACCTGCCGGTACAGGGAGAGACGGAACTGGAGTATAACTATAATATAAAAGAACTGGTTGCATCTGTCCGGCGTGCAAGTACTGAGGAGCGGGCGCAGGGAATCCCGGTATTGCCGGAGGAATTGTATTTCCATATGTTGCCGTCCTATCCGGGTTATGAGGAGACTTCCAACAAGATACCGATCGGCATAGAGATCAACGACCTGCAGGTACAGTATCTGGATATCAGTAAAGGCACCGGGCTGATTATCGGAGGGAATGAAAGTGGCAGAACCAATGCAATCTACAATGTTCTGAGTTATCTTGCAGGGAAAAGGATATGGCTGTTTGATAATAGCAGCAGGACCTCGGCAGTGTTTATGGGGGAGGAGAACCTTACTTATGGTGCAGATTATTCGGCTTTCAGTGAGATGCTGGGTGAGATTGCGACGGAGATTGGAAAGTGCAGGGAAGATTTTGAGGAAGCGAAGTTAGATGACATTGCCATGACGCCGCAGCAATTTGCCGGGAGCCGGGAACCGAAATATGCCGTGATTGATACTGTGCAGGAACTGCACGCGCTTATCAGCCGGGAAGGGAAGCAGGAGGAACTGGATGTCCTGGAGGAAGCGGCAAAATGGGGGATCTATGTGATTGCCGCCTCCGATCCCAAGATTCCAATTCGTTCCGGGAAGCTGATGGATCTGTTGAGTACGAGCAAATCAGGCATTATCCTTGGAAATATTAAAGAGCAGAAGGTCTTCGATTACAGCGGCATACGGGAGGAGAACCGGCAGGTTGAGTTCGGATACCGCCATTCTAACGGACTCAACTGTAAAATCATGGTGGCAAGGTATGTACAGGAGGAAAAGGAATCATGGAAGATATAAAACAGCAATTGTTAAAAAAACAAAGAAGAGAAGAGGCAACGAGGAAGATTGCAGAGATTGATGCAAAAGTAAAAAAGTGCGATGATATGCGTGACGACCTGAAAGCCTGTAAAACACGTCTGGATCAAAAAATCTCGGATTGGGAATCTGTGAAAAACGCGTTGGGCAGGGATCCCAGATATACAAAGATTGTTACCTCTGATGTGTTTGAGGGGAATATGGCAAAGAGGCTGGGTGAATATATGAGAGATGTCAATACCGATATAAAATCAGGAATTACGGAAGCGGAATCATTGTCAGATGAAGTACAGACACAGATCAGTGGTCTGGACAGTTACAGGAGCAGCTTAATGGCAAGCCGGGCCAGATGGTCCAACAGATTGTATTAGGAGGAGATGAAGGATAATGGCAGGAAAAGTAGGAGTTTCAGGGGATGATTACAATCAGATCTGCACAGCACTGGAAAATGCACAGGAAGGTTTTATCCGGCAGATTGATGATATTAAAAAGAAGATCAGCGAGGTCAATTGCAGGGGAGGCGGATTTTACACAGATCATGTGACCCCTAATATTTCAAAGGTAGTAGCTGCCCTGACAGAGATTCAGAATTCGATCAAAGAGATCCACAGCTCGGAGAATTCGATTATTAAGGATTTCCAGAGTGCGATTGAAAATATTGATACATGCTGTTGATAGGAGGAAGGAAAGGATG
Organism: uncultured Dorea sp.; assembly: GCA_910578865.1. Taxonomy (GTDB): domain Bacteria; phylum Bacillota; class Clostridia; order Lachnospirales; family Lachnospiraceae; genus Dorea_D. The sequence continues at coordinate 175,863 of CAJTRM010000003.1, forward strand.
CCAAATATAGAAGTAAATTATACCAGGATCGGACAGATGGTGGAAGAAGCAAATAGTGTCATCCGCGGGGGACTAAGTTCGGCAGTGGATGATTACAGTAAGGTTGGAAGTGGTATTTCCAAATCAGCAGGGGAAACTCTGGATGCGATCAAGGCCCAGGCTGCGGCGGAGCAGCAGTTGGCGGGAGCAATGGCGGATGTGTGCGCTCAGTTCGTATCCAGTATCAGCTACGCCGCGGAATCCTTCCGCGGGTTAGACGCAGGCATGACGAGTGCCATG
>CAJTRM010000004.1 GCA_910578865.1 uncultured Dorea sp.
CGTCTCATGGATGAACTGGATGACATCACGTTCAATCAATCCATGAGGATTATCATAGATGCACTAATGGATGTCGTTATGGAATATTTCCACATCACAGAACAACAACTGGAGGAATTCACCGCCAGCTTTATTCAGAGACTGCCAAAGTACATGCAAAAAGCATTGGAGTACGGTTCAGCGGCTGCCTGATTGCTATTTTATGAGCTAAAGTATTGATTTTTCAAGGAGCAAATCCCATTTTTAATGTGGGAAGTTTGAGTATTAAAGCCAATATATCCCAGTATCATACATTCCTGCAAAAGATGTATGGTGAACAATATTCAGAAGAATATGTTCGAGATATTATGGATATTCCCAATAAGATGGAATTGTCTTATGGGAAAATACGGCATGAAAATAAGTACAATCAGTTTATTCATGTAGTTAATGGAGAAAGACGTACTGTTGGTCAACCAAACATCAGTGATAATACCATTTATATGTTAGGGGGGTGTGTTTTCTTTGGATATGCAGTAGAGGATAGACATACTATATCGTCCTTTTTGCAAAAAAAGATTAATGAAAGTAAATTGCCAAATGATTGGAAAGTCGTAAATATGGGAACATGGGGGGGCAATATTGATCAGACATATAAAACTCTTTATGATTTGCACTTAAGGGCAGGAGATATTATAGTGATAAGTTATGCAGGATATATGCCGTTAGGTGAAGACTATTTGCAAAGAGATATTAGCACTGCCCTGAATCATCCATCTATTTCGGAGGAGATGTATTTTAATAGTGTAGTACACTGTAATAAAATAGGGTATGAGCGTGTGGCAGATAAACTTTACAGTATGCTGAAAGATGAGATGCAAAAACAGGTGGATTCTAGTGGGGATATGTTTTATCTGGAAGAATCCACACAAGTAATTACTAGTCAGTTGTATGAGGAGCAAGCGCAGGAGTATCTTAAACAAGTGAAAAGAAATACACCTCGGGATTGGGGCGCTGGTATTTATGGTGCTATTGTGATGAACTGTAATCCATTTACATTAGGGCATAGGTATCTTATTGAGGAGTCTGCAAAAAAGGTAGATTATCTTTATATTTTTGTCGTGGAAGAGGATAAATCATTTTTTAAATTTAAAGACAGGATTCAACTTGTGAAATATGGAACTCAAGACATACCAAATGTAACAGTTGTTCCAAGTGGAAAGTTAATCATTAGTTCGGTAACGTTTCCGGGATATTTTTTAAAGGATTCACCGGATTGTGTGAGTGTAGATACTTCGTTGGATGTGGATATTTTTGCAAGGTATATTGCGACACCTCTTCATATTACAAAGCGATTTGTAGGCGAGGAACCATTAGATATTGTCACAAGAGGATATAATGAGAGTATGAAAGAAATACTCCCGCGTTATGGAATAGAAGTAGATGAAATTCCCCGTAAAGAGAAAAAGGGGGATGTTATCAGTGCTTCACGAGTTAGAAAAGCATTGAAGCAAGGAAATTTCGACAGTATAGAGGAATTGGTTCCTCGGACGACATTTGAATATTTATGGAAAAGTCGAGAACAGTATTTATATGAGGAGAAATAAGAATGATACCATTTAATATCCCACCTTATCTGGGGATAGAGAACAAATATATAGAAAAAGTAATTGAAAATAAGAAAATATGTGGAGATGGCGAATTTACCAAGAAGTGCAATAGATGGCTGGAAGCAAAGACGGAGATTTCTAAGGTGCTGCTTACGACTTCCTGTACGCATGCGTTAGAGATGGCTGCATTACTATGTGATATTCAACCCGGCGATGAGGTGATTATGCCGTCCTATACGTTCGTTTCAACTGCTGATGCATTTGTAATGCGAGGGGGTATTCCGGTCTTTGTAGACATACGGCCAGATACTATGAATATTGATGAGAATTTGATTGAGGCAGCTATTACAGATAAAACGAAAGCAATAGCTGTGGTGCATTATGCAGGAGTAGCCTGTGAAATGGATAAAATTATGGATATTGCCAAGAAATATGGCCTTTTTGTGGTGGAGGATGCAGCTCAAGGGGTTATGTCCAGCTATAAAGGGAAAGCCCTGGGAACAATAGGAGATTATGGTTGCTATAGTTTTCATGAGACTAAAAATTATAGTATGGGTGAAGGCGGAGCTCTTTTAATCAGAGATGAGAGAATGGTTGAACTGGCAGAAATTATACGAGAAAAGGGAACAAATCGCAGTCAGTTTTTCAGAGGTATGGTTGATAAGTATACATGGATAGAAAAGGGTTCATCTTACCTTCCCAGTGAGCTGAACGCAGCATATTTGTATGCCCAGTTAGAAAAGGCGGAGGAGATTCATGAAGATAGATTGAGAAGCTTTGGACTATATCAGGAGTATTTGGGCGAACTTGCAGAAGAAGGATATCTAGAAATGCCTACAATTCCAAAAGAATGTGTTCATAATGCACATATGTTTTATATTAAGGTAAAAGATTTGGATGAGAGGGCGAAGTTGATACATTATTTGAAAGAGTGTGGAGTGGGGGCGGTATTTCACTATGTACCACTTCATTCGTCACCTGCCGGACTGAAATATGGAAGATTTCATGGACAGGATATGTACACAACAAAAGAAAGCGAAAGGCTTTTACGTTTGCCAATGTATTATGGTTTGGAAGAAAAAGATATTGCCTATGTAGTATCATGTGTTAAAAAATTTTGGAAATAGAAGTTGAGGGTGGAATAATTATGAAAACATATTTGGTTACTGGCGGAGCAGGCTTTATTGGTTCTAATTATATACATTATATGTTAAAGAAATATGGGGAAGATATACATATCATTAATTTGGACAAGCTGACATATGCTGGGAATCCTGAAAATTTATTAATTATAAAAGATAATAAAAATTATACGTTTATTAAAGGCGATATTTGTGACAAAAGAATAGTGGGGACTATTTTTCATGATTATGAAATAGACAGAGTTGTGCATTTTGCAGCAGAAAGTCATGTGGATAGAAGCATTAAAGAGCCGGAAATTTTTGTGAAGACAAATGTGTTGGGAACAGCAGTGTTGTTAAATGCAGCTAAAGAAGCATGGGAGAATACAGACGGGACTTATAAGAAAGATAAAAAGTTTTTGCACATATCAACAGATGAAGTATATGGCAGTTTGGGAGGAGACGGATATTTTTACGAGACGACTCCATATGATCCGCATAGTCCATATTCTGCCAGTAAAGCGTCTTCGGATATGTTGGTAAAATCTTATATGGATACTTATAAATTTCCTGCCAATATTACAAACTGCAGTAATAATTATGGCCCTTATCAGTTTCCGGAGAAATTAATTCCATTGGTAATTCATAACGCATTGCATGGTAAGAAGATTCCGGTATATGGAGACGGATTAAATGTTAGAGATTGGCTTTACGTGGGAGATCACGCCAAGGCAATTGATATGGTTCAGGAGCATGGAAGACTTTTTGAAACATATAATGTGGGTGGACATAACGAAAGAACAAATATAGATATTATAAAGACAATTTTACAAACTCTGAATGAATTATTGGATGACAATGATGAAAGAAAAAATTATATTAATGAGAGCTTGATTACTTTTGTTGAAGATCGTAAGGGGCATGACAGACGCTATGCAATTGCGCCAGATAAGATTAAGACAGAGATTGGATGGTATCCGGAAACTTGTTTTGAAGACGGAATACGTAAGACGGTTAAATGGTATTTTGAAAACGAAAATTGGGTAGCTAATGTAACTAGTGGGGAATATCAAAAATATTATGAAACTATGTATGATCTTAAGTAAAAGGAGATAGGAACCTAAAGATGAAAGGAATTATTTTAGCAGGAGGTTCTGGGACAAGATTGTATCCTATGACCTATGCTGTGTCTAAACAAATATTACCGATTTATGATAAGCCTATGATTTATTATCCTTTGTCAACATTAATGCTGGCAGGAATAAGAGAAGTCTTGCTAATATCTACCAGGAGAGACATTCCGGTATTTGAGGAATTATTGGGGGATGGTTCACAATTAGGGATGTCTCTTTCTTATGCAGTGCAGGAACAGCCGCGTGGATTAGCAGAGGCGTTTATAATAGGTGAAAAATTTATTGGTGATGATAATGTTGCACTCGTTTTAGGAGATAATATATTTTATGGTCAGAGTTTTTCTGAAATTTTGCAAAAGGCTGCAAGTTTAGAAGAAGGGGCACTGATTTTTGGATATAGAGTTAGAAATCCTAAGGATTACGGAGTGGTTGAGTTTTCTGATGAGTATTCAGTGCTTTCTATTGAGGAAAAGCCAGAACAACCAAAATCTAACTGGGCGGTTCCGGGGTTATACTTCTATGATAATAAGGTTGTAGAGATTGCAAAAAGTGTAAAGCCATCTGCCAGAGGTGAATTAGAGATTACAAGTATCAATAATGCGTATCTGAAAAATAAAGAGTTGAAGGTGAAATTGTTGGGACGTGGATTTGCGTGGTTAGATACAGGCACACCGGAAGCACTGTTGGATGCGGCGGATTTTGTAGCTGCATTTCAGAATCGTCAAGGACTCTATATTTCCTGTATTGAGGAGATTGCGTACAAAAGAAGGTTTATTAGTAAGGAACAGCTTTTGAAGTTGGCAGAACCGGTAAAAAAGACGGCATATGGTAAGTACTTAGTTGATATTGCAGAATAATAAAAGATACTTCATTTTTTAAATTTAGAGTTGAGATTGAGTTTTTCTTGATAACTTGATATAATAATTCGGTTAAATATAGAAGTAAGATGGATATGTGTGTCAGGTGAAAATAGATATTTTTAATTTTCCGGTGATAAAAATATTCAATTTAGAAAAGGATAAATGGATGAAAAGAATTGCAGTTATTACAATGGGTGTAAAATTAAATAATGAGAATGGATATACAAGATTCCGTTTTTTATGTGAGTATTTAGTGAAGAATGGATATCAAGTGGATTTAATTACGACATCTTTCCAACATTGGGCCAAAGAGCATCGGAATATGGAAGAGGTGAAGAGGGAAGAGTATCTGTTTAATCTTAGATTTATTGAAGAACCGGGTTATAAGAAAAATATCGATTTAAAAAGAATCTGGAGTCATGGTGTGGCGTCTAGGAATCTGAAGAGAATGTTAGAAGACGATGGAAATTATGATTTAATCTATTGTGAAATTCCTCCGAATGATGTAGCACTGGCAGCGGCCACTTATGCGAAGCAACATGGAATTCCATTTGTAGTTGATGTAAATGATCTTTGGCCGGAAGCAATGCATATGGTTATTGATATTCCGATTATTAGTGACATTTTGTTTTCACCGCTTTTACGTGATGCAGAGAAAGTATATAGTTTGTGTTCAGGAGTGATTGGAACTTCGGATGAATACAGGGACAGACCATTTAAGAAAAAGAAAAAAGATATTCCGAAACAGACAGTTTATGTTGGAAATGAGTTAGAAGCGTTTGATGCTGGCGCAGCAATGCATATGGAGGAGATCGAGAAAGGTGAAGATGAATTTTGGGTTAGTTATGCAGGAACCATTGGGACGAGCTATGATATTCGAACTATGATTTTGGCTGCAGATGTGCTTAAGAAAAAGGGTTATGATAATATTTGCATGAAAATATTAGGTGGCGGACCTTTAAAAGAAGAATTGGAAGAATTGGCCGGAACTCTTTCTGGAAATGTTGAGTTTGTGGGTTATGCCCCATATGATAAGATGGCAGCATATTTAAAAAAATCAGATATTCTTGTAAATTCATTTGTAAAAAAAGCACCACAGAGTATTGTGACAAAGATTGGAGATTATCTTGCTGCGGGTAAACCTATGATTAATACTTGTAGTAGTTTGGAATTTAGAGATAAAGTGACAAAGGATGGATTTGGTATAAATATCGAGGCGGAAGACAAGAATGTGCTTGCTGATGCAATTTTAAATTTATATCATAAAGAAGAGGAAAGACAAGTTATGGGAACTTGTGCAAGAAAAATAGCGGAAGAGCAGTTTGACAGACCGAATTCTTATCATAAAATTATTGAATTAATGGAAACATTAATGTAACAGATTGTAGATGGCAGGCTGTCATTTTGATGAAAGGATTACATTTTCAGATGGAAGATAAAGTTTTGGTTAGTGTAATTGTTCCGGCATACAATGCAGAAAAAGTAGTTAGAGATTGCTTAAACAGTATTTTAGGACAAACCTTGCAGAATATAGAAATTATTGTCGTTGATGACGGCAGTAAAGATTCTACAAGAAAAATTTTACGAGAATTTTGTGAAAAGGATTCCAGGGTCAGAACAATTGAAAAAGATCAGAATGAAGGATTGAGTGCTGCCAGAAATTCTGCTTTGAAGATTGCCCAAGGTAAGTATATTGGGTTTGTTGATGCGGATGACAGGGTAGAAAAGGATTATTTTGAATCTATGTATTTAGCAGGAAACGGCGCTGATCTTATTGTGACAGGTTATCAACATGATACTATGAGTGAGGACAGAAAAGAACTTCATATTAGTAGGACAGTTTGTATGACAGGCGGATATTTTGATAATAAGAAAGAAGTTGTTTCTAAGGCGGCAGATATTGATACAGCTAAAATGTTTGCATATACATGGAACAAGTTATATGAAAGAAGTTTGATAGTAGAGAATGGTTTTAAGTTTTCTAATCAGGTATTGATTGAGGATTTTATTTTTAATACATTATATTGGGATAAAATATCTTCTGTGTGTATCATTCCGAAGAGTGGCTATCATTATGTAAAAGCTTCTAAAGAAGCGTTGACTCAAAAATTTTTACCTGATTTTCTGAAAATTATGGATAAGCGGTTTGATTATATGAAGGCGTTGATGGTTAAAAATAGTGTGTATTATGATTCTGTTAAAATGCAGCTGGCAAATATATATATTAAGCATGCTCTGGCGGGAGTTGTAAGGAATTGTGCACCGGAAGGAAAGTATCGTGTGTCTGAGCAGTATAGAAGAGTAAAAATACTGTTAAAAAATGAACGTTCCAGAGAGGCGTGTCGTAATGCAAAAGGATATTCCAAACAAGAAAAAATATGCAATTTATTATTTCAAACAAGAAGTGCATTTTTAGTTCTTTGTTTTGGGAAAATATTGTATGCTATGCAGACGAAATCCAAGACGATATTTGACAGATTAAAATAAAAAGGAGAACTCTAATGCCTATATTAAGTGTTATTATTCCGGCATATAATATCGAAAATTATATAAAAAAAAGTTTGGATTCAGTATGTGTGCAGAATGTATCAGATATAGAGATTATTGTAATTGATGATGGCTCTGTGGACAGGACAGGATATATTTGTGATGAATATGCAAAGGACTACTCTAATTTGCGAGTATACCATAAAGAAAACAGCGGATTAGCCGGGACTAGGAATTTTGGAATTCAGATGGCAGAAGGAAAATATATTGCATTTTTAGATGGTGATGATTTTTTTGCGCCGCATGCAATTGAAAATATTTTATGTGTTATTAAAAATAATGATGATGTAGATGTTGTTATTGGCAGGTATATCAATTACTATATGTCCAATGGAAAATATAAGACATGTGCTTATCACTTGGACAAACAGGTAATAGAAAATTCCAGACAAGAAGAGTTGTTTTGGGAACTCTTCAGAGGAAAGACATATGACTGGTATGCCTGTCTTAATATTGTGAAGAAAAGCTATATTATTGAAAATAAAATATTCTTTAAAGAGGGCATATGCTTTGAAGATGCATTATGGACTCCGGAAATATTGTTTTGTGCGAATAAAACGGCATATATTGATATTCCTTTTTATATTTATTTACAAGGGCGGCCAGGTTCTATTACAGTTTTGATTAGTGAGAAGACATATAGGGATAAATTGTATGTATGTCAGTTCGCAAAAGATTTTTGCAGAAGACATTCTATGTCTGACGCTCTTAAGAAACGGTTTATGGGTAATTATAATCATATATACGTTTCACTTTTGGCTGATAGCTGGAAGTTTGAAAAACAGAAGCGAAACAAATATTGGCAGGAAATTGAGAAAGATAGAAAGATATTGCTCTATTCTGAAAGGCGGTATCAGTATTATTTATATAAATTATGGAAAGTAATTGGAATTCGTGGAGTTTCATATATCTTACATGCCAGAGCTGAATGGGTAAGAAGAAAAATGTTAAGTGGCAGGTGAAATATATGAAAAATGTATGTTTAGTTGATATGGATATGTCTGTTACAGGCGGTGTGGAACATGTGGCCGCATCGTTGGCAAATACGTTGTGCGAGACTTATAATGTCTATGTATATGAGATAAAACACAGTGGCAGATCGGCATATGAATTTGACGAGAGAGTTTGTTTCCATGCGGGTGCAGAAAATGTACAAAGGCTTCGGGAAATGTTTGTAAAGACTATAAGGCCATTTATATGCTTTGTTAAAGAAAAGAATATTGATGTTGTGCTGATGATGGGAAATTATCCGGCATTGTTAGTATCCTTTGCCAGATTTTTTACGAAGTCAAAATATGTATTTTGTGATCATGGTGGTTTGATGAATGAATGGCATTTGAAAGATATTACGATGATTCGTTTTTTAGTTTCTCGATTGGCACACCAGATTATCGTATTAACTGATAAAACAAAACAGGATTATATTGGAAAGTTTCACATCAACAGAAAAAAAATAAGTCGTATTTATAATTGGATTGAGGATGAAATATTAGAAGCAGAGAGACCTTATAATATTAACAGTCGAAAGATACTGTCTGTCGGGCGTCTTAGTCAGGAAAAAGGATATGATATGTTAATGGAGATTGCGAGAGATGTGCTTCCATTATATCCTGAGTGGCAGTGGCATGTCTATGGGAATGGGGAAATGTTTGACAAAATCTCAGAACAAGTGATAGAATGTAGAATGGAACGTCAATTGATTTTAAAAGGAAATGTTGAGAAAGCATATAATGTATATTGCGATTATGCATTTTTGGTTCTTCCATCTTATAGAGAAGGGTTACCGCTTGTTCTCTTGGAAGCAGGAGCACTGGGGATTCCAATGGTTAGCTTTGATATTGAAACTGGTCCCAATGAAATTATTGAGCAAGGAGAGAATGGATTTTTAGTGGAACCTTATTCTTTAGAGAAGATGAGAGAAAAGGTTATATACCTTATAGAACATCCAGAAAAACGAAAGGAGATGTCTGGATACACAAATGTAAGGAAAAAATTTGCTAAAAAAACTATTTTACAACAATGGATAAAGCTGATTGAAGGTTAATTAAGTGCGAAAAAGAGGTAATGTATGGCTAAAAGAAGACTTAGAAGAGGAAGAAGACGCAAAAGGGGAAATTGGTTTTCCAGACTAAGTATAGGTAAAAAGATAGGTGTATGTTTTGGCGGCGTTGTATTGGCATTGGCTGCGTCAGGTGTTGTATATGTGGCGGCCAAATTCGGAAAGCTTGATACAAAGGTGATTCCTAAAGAAGACATTGTTATTAATGAAGGTGTAGAAGAATTAGGAAGTTTAGGGGAAGGCTATTTGAATGTAGCTTTGTTTGGTGTGGATTCCAGAGAAGGTGATTTAGATAAAAATACTCGTACAGATAGTATTATCATAGCTAGTCTGAACAAAGAGACAAAAGAAATAAAGATGGTATCTGTGTATAGAGACACATTATTGGATTTATCAGAAGGCACTCTTCAGAAATGTAATGCGGCATATAGTTATGGCGGTGCGACACAGGCAATCAATATGTTAAATATGAATCTGGATTTGGATATTCAGAAGTATGTTACAGTTGATTTTAGTATTGTAACTAATATTATTGATTTGCTGGGTGGATTAGAAATTGATGTAAAAGAGGAAGAAGTGGAATACCTGAATGAGTTTGTATATGAGACGGGGCAGGTAGCAGGCAAAGAGGCTTCTTTTATTGCAGAAGGCGGTTTGCAACATCTTGACGGAGTTCAGGCAACTACATATGCCAGAATTCGTTCTACTGCCGGTGGTGATTTTACAAGAACAGAACGTCAACGTCTGGTTATTGAAAAAATGGTTGAAAAGATTATGCAAAGTGATCTTGCTACTATTAATAAAATTATTGACGAGGTGTTCCCAACTGTATCAACGAACTTTACAATTGCTGAGATTTTGAATTATGCAAAGTATTTTGCTCAGTATAAATTAGGAGAAAATACAGGTTTTCCTATAGATAAAACCACAGATACAATTTCAGGTCTTGGAAGTATCGTTATTCCGGTAACTTTAGAAGATAATGTGAAACAGTTGCATGAATTTTTGTTTGGAACGACGGATTATTCTCCATCTGAAAAGGTCCGAAGCATTAGTAGTAAAATTGTTGCCCGAATTGGTCAGAGAAAAGCGGAGGATGAATCTGTATTAAATAATAAAACTTACAAAGAAGATCCGCAGGATGCGCCAAATTACAAGCCATCTAACCCAAAGCCGGGAAATGGAACTGTTAATAATGGCGGAAGCACTGGTGGAGGAAATGGAAATACCGGCGGAGATAGCGGAAATACCGGTGGAGATAGCGGAAATAGCGGAAATACCGGCGGAGATAGTGGAAATACTGGTGGGGATAACGGAAATAGCGGAAATGCCGGCGGAGATAGTGGAAATACCGGTGGAGATAGTGGAAATACTGGTGGGGACGGCGGAAATCCAAGCAGTGAACCTTAAGGAAAATTAAGTTAAAAGAGAAAAATATGGTATAAAGGCTTTCTGTAGTAGCACTATAGAAAGCCTTTCATATTGTAGAGGTTGTGACATATTCATTAATCTGTTATAATACTCGTGATTAAAATTAAAATATGATTAAAAGGCACAGTTAATTGAGGAGTAATATGAGGAACAAACAGGCAGCTAAAAATATGATTGCAAATGTATTCCTTCAGGGAATTATATTTTTATCTGGAATTGTATTGCCAAGATTTTTTCTGCAGGAATATGGTTCTAGTATTAATGGTATGGTGACATCGATTAATCAGTTTTTGGTATATTTAGGACTTGCAGAGGCTGGAGTGGGTACAGCATCTGTAGTGGCTTTATATGCACCGTTAGCCAAAGATGATAAAGATGGGGTAAATGCTATATTGTCTGCCTCTAGGAGATTTTATAATCGGTCTGGATATTTATTTGGCTCACTGGTTATTGCATTTATGCTCGTATACCCGTATCTGATTACAGGACAGTTAAGTTCAGGCCTTGTGCGGACAATGATTATAGTTTTGGCAAGTAGTATTCTGGTAGATTATTTTCTGTTGGGGAAATATAAGGTTTTATTGACAGCCAATCAGGAAGGTTATGTTGTAGCTTATGTACAAGCAGTCGGAACAATGCTGAATATGATTGTGAGCATTGTTTTAATATATTGTCATGTACATGTGTTACTCGTGAAGGTAGCGGCAACACTTGTATATATTTTCCGTTTTTTCTTTGTAAAAGCTTATGTTGTAAAACATTATCCGGAAGCAGATTATAAAGTGGTGCCTAAGATGGAAGGTTTAAATCAGCGTAGTGCAGCGCTTCTTCATCAGATTGTGGGTGTGATTGTCAATAATACAGACATAGTTCTTTTGACAGTATGCCTGGGGGCTAAATCTTTAATTGAAGTTAGTGTGTATGGAATATATAATATGGTTGTATATGCAGTTAATTTGATGATGGATTCATTTTCTAACGGATTGACTGCCGGATTTGGAGAAGTGATTTCAAAAGGTGAGAAAGCGGTTTTGAAAAAAAGTTTTTCAAATTATGAATATATATATATGATGATTTTATTTTGGGTATTTACATGTATGACAGTACTTATTGTTCCGTTTGTAATGGTGTATACGTTGGATGTATCAGATGCAGATTATATAAGACCACTATCAGCTGTTCTTTTTTCAGTTTTGGTATTATTGCAGAATATAAGGATTCCAGGTCTTACGATTATCTGTGCGGCAGGACATTTTAGAGAAACGAGAAAACAGGCGATTTTGGAGGCGGTCATCAATATTGGTGTTTCGCTGCTTTTCATTTGGGATTATGGAATTAATGGTGTATTATTAGGTACCATATGCTCTTATGGGTATCGTTCGTTAGAAGTGATTTTATATAATCGCAAACATTTTGTAAATGGTACTGGTAAGGCAACTTTTTTCAGAATTATAAGAAATCTTGCAATATCTTGTGTGTGTATATGGATTGGTTTTCAATTGATTCCGCAGTCTATGGAGTCGTTTATACAGTGGGGGCTTTTTGCGGCAGTAATAGCCGGTATTTCAGGGATAAGCCTGATAGTAGTAAATTATATTTTTGAAAGACAAGAATTCAGGTCTGCGATGCAAAGGTTAAAAAGTATTAGACATTAGGAGGATGTATTGATGTATGATTATTTGATTGTTGGTTCGGGGTTGTATGGATCCATATTTGCTTATGAGGCTAAAAAAAGAGGAAAAGGTTGTCTGGTAGTAGAAAAACGAGATCATATTGGTGGAAATATATATACAAAAGAAATAGAAGGAATTCAGGTTCATCAGTATGGGGCTCATATTTTTCATACCAGTAATAAAGAGGTATGGGATTATATGCAGCAATTTGCAGAGTTTAACCGTTATACGAATAGTCCAATCGCATATTATAAGGGTGAAATTTATAATATGCCATTTAATATGAACACATTTAATAGAATGTGGGGAGTGGTGACTCCGAAAGAGGCAGAAGAAAAGATTCAGGAGCAGATTAAAAAATACGGTGTATATACACCGAAGAATCTGGAAGAGCAGGCAATTAATCTTGTGGGAAAGGATATCTATGAAAAGCTTGTAAAAGGTTATACAGAGAAACAGTGGGGGCGTCGTGCCACAGAGCTTCCACCGGAGATCATTAAGAGGCTTCCGGTCCGTCTGACTTACGATAACAATTATTTTAATGATTTGTATCAGGGAATTCCACAAGGGGGATATACGCAGATTATTGAAAAGATGTTAGAAGACATCGAGGTGAGAGTAAATACAGATTATCTGGAGAATAAAGATGAACTGGATGGGCTGTGTGGAAAAGTTGTCTATACTGGTCCTGTTGATGCGTATTTTGATTATATGTACGGTGAATTGGAATATCGTTCTGTGAGATTTGAAACGGAAATTCTGGGTGAGGAGAATTTCCAAGGGAATGCAGTCGTAAATTATACAGAATATGAAGTACCTTATACACGAATTATCGAGCATAAGCATTTCGAATTTGGAAAACAGCCAAAGACGGTTATTTCTAAAGAATATTCAGCATCCTGGAAGAGGGGTGATGAACCTTATTATCCGGTGAATGATGAAAAGAATAATGAACTGTACCAGAAATATGCTAAAGAAGTAGAAAAACAGAATAAAGTGATCTTCGGCGGAAGACTGGGCAAATACAAGTATTATGATATGCATCATGTAGTAGATGAAGCGCTGAAGTGTGTGAAGGAAGAGTTGGGGGATTTGTAAATTTATTTGTTGTTTTTATAAAGAGTATATGGAAGAAATCCGTTGGAAAATGGGAAGAAAAGATGTTTCTGAAAATACAGGATGCAGTCACCCTGCTGAATCAGGAATACGTGCAGTCTTTCTGCATATCGAAAGGAAGCAGGGCTCAGGATCTTTAGAAAGTCTGTCGTTTTCTGGAGCGTCAGACCGTTTATGACTGGCGTACAGCCAGTTTCCAGGGATGGAATAATTACTGTAAGACAGATCCGGACGCTACGTTTATGCACATGAAAGACGATCACATGAGGAATGCACAGCTGAAACCGGGATATAACGTACAGATCGGTGTGGACAGTGAATATATGTAAGCGCATAACAGCAAAAAAATTAGAGACCTTATTAAAGTAGGCAAAAAATCCGGAAAGAATCAACAAACCAAAAGATTCTTTCTGGATTTTGCATATATAGCGAGGGAATCGCTCAATCATCTAATTGGATGATTTTGCGTCCCCCTCTTTGTTTACGATTATCTCAAACTGCCGTCGCTTCCCAGATTGTAATAAGTTCCCCCAATATATTGGCGGCCGGTAAGCATGGCGCCGGAACTGTTCATGTAATACCATTTTCCGCCGATTTTCTGCCATCCGGTAAGCATGGCGCCGGAACCGTTCATGTAATACCATTTTCCGCCGATTTTCTGCCATCCGGTGAGCATAGCGCCGGAACCGGAGAAGTAATACCAGGTGCCGCCGATCTTCTGCCATCCGGTGAACATGGCGCCGGAGCCGGAGAAGTAGTACCATTTTCCGCCGATTTTCTGCCATCCGGTGAGCATAACACCGGAACCGTTCATATAATACCATTTTCCGCCGATTCTCTGCCATCCGGTGAGCATAACACCGGAACTGTTCATGTAATACCATGCGCTGCCGATCTTCTGCCATCCGGTGAGCATGACGCCGGAACTGTTCATATAATACCATTTATTGCTGACTTTGACCCATCCTTTGGCCATGGCGCCGGAACCGTTAAAGTAATACCATTTTCCATTAGATGCATACCACCCAGTAATCATCCATCCGGAGGAATCAAAAGCGTAATTTGTACCGTTTATAGAGTAGATACCGTTTCTGGGATAAGATCCGCCTGTCTTGGAGAACCACCATCTTCCGTTAGACGAAACCCATTTTCCGGTTATCACATTCGTACTTGTGCTGCCGCCGGTATTTCCACCAGTGCTCCCTCCGCTGGAACCGTCACTTTGACAGGTCACTGTCCTGCCAAGTGCAGCAGGAACTGTACCAAGTTTAAAATTATAGGAAATGGCTGCAGTCCCGCCCTTAACGCCGGTAATCAATCCGGTTGAACTGTTCACAGTCATGACGGAGGTGTTGGAAGATTTCCATGTGCCGCCCGAAGGGACAGATCCGTTAGGTGAGGATACTTTTGCTGCTGCCGTACCGTTCTGTTTGACGGAACTGGGGCATTCAAGCTTCAAGCCGTAACAGCCGGAAACATTTGCCGGAGTGCTGGTACCCCATATCCGGCCATTTGCAGTCTGCCCTGTTCCCAGAATATCCCAGTATGTGTTTTGTGCAGTGCCGCCGCCCTGATTCATCCAGTATGCAAAGGTTCCTCCTGTGACAGGATTATTGCCAAGGCCGGTAACTTTTCCGCAGGAGTAGCTGTTTGTAATGGAGCCTCCGCTTAAGTATGAAACCAGGCCTCCCGCCTCATTGGCATTTACAGCGGCAGAAGTATAACAGTTCTTTATGGCGCCCGGATAGTTCAGAACACCTGCCAGGCCGCCTGCGCGGCTTGAGTATTTGCCGGCTTTTGAGGTAATGCTTCCTCCGTTTACTCGGATATTGTCAAGAGTTCCGAAATTTTCAGAAAAAACTGCGGTATAACCATCTGATGCAGTAAGGGTTGGATTAGAAAAAATCAGGTTTTTAACAGTAGCGCCGCTTTGCACGGTGTTGATAAATGCTGCTTCTGAGTTCTGCGAGGTGCTCAGATTTTTGATGGTTTTATTATTTCCGTCCAGAATTCCCTTGAATTCCTGGATGGGGGTGAATTTCACATTACTCATATCAATGTCGTTCATCAGCTTGTAATATGTACCCGAAGATGATGTGGACATAGAATATAAATTCTGGGCAGTGTAGATTTCATAAGGATTGTCTTTTGTCCCGCTGCCTTTGATCGGCTCTGGAAATGTGACGTCAAAGGTGATGGAATTGTCGGAGTTGACAACCAGGTTGTTAATCACAATGCCGCTGTTGCTCCCGTCGGTATAGTATATCGTTTTGTTATCATAACCGGGAGTCTCTTCCCCGAGAGGCTTTCCAAGAGAGGTGAAACCTTCCGGGTTGTTCGGAGAAACTGTTGCATGGCTGATTTTTCCGTCTCCGGCATTAGCCCTGGATTCTCCAGGGCGGAAGGCGTAAATAAAATCCGGAGGCCCCTGTGAATTGCCAGATGCAGCACTCGTATTTAACTTTGGATCCGCCGCGATCCGATAGACAAGAAGCCCGGCATTTTTTTGTCCGATATATTCCATACCTTCATATTCGGATCCGCCGCAATCCTTTTCTATTTCCCGTTTTTCGACGACGAAATATTCGTTTGGATGACTTGCCGGTTTGAGGATAACGGCATATTTTTCACTGGGATCCTTGTACTGGGCCGTTTTAAGTGTAATTTTCTTCTGGGAAGAAGTATACACCGGGAGACGGTCTCCGAATCCCAGATACTCCCTTTGATAATAAGCGGTCATATTTGCGGCATTGCCTTTATCCATAATGTCCCACGGCCCTAAAGTAGCTACAGTTGTATCTGAGTAACGGTAGAGATCCGGGAGAGACATTGTGTGGAGAAATTCATGCCTGACTGTGTGGGAGAGTGAGCCGTAGGAACCCAGTATACCTGTCTCGGTTCCCCTGTTGACCAGGTTATATGTATTGACCCTGCTGCCGTTAACGGAAAGGTTTACACCTGAACTTAGGCTTGTTTTGTGTGCCCAGAGAAGATCCCCGTGGCTAATGTTTTCTGAACTGGGGTTTCTGGTTGAAACAATAAAGGAAATCCCGTCAATACATCCGTCGCGGTTGCGGTCAAGTTCAAGGTCGGCGGCTTCAATCTGCTGTTTGGCGGCCTCTACTGCCTCTACGATCAGTTCATCTTCCCGTTTTTTTCGTTCTCCTTCATTGGTATATCCTTCCGGAATGGTTCCGTCCCTGTTCATTTTAAAGTAGTCTGCTTTTTTTGACAGCTGTACGGAACAGTAAGCACCACTGGCATTTTTAGGGAAATAGGAGGTGCTGATATTAACGGCTCCATATGACATACGGCTGAGATACTCTTTAAGGGAATGGTATCCCTGATTGTATACAGCTTCAGCGTTTTGGATTCCCGCAGGCGTGATATATTCGTTTTCACCCGCAAAACGCACAAATATGACGAGATGTTCAATATTTCCTGTAAAAGGACTTGCATAGGTCTGTATCCCATCTTCGTCAGTATAGTGATCGAATTCCGTATCTTCCGGAGATATGTCCATGATTTCTTTCATGACCTCCGGATCCGCAGCGGCAACAGGCCGTCCACATAAGAAAATAGCTGAAAGGAGTATTAAGACCCCAATCAATAAAGGTTTTTGTCTGTGTTTTTTCATAAATAATCTCCCTTGATTTTTCATGACGCATTTCTGTAATGTTCATTAATTATTATAATATAAAAGAAAGGGAAATGTCTATCAAATAATTGCCGGTACCGGATGAAAAAAGCAGGCGGTATGAAAACAGGCTGTGAGACAACGGAAAAGAGCAGGTTGTATTTCTCGATTTGTCATGTTATAGTATTTCTGTATATTTTGGAATAGAAGTTTTGTACTGTAAACGGAGGGATACAAATATGTGCGGTATTGTAGGATATATTGGGAATCAACAGGCGGCGCCGGTTCTTCTGGATGGTTTATCCAGGCTGGAATACAGGGGCTACGATTCGGCTGGAGTTGCTGTGTATAACGGAACAGAGATTGATATGGTCAAATCCAAAGGACGGCTGAAGGTTCTGAGTGAGCTGACCCATGACGGGGAAAAACTTCCGGGTACAGTCGGAATCGGCCATACCAGATGGGCGACACACGGCTCACCGTCAGATACAAACGCACATCCACATTTTAATAAGGCCCGGAGTATCGTTGTGGTTCACAACGGGATTATTGAAAATTACCTCAAATTAAAAAAGAAACTGGAAAAGCGGGGGTATGAATTTGTGTCAGAGACTGACACGGAGGTGATCGCACATCTTCTGGACTATTATTACAAAGGGAATCCTCTGCAGGCAATTACAAAAGTGATGCACCGGATGGAAGGCTCGTATGCACTGGGAATTATTTTTCAGGATCATCCGGATGAGTTGTATGCGGTCCGTAAAGACAGCCCGCTGATCGTAGGAAAATCGAAAGACGGCAATATTATGGCATCTGATGTTCCGGCTGTCTTAAAATATACAAGGGATGTTATATTTATAGAAAATGAAGAGATTGTCCGGTTGACAGATTCTTCTATGGAATTTTTCAATGTGGATGAAGAGACGATCGAAAAGACTCCGGTAAGGATCGAGTGGGATGTCAATGCGGCTGAGAAGGGCGGTTTTGAGCATTTTATGCTGAAAGAAATGTATGAACAGCCGAAGGCAATTATTGATACATTTTCCCCGCGGATCAAAAACGGTCAGATAAGCATCGAAGAGCTCGGAATGAGTGACGAAGATATCAAGGCAGTAAAGAAGATTATGATCGTGGCCTGCGGCTCGGCCTACCATGCGGGCTTTACAAGTAAGTATGTCTTTGAAGGGCTGGCAAGGATACCGGTGGAGGTTGATCTTGCGTCAGAGTTCCGGTACAGAGATCCGATTGTGGACAAAGATACGCTTGTAGTAGTAATCAGCCAGTCCGGGGAGACGGCGGATACACTGGCGGCGCTTCGGGAATCCAGGAAAAGAGGAGCAAGAGTTCTTGGCATCGTCAATGTGGTTGGAAGTTCCATTGCCAGGGAGGCAGATAATGTTATGTATACATGGGCGGGTCCGGAGATTGCAGTGGCAACAACGAAGGCTTATTCGGCACAGTTGATCGCCCTGTATCTTCTTGCTATGAAATTTGCATATATTAACGGAGCACTGGACGACAGCGGGATGGCAGAAATGATTGAAGATCTGAAGGTACTTCCCGCTCAGGTGGAGATGCTTTTGAACAACAAGCATAAGATCCAGAAATTTGCAAATCGTTATCTGGCAGCTAAAGATGTGTTCTTTATGGGCAGAGGGATTGACTATGCGATTTCTATGGAGGGATCCCTGAAATTAAAGGAGATTTCTTATATCCATTCGGAGGCTTATGCAGCAGGGGAACTCAAGCATGGAACCATATCCTTGATTGAAGACGGGACGCTGGTTGCATCGGTATTGACACAGAAAGAGCTGTATAAGAAGATGATCAGCAATATGGTGGAAGTCAGTACCAGGGGGGCCTTTGTCCTTGCGGTTACTAATGAAGATAATACCGAGGTGGAAAAGGCGGCGGATTATGTAGTGTATATTCCGGAAACGAATAAGTACTTTACGAATTCACTGGCAATTATTCCGCTTCAGTTATTTGGATATTATATTGCCGTCGGGAGGGGCTGTGATGTAGATAAGCCGAGAAACCTTGCAAAATCAGTGACGGTGGAATAAAAATATAGGTATTATGAGTGTGGGAAAAGAAATGTACGATTATTTGATTGTAGGCGCCGGACTTTTTGGCTCTGTCAATATCAGACAGAGCACCCCCGTAATCTGGAGGAGCAGGCGCTTAATCTGGTAGATAAGGATATTTATGAAAAGCCGATCAAGGGCTATACAGAAAAACAATGGGGACGTCGGGCAAACAGAGCTGCCCCCAGAGATTATCAGGCGGATTCCGGTATGGTATGTGTATGACAATAATTATTTCGATGATAGTTATCAGGGAATTCCGGTCGTCGGTTATACAGAGATCATCAAAAAAATGTTAAAAAAGCAGATGTGAGACTTCATACAGATTATTTGAGGCAAAGGGAAGATCTGGATAAACTGGCCTGCAAAATAATCTACACAGGTTCGATAGATGCGTTTTATAATTACCGGTTTGGAGAATTAGAATATCGAAGCCTTTCTTTTGAGACAGAGGTTTTGGAGGAATCCAATTACCAGGGCAATGCAGTCGTGAACTATACAGAGTATGGGGTTCCATATACACGGATCATCGAGCACAAGCATTTTGAATTTGGAACACAAAAAAGAACAGTGATTTCTAAGGAATATCCTGTGTCATGGAAACGGGGAGATGAACCCTATTATTCGGTAAATGATAAGAAGAATAATCTGCTGTATGCCAGATATGCACAGGAGGCCGCAAAAGAGAGTAAAGTAGTTTTCGGCGGCAGGCTGGGGAAATATCAATACTATGATATGTATCAGGTGGTGGCGGAGGCGTTGGTCGGTGCAGAAGCAGAACTGTCCGGTTGCAATTATAACAAGAATATAGTAGTATAAGATAGATATTTAACAAAAGACAGAAAAGCGAGGCTTGTTATGGCAAAGAAAGACAGGCAGTTGAAAGCGGTTCAGGCTGCAAAAGCCAGGAAAAAGCGGAGGAGCAGACGCCGGAGGCGGGTACTGGTACTTAGTATAGAAATGATCATACTGGTGCTTCTGCTGGGAACAGCCTATGTAATGAAAAAATATGATAAGATACAGAAGGTCAATATTGATAAAGATGAAGTAGATATTAACGAAGGAGCTATAAAAGAAGGCTATACGACGGTAGCTCTTTTCGGGGGAGATTCAAGAGAAGGGGAGCTGGGCGCAGGCACTCACGCAGATACAATTATTGTTGTATCTATAGATAATACATCTAAGGAAATCCGCATGGTCTCAATCTATCGTGACACTCTGCTTGAACAAAAGAACAGAGATTATAATAAAGCTAATTCAGCCTATTTCCGCGGAGGGCCGGAAGAAGCTCTCAGAATGCTGAACAGAAACTTGGATCTTGATATAGAAGACTATGTGACGGTTGATTTTAAAGCCCTGGTGGATACGATTGATCTGCTTGGGGGGATAGATATCAATATAGAGAAAGAAGAAGTGCAGTATATGAATGAGTTCCTGCAGGAGACGGCAGATGTGGCAGGGACAAAAGCGCATTTTATTGAAAAGTCTGGGGAGCAGCATCTGGACGGGGCACAGGCAGTGACCTATGCCCGTATCCGGTCTACTGCCGGAGGGGATTATAAGAGAACAGAGCGGCAGCGTCTGGTCATAGAGAAAATCTTTGAAAAGGTGATAGAAACGGATATCGGAACCGTGAATGATATTATTGATACTGTGTTTGAGCAGGTTTCCACCAGTTTTAGCTTAAAGGAGACCATCGGACTTGCGTCGGGACTTACAGAGTATCAGTTAGGTGAAAGCTCAGGTTTCCCGTTTGACAAAACAGACGGACTCAGATATAAGAACGCCGGGCTTGTAATAGTACCGTTAGGCCTGAGGGAAAATGTAGAACAGCTGCATGCATTTTTATATCCGGAGGAGGCTCCCAAAGAAGTGTCGGAGGTTGTTCAAAGCATTTCAGATAATATTACATATCTTACAGGAGTAGTCAGGCCTGCAAATTATGGAGAGACAGAGGACTCCTCAGAAGAAAGTTCTGAGCAGGAGGGCGGAGCAGAGGAAGATATGATAGATTTTGGGGAAACACCATAGATTTTGTTGATAAAATTATATGGAGTATAGTATAATGTTCTATTAATAAGAGCATAGGAGAAAGAGGGAAAAACATGAAGATAATAAAGAAAATCAGCGCTGTTTTGTTGAGCATCTGTCTGTGTGTGCCTTGCTTTTCACTGGTTGTCCATGCGGCAGATGGCAGGATATCCTTCACTGACCCCGAGACGGCAGTCGGGGATATGGTGGAAATAAAATGTGCACTTCGTTCTAAAAAGGGGAATATCGGGGATGTTGAAGTACAGCTGCGGTATGACAGTGAATATCTGAGGTTCCAGTCCGGCGCGAATGTGCAGGAGGCAGACGGAACCATTACTTATACAGGAACCGGCAGTTCCACAGAGCTTTCCTTTACAGTGGAATTTCAGGCGTTAAAAGAAGGCGAGACTAAGATTAGTGTGGAAAACGCCACAGTGTCATCCGGCAGCGGAGGCACTATGAACCTTGAACACGGCAATTCCACCGTGAAGATTGCAGAAGGGGATCCTTCCAAGATCACGGAGGCTCCTGAGACTCCGGAAACTTCCGGCGCCAATGATATACAGGTAGAGGTAAACGGAGTAGCTTATACTCTGACCGACGGATTTGCCGATGGGGATATTCCGGTTGGATATTCCAGAACGACCATATCCCTGGACGGCCAGGAGCGTCAAATGGTAGGGAATGAAGCCGGCAGCATTACTTTAGGTTATCTGAAAAATGCAGAGGGTACAGGTGACTTTTTCCTGTACAATGGAGAAGATGCCACGTTTGTACCTTATGAGGAGATAGCAATCTCGGATACGGCGTCAATCATTGTGCTGAGTGATACTTCAAAGGTGAAGCTTCCGGATACTTATCAGGAGGCAAAGCTGACTTTGAATGAGAAGGACTTTCCGGTATGGCAGGACAGCACAAAGGAAGGCTATTATGTACTCTATGCCATGAACAATAACGGTGAGACCGGGTATTATCAATATGATACTGCAGAAAATACATATCAGAGAGTAGATATATCTGCGGATCAAGATGGAAAAGAGGGAAAAGATTCAAAGTCCCTGCTGGGAAAATTTCAGAAGTCTCTTGAGAAACATCTTTCAATGATCGTGTTAGTCGGCGGGCTTGGCGGGCTTCTGCTGCTGATCTTGCTGATTGTCCTTGGCGTAAAGCTCCACAACCGTAATGCAGAGCTGGATGAGCTGTATGACGAGTACGGGATTGACGAGGATGACGATGAAGAACCAGCGCCTGTGAAGATAAAGGACAAGCCGAAGAAGCAGGGAGTGTTTGGCAGGCGTGAAAAAGCAGATGATGATTTTGAAGCGTATGATGATGATTTTGATGAATATGATGATGACGATGATTACGAGGAAAACGATGCCGAAGCGAAATACGATACGGTGAAGTTTTCCGGTTCGGAGTTTGAGACAGGATCTATCGGAGATCTGGATGACGATGTCTTCTCCGGGTTTGGACAGAGAGGGGAACTGACGATTGATGACCTGGATGACCTTATGGGAAATACGTCCGGTAAGAAGCGGGGACATGCGGAAGCAGATGATACATTTCAGGTAGACTTTATTGATCTGGATTAAGGAAACGTGGCGAGAAGCTCCGGCTGTTTCTTCGGGATAAGAGCGGCCGGAGTCTTTATATTGCCTGCGGAGGCTGAATGTGAAGAAGATAATTGCAATTTTTTTCGGGATCCATACGGCAATCTTTGAGATTGTCTTTCCACGTCCGAGAAGACGCTGGGACAGGGACCGGTATGACTGTGCCATTGTGTGCGGTTATCCTGCGGATGATGCGGGGGAGCCTTCTGAAACGATGAAGGAAAGAGTCAGGAAGGCGGCAGAGCTGTGGAAGAAAAAGAAGGTAAATTACATTATTTTATCCGGGGGAGCGGTACGTAATGAATTCCCGGAGTCAGAGGTGATGAAAGCTTATGCCGGCAGCCTGGGGGTGCCCCGGGAATATCTGATTACGGAAAAGCAGTCGGTAAGTACCTATCATAATATGATGTATTCCAAAAATGTGATGAAAATGTGCGGATTTCAGAACTGTGTAGTCGTGACCAGCAGCTGGCATCTGAGGAAAGCGAACCATTATGCAAGAAAATTTGGTCTGGACTATGTGATGTGCAAGTCGGGCTCCCAGGAGGGCGTATGCCGGAATATTGCGAGATGTATTGTCACGAATCTGCACATGTACTTCAATATGTTCCGGGGATACTGGTAGTGTCTGGCAGTATATGGACGGGCAGGAGGAGCAGGTCCTGAAACAGATGGCCGAGACAGAGAGCGGAATACAGCGTTGAAAGAAGAATGTGAGATGGAGAAACCAGAATGAATCAAACAATAAGAGTCGTACAATGTGCGGTTGTGACGGCGGGGCTTGCGCTTTTGTGTCTGATTGCTTCCGGAGACAAGAGTCCGGTTTTCAGAGAAATGAAAGCAGAGGATGTGATCAGGCAGCAGGAGACGTATCAATTTGTGGATGTACTGGGCAACTGGTATGAGGCACAGATTCTGGAGGGGGTTCCCCTGTGCAGATATGATTATTCCAGACTGACTGAGAAGAACGGATACAAATACTATATGGGAGAGGATGGCCGGATCCAGTCAAGGGTAGGGATTGATGTCTCGAAATATCAGACGGAGATAGACTGGCCGGCAGTGAAGGCCTCAGGGATAGATTTTGTGATCGTGAGATTGGGTTTCCGCGGCTATGGGGCAGAAGGTAAGCTTAAGGAGGACGAAAGGTTTCGTTCCCATGTGGAGGGCGCGCTTGATGCAGGTCTTGAGGTAGGTGTGTATTTTTTCTCCCAGGCGGTAAACAACGCAGAAGCATTTGAAGAAGCGCAGTTTGTCCTTGAGAGGCTTGGAGAGGGCCGGATTACAGGCCCGGTGGTGTTCGATACAGAGGAGATTAAGAATGCTGAGGCGAGAACCGACGGGCTGTCCGGGGAGCAGTTTACAGAGAATTGTATTACGTTCTGTGATGCAGTGGAAGCGGCGGGGTATAACACTATGATCTATGCCAATATGAAATGGATGGCATTTACCCTGGATCTTGCCCGGCTTACAGAATATGAAAAATGGTACGCAGACTATGAGGCCGTACCTCAGTGCCCTTATGAATTCTCTATATGGCAGTATACGGAGAGCGGGACTGTGCCGGGTATCGAGGGCAATGTGGATATCAACGTGTGGTTTGAAAGGAGATAAAGACGATGAAATGGAACCAGTTCCGTTTAAAAACAACGACAGAGGCGGAGGATATTGTGAGCAGCATGCTGTCAGACCTGGGGATCGAAGGGGTTCAGATTGAGGATAAGATTCCCCTTACCGCGTGGGAGAAGGAGCAGATGTTTGTAGATATCCTGCCGGATATCCCGGAGGATGACGGGACTGCTTATCTGATCTTCTATCTGGATCCGCAGGAGGATCCCGGGGAGATCCTCGGCCAGGTAAAAGAGGAACTTGAGCAGATGCGCTCTTATGTGGATGTGGGGGCTTGTACCATTGAGGAATCACAGACAGAGGATGTGGACTGGATCAATAACTGGAAGCAGTATTTCCATCAGTTCTGTATTGATGATATCCTGGTGATCCCATCCTGGGAAAAGGTGGAAGAAGAGGACAGTGACAAGATGATCATTCATATCGATCCGGGCACTGCGTTCGGGACCGGCATGCATGAGACGACCCAGCTGTGTATCCGGGCGCTTAGAAAGTATGTGAATGAGGATACAAGGATTCTGGATGTGGGATGCGGCAGCGGGATCCTGGGAATGCTGGCGCTGAAATTCGGGGCGTTGTATTCCGTAGGTACGGATTTGGATCCGTGCGCCATTGATGCCACCCATGAGAATATGGAAGCCAACGGAATCGGCAGAGACCGGTATGAGGTTATGATCGGCAATCTGATTGATGATCCTGACATCCAAAAAAAGGCGGGATTTGAATGCTATGATATTGTGGTGGCTAATATCCTGGCAGATGTGCTGCTTGCTCTGACGCCGGTGGTAGTAGATCAGATGAAACCGGGCGCCGTGTATATTACGAGCGGGATCATTGACGAGAAGGAATCTGTGGTTGTGGAGGCTGTAAAGGCGGCCGGGCTTGAGGTACTTGAGGTTACCCGCCAGGGCGAATGGGTGTCTGTATCAGCCAGAAAAAAACGGTAGTGTCTCAGCGCACTGGAACAGGAGCGAAATATGCAGCATTTTTTTGTGGAGCCGTCACAGGTGCGGGACGGCAGGATTATCATAGAGGGTTCCGATGTCAACCATATGAAAAATGTCCTCCGTATGAAAATCCGGGAGCAGGTTATGGTCAGTGACGGCAATAATCTGAAATACCTGTGTGAAGTGGAAGGCTATGGAGAGGGAAAGGCAATTTTAAATATCAAAGAGATGCGGGAGGCGGATACGGAGCTGGCTTCCAGAATCTACTTGTTTCAGGGGCTGCCGAAGCAGGATAAAATGGAACTGATCGTGCAGAAGGCGGTGGAACTTGGAGCCTTCCAGATCATTCCGGTGGAGACCAGACGGTCTGTAGTGAAGCTGGACGAAAAAAAAGCAATCCGAAAAAGGGAGCGCTGGCAGGAGATTGCAAAGAGTGCGGCAAAGCAGGCAGGGAGGGCATATATTCCGGGAGTAGAAGAAGTGATGTCCTGGAAGGAAGCCCTGAGGTGTTCTGAAGGACTGGACGTGGTGCTGATCCCTTATGAGCTGGCGGAAGGCATGGATGAGGCAAGAAGCGTTCTGAAAGCCATAAGGCAGGGGCAGTCCGTGGGTGTCTTTATCGGGCCGGAAGGCGGCTTTGAGAAGGAAGAGGTGGAGGAGGCGCTCCAAAAGGGCGCAAAGGCCATTACTCTGGGGAGGCGGATCCTGAGGACGGAAACGGCGGGGCTTGCCGCGCTGGCTGTTTTAATGTTTCACCTGGAGCAGTAATGTTTCTGGTTGCATTTATGAGAGAAGCAACATATTCTGGTAATGAGATAGAAAATCAGGAAGTGAATGATATGAGAGAAATATATCTGGATAATTCTGCCACGACCTGTGCATATGAGAGTGTAGGAAGACTTGTGTCGAAGGTGATGTGTGAAGATTACGGAAATCCGTCCTCTATGCATGCGAAAGGTGTTGCGGCAGAAAAGTATATAAAAGAAGCAAAAGAGACCTTTGCAAGACTTTTGAAGGTTCAGGAGAAAGAGATCTTTTTTACCTCCGGAGGCACTGAAAGTGATAATCTGGCGCTGATCGGTGCGGCGAGAGCCAACCGTCGTGCAGGAAACCATCTGATCACCTCCGGGATCGAGCACCCGGCCATCATCAATACGATGCGTTATCTGGAGGAGGAAGGGTTCCGTGTTACCTTCCTGCCGGTAGACCGCTACGGAAGGATCCAGCTGTCGGCACTGAAGGAGGCTCTGTGTGAGGAAACCATCCTGGTATCCGTCATGTACGTAAATAATGAGGTGGGGTCTGTACAGCCGGTTGCAGAGGCGGCAGGCATTGTAAAGGCTTACAATAGAAATATACTGTTTCATGTGGATGCCGTCCAGGGATTTGGCAAATACCGGATCTACCCGAAAAAGCTGAAGGTAGATATGGTGTCTGTCAGCGGGCACAAGATCCATGGGCCCAAAGGAATCGGTGTTCTTTACATTGACAGCAATGTAAAGATCAGGCCGATTGTATTTGGCGGAGAGCAGCAGAAAAATGTCCGTTCGGGTACGGAAAATGTGCCGGGGATTGCAGGGATCGGCCTGGCCGCAAGGCTGGTTTATGAGAACCTGGATGAAAAGGTAGAACGGATGCGGTGCCTGAAGGAGCATTTTATCGAGGGGGTAACCAGGATAGAGAATACAACGATCCACGGCCTGTATGATGCCACGTCTGCGCCCCACATTATCAGTGTGGGATTCGCAGGGATCCGCAGTGAAGTGCTGTTACATGCCCTTGAGGAGAAGGGAATCTATGTATCTTCCGGCTCTGCATGTGCTTCCAATCACCCGCAGGTCAGCGGTGTGCTGAAGGGAATCGGAGCCGGACAGGAATTTCTGGATGCCACTTTGCGCTTCAGCCTGTCGGAATTTACGACCCTAGAAGAGATTGACTATACACTGGATACCCTATATAATATAGTACCGGTGCTTCGGAAATATACCAGACGTTAACTGAGTTTAAGAGGAGAAAACGAAATATGAAATTCCATACATTTTTGTTAAAATACGGAGAGATCGGAATTAAAGGAAAGAACCGCTATCTGTTTGAGGATGCCCTTGTGAGGCAGATCCGCTTTGCGCTTAAGGATGTGGACGGCAGTTTCCAGGTATACAAATCCCAGGCACGTATTTATGTGGACTGTGAAGGCGAATATGATTATGAAGATACGGTAGAGCACCTGAAAAGGGTGTTCGGCCTTGTGGGGATCTGCCCGGTGGTCCGCATGGAGGATACCGGGTTTGAGCAGCTTAAGAAGGATGTTGTGGCATATATGGATGAGATGTATCCGGATAAGGATATCACATTTAAGGTAGAAGCCAGACGTGCAAGAAAAACTTATCCGAAGTCTTCCATGGAGATTAACTGTGACCTGGGGGAGGCCGTTCTTGAGGCATTTCCCCAGATCCGGGTGGATGTGCATAAACCGGATGTAATGCTCCATGTGGAGATCCGCAATGAGATTTATGTATATTCTAAGATCATACCGGGCGCAGGAGGGATGCCGGTTGGAACCAACGGGAAGGCGATGCTGCTGTTGTCCGGAGGGATCGACAGTCCGGTGGCAGGTTATATGATCTCCAAGCGTGGAGTAGGGATTGAGGCGGTGTATTTTCATGCTCCGCCGTATACCAGTGAACGGGCGAAACAGAAGGTTGTGGATCTGGCGAAGGCTGTATCACGCTACTGTGGCCCGATCCGGCTTCATGTGGTGAATTTCACGGATATTCAGCTTTATATCTATGACCAGTGCCCCCACGACGAACTGACGATTATCATGCGCCGCTATATGATGCGGATTGCGGAGCGTTTTGCAGAGAAGGACGGCTGTCTCGGCCTGATCACGGGAGAGAGCGTCGGGCAGGTGGCGAGCCAGACTATGCAGAGCCTGATGGCTACCAATGACGTATGTACCCTTCCGGTCTATCGTCCACTGATCGGATTTGATAAGCGGGAGATCGTTGAGATCGCAGAGAGGATCGATACATTTGAGACGTCCATACAGCCTTTTGAGGACTGCTGTACTATTTTTGTGGCCAAGCATCCGGTGACTAAGCCAAATGTAGAAGTCATCCGGAGGTCGGAGGAACGGCTCTGTGAGAAGATTGACGAGATGGTGGAGACGGCGGTCAATACGGCGGAGGTCATTGAGGTCCTTCCGTAAAAATAAAAAGAATGTGCCGCAGGCACATTCTTTGAAACAATGCTGATATAAGATTTATACAAGATATGGTTTCAGGCTCTCAAGGATTGCGTCAACCTCCTCGCCGTCAGCGTGGATGTTGAGGTCAATATCCTTTGACAGATCAAGGCTGAAAATTCCCATAATGGATTTTGCGTCTATCACATATCTGCCGGAAACTAAATCAAAATCAAAATCATATTTTGTGATTTCATTTACAAATGATTTTACTTTGTCAATAGAATTTAAAGAAATCATAACTGTTTTCATGTACTATACCTCCCTGATTTTGTTTTATCTATTCCTATCTTAGAGATATGGGATGTAAAAGTCAAGAAATAAATTGTTAAAGATTTCATAAAATGGCAGAAATGTTACAGCAATTTGTACAGGTAAAAAACGGAAAGGAAAAGAAGGATTTATGAGAAAAGCAGCGCTGCATAATCTTGGGTGCAAGGTAAATGCATATGAGACGGAGGCTATGCAGGAACTTCTGGAAAAAAACGGATATGAGATTGTTCCTTTCGGGAAAGGTGCAGATATTTATATTATCAATACCTGTACAGTGACCAATATTGCGGACCGGAAGTCCAGGCAGATGCTCCACCGGGCCAGGAAGATGAATCCGGATGCTGTAGTGGTGGCGGCAGGCTGCTATGTGCAGACGGAAAAGAAGCCGCTTGACGGCGGAATTGATATTGTGGTGGGAAATAACAGGAAAAAAGATATTGTGCAGATACTGGAGCGGTATTTTCAGGAAAAAAGCAATGGAATAAAGGAAGTAGACGACATCGGGCGTGTGAAGGAGTATGAATGCCTTGCTCTCAGCCGTACCGGGGAGCATACAAGGGCCTACATCAAAGTACAGGACGGGTGTAACCAGTTCTGTTCCTACTGTATTATCCCCTTTGCCAGAGGACGGGTGAGAAGCCGCGGCAGGGCAGACGTCCTTGAAGAAGTAAGCACCCTTGCGGCAAATGGCTATAAAGAGGTGGTGCTGACCGGGATTCATTTGAGTTCTTATGGTATTGATACGGGGGATGATCTGTTGTCTTTGATTCGGGGAGTCCATGAGGTGGAAGGGATCCGCCGGATCCGGCTCGGCTCTCTGGAGCCGGGAATCATAACCGGGGAATTTGTACAGGGAATCGCAGGCCTTGAGAAGGTGTGCCCTCATTTTCATCTGTCTCTGCAGAGTGGCTGCGACGAAACTTTAAAGCGTATGAACCGCAGGTATACCTCGCAGGAATACTATGAAAAATGTGGACTTTTGAGGAAATATTTCTGCAATCCGGCGCTTACTACAGATATTATCGTAGGCTTCCCGGGGGAGACAGACGAAGAGTTTGAATGCTCCAGAGCCTTTGTGGACAGCGTAGATTTTTATGAGACCCATGTATTTCGCTACTCTAGGAGGGAAGGCACAAAAGCGGCGGCTATGGAGGGGCAGGTTCCGGAACCGGTGAAGGCAGAACGGAGCAAGGTGCTCCTGGATATGAGTGAGAGGAAGCAGAGAGCTTATGAGGACCGCCTGGCCGGTACAGTACAGGAGGTATTGATCGAGGAGGAGGCTGTGCATAACGGGGAGACCTATCAGGTAGGGCATACCAAGGAGTATGTCAAAGTTGGATATAAAACGTCGGAAAATCTGGCGAATCAGATCATAGATGTAGAAATTGAGAGCCATTTGCAAATAATACATTGAATTTTCGCCGGGATTAAGTTACAATAAATTGTGAAGTATTTTTGGAGGACGTGAGTATATGAAGGATTTAAGCAGCACACAGTTTTTTCAGGTAGAAAGCGGTCCACAAATTCAAGCAAAAGACATTCTTGAGATTGTGTACAAAGCTCTGAGAGAAAAGGGATATAATCCCGTGAATCAGATCGTAGGATACATTATGTCAGGCGACCCGACTTATATAACAAGTTACAGCGGGGCAAGGAGCCTGATCATGAAGATGGAGCGGGACGAGTTGGTAGAAGCAATGCTCAAAACGTATATCGAGCATAACAGATGGGTATAATCTATGAGGATTATGGGATTGGACTATGGCTCTAAGACGGTGGGCGTGGCGATCAGCGATGCACTTGGGATCACGGCCCAGGGGATTGAGACTATTACCAGGAAAGAGGAAAATAAGCTTCGTAAGACCTGTGCCAGAATCGAGGCTCTGATTCAGGAATATGAGGTAGATCGGATCGTACTTGGACTGCCAAGGCATATGAATTATGATATCGGGACAAGGGCGGAGGCCTCCATCGCATTCGGCGAGATGTTGAAAAGGAGAACCGGACTTGAGGTTATAATGTGGGACGAGCGTCTGACTACGGTGGAAGCAAATCGGACGTTAATCGAGAATAAGGTGAGAAGAGAAGACCGCAAGAAATATATCGATAAGATTGCGGCAGTTTTTATATTGCAGGGATATTTGGATTCCCGGGTTTTGAGAAATTCGTGAGGTGTCTTTTGTATGGAAAAGATCAGGTTTGTGTCTGAAGATCTTCAGGAAACAGATTTTTTTGTGCTGGAGCAGACAAAGGTAAATGGAGTGTCTTACATTCTGGTAACGGATTCAGAGGAAGACGATGCAGAGTGTTTAATTTTAAAAGATACATCAGCAGAAGAGGAGACAGAAAGTGTCTATGAGATTGTGGAGGATGACAGTGAGCTTTCTGCAGTCTCAGGGATCTTTGAGGAACTACTGGAAGATATTGCGATTGAAAGGTAAATGCTTATGTCTATCAGTCAGGAAAAATTTAAAGAGATGCTGAAAGAGAAAGGCCTGAAGGTAACTAACCAGCGGTTGCTTGTACTGGAAGCGCTTGCAGCCAACCGTGACGCACATATGGCTGCGGAAGATATTTATGAGCTGGTAAAGGAAGATCATCCGGAGATAGGACTTGCAACTATCTACCGGACCGTGCAGTTGTTATTAGAAATGCAGTTGGTGGATCGGATCAATCTGGATGACGGATGTGTCCGTTATGAGATCGGAGAGTTCTATGACGGAGAGGGAAAGCACCATCATCATCATTTGATTTGCAGAACGTGTGGAAAAGTATTCCCATTTAAGGATGACCTGCTGGAGGAGCTGGAGCATCATATTGAGGAAGCTACGGGATTCCATGTGTTAGATCATGAGCTAAAGTTCTATGGACAGTGTATGGAATGCAAAAAGAAAGAAATATAGTACGGAAACACATGGAGGTGTAAATTTGAAAAAAGAAAACAATGGAAAACTGCGTATCATTCCGCTCGGAGGACTGGAGAAGATCGGAATGAACATTACTGCCTTTGAATATGAAGACAGTATTATTGTTGTGGACTGCGGTCTTGCATTTCCGGAGGACGACATGCTTGGGATAGACCTTGTCATTCCGGACGTGTCCTATCTGAAGGAAAATATCCAGAAAGTAAAAGGATTTGTCATTACTCATGGGCATGAGGATCATATCGGGGCGCTGTCCTATGTATTGCGGGAGATGAACCTGCCTATCTATGCCACAAAGCTTACGATGGGAATTATCGAGCGCAAGCTGACGGAGCACAATCTGCTGCGGAGCACAAGGAGGAAAGTAGTAAAGCATGGGCAGTCCATCAATCTTGGACAGTTTCGTATTGAATTTATTAAGACAAACCACAGTATCCAGGATGCGGCGGCGCTTGCCATCTATTCACCGGCAGGGATCGTCGTCCATACGGGTGACTTTAAGGTAGATTATACACCGGTCTTCGGAGATGCCATTGATCTGCAGAGATTTGCAGAGATCGGGAAAAAGGGTGTGCTTGCACTGATGTCCGACAGTACCAATGCGGAGCGCGCTGGCTTTACTCAGTCTGAGCGTACAGTGGGAATTACATTTGACCATATATTTGCGGAGCATCAGAATACAAGGATTATAATTGCAACTTTCGCATCTAATGTAGACCGTGTACAGCAGATCATTAACTCGGCCTGCAAATACGGGCGCAAGGTAGTTGTGGAAGGCCGCAGCATGGTCAACATTATTTCTGTTGCCCAGGAACTGGGGTATCTGAATGTACCTGACAAGACGCTGATTGAGATCGATCAGATGAAGAACTATCCGCCTGAGAAGACGGTGCTGATCACAACCGGAAGCCAGGGCGAGTCTATGGCGGCTCTTTCGCGTATGGCGGCGGATGTGCATAAGAAGGTAACGATCATGCCGGGGGATACGGTTATTTTCAGTTCCAATCCGATTCCGGGCAATGAAAAATCTGTATCCAAAGTGATCAATGAACTGTCTGCAAAGGGAGCGCATGTCATCTTTTCCGATGCCCATGTGTCCGGACATGCATGCCAGGAAGAATTAAAACTGATCTATTCACTGGTAAAGCCGAAATATGCCATCCCGGTACACGGGGAGTATCGTCACCTGAAAGCCAATGCGGTCATTGCAAAGAACCTGGGGATTCCGAAGGACAATATCTTTATCCTTCAATCCGGGGATGTTCTGGAAGTCAGCAGCGAAGAAGCGAAGGTCGTGGATAAGATCCACACCGGAGAGATCCTTGTGGACGGGCTTGGTGTCGGAGATGTGGGAAATATTGTGCTTCGCGACCGCCAGCATCTGGCGGAGGACGGCATCCTGATCGTAGTGCTGACTCTGGAGAGGGGCACCAACCAACTGCTTGCCGGGCCGGATATCGTATCCCGCGGATTTGTCTATGTCAGGGAGTCTGAGGGCCTGATGGAAGAGGCAAGGCATATACTGGAAGGAGCGGTGGAAGACTGCCTGATGCATCAGCGCAATGCGGACTGGAGTAAGATCAAGCTTGTGATCCGTGACACCATGAATGAATTTATCTGGAAGAGAACGAAACGCAGGCCGATGATACTGCCGATTATTATGGATGTATAAGAATGTTGGGAAAGGGACGTAGTAAATCAGTTTTTGCTACGTCCTGATTGCAGTTTTGACGGAATATTTTGACGGAATAAAGAGAGGAAATGGAATCATGATCGTTGATGAGAGGATGACTGCCTATATCCATTCGCTGGAACGGCCGGAAAGCCCGTTGATCGAGGCTGTGGAACAGGAGGCGCTGGACGCCGGGGTTCCCATTATCCGCAAGGAGACGCAGAGTTTTCTGAAGGTATTGCTGATGATGAAAAAGCCGATGCAAGTGCTGGAGGTAGGAACAGCAGTCGGTTTTTCGGCTATCCTGATGAGTGAGTATCTGCCCGAGAACAGCCGGATCACTACCATTGAGAAATATGAAAAACGGATCCCGGTTGCCAGAGATAATTTTAAGCGTGCCGGAAAGGAAGAACAGATCTCGCTGCTGGAGGGGGATGCGCTGGAGATCCTGAAATCCCTGGAGGGCTGTTACGATTTTATATTTATGGATGCGGCGAAGGGGCAGTATATCTACTACCTGCCTGAGGCGGTAAGGCTTCTTGCGCCGGGGGGCGTGCTGGTATCGGACAATGTGCTTCAGGACGGGGATGTGATTCAGTCCAGATTTGCCGTGGAGCGGAGAAACCGTACCATACACAGCCGGATGAGGGAGTACCTTTATGAACTGAAGCACCATGAAATGCTTCAGACGTCTCTTCTCCCGCTGGGAGACGGGATTGCGGTCAGTGTGAAAAAAGATGTTGAAAGACAAGGAGATTAAAAAGTATGAGGAACAAACGTCCGGAATTATTGATTCCAGCCAGCAGCCTGGAAGTACTGAAAACAGCGGTTATTTTCGGAGCCGATGCAGTATATATCGGAGGAGAGGCCTATGGGCTCCGTGCAAAGGCGAAAAATTTTTCCATGGAGGATATGAAGAAGGGCATTGCATTTGCCCATGACCATGGTGTGAAGGTATATGTGACGGTGAATATTCTTGCACACAATGAGGACCTTCCGGGGGTGGAGGAATATTTAAAGGAGCTTAAGGAGCTTGGGCCGGACGGCCTGATCATTGCCGATCCTGCTGTTTTCCAGATGGCAAAGGACATCTGTCCGCAGATTGAGCGGCACATCAGCACCCAGGCCAATAATACGAATTACGGCACCTATAATTTCTGGTGGAGCCAGGGGGCAAAACGGGTGGTATCTGCCAGGGAGCTGTCTTTAAAAGAGATTAAGGAAATCAGGGAACGTATTCCGGAGGAGATGGAAATCGAAAGCTTTATCCACGGCGCTATGTGCATTTCCTATTCAGGAAGATGTCTGCTGAGTAATTTTTTTACCGGCAGGGATGCCAATCAGGGAGCCTGCACGCATCCGTGCCGCTGGAAATATTCTGTGGTGGAGGAGACAAGGCCGGGAGAGTATATGCCGGTCTATGAAAATGAACGGGGCACTTATATTTTTAATTCCAAGGATCTGTGTATGATCGGGCATATTCCGGAGATGCTGGAGGCCGGGATCGACAGCTTTAAGATTGAGGGGCGGATGAAGACGGCGCTCTATGTGGCTACCGTTGCGAGGACGTACCGTCTGGCTATCGATGACTGTCTGAAGGATCCGAAACTCTATGAGGAGCATATGCCGTGGTACCTGGATCAGATCTCCAACTGCACATACCGGCAGTTTACCACCGGGTTTTATTTCGGGAAGCCCAGTGAAGAGACCCAGATCTATGACAACAATACTTATGTGAAAGAATACACGTATCTTGGGATCGTGGGCCGGGAGCGGGAGCGGGACGGCATGTACCGGATCGAGCAGCGGAACAAGTTCTCGGTGGGAGAGACTGTGGAGATCATGAAGCCGGACGGGCGCAATGTGGAGGCAGTAGTGCGCAGGATCGTGGATGAGGACGGGGTTGAGCAGGAGAGCGCGCCGCATCCCAAACAAGTGCTGTATGTGGATCTGGGATGTGAGGCAGAGCAGTATGATATACTGAGGCGGGCAGAGTAGAGGCCCGACAGCCTTTTTGATGTATAATATTCCTCAGAGGCATTACCGCAGTGGTATTGTCTCTGAGGATATTTTGCGTAAGGCGTAGGTTGAACTGATACTATTTTTCCGGTGATATTAAGAAAAAGAGTTGTAATCTGCCGCGTTATCCGCTATACTTATCCATACAATCTATCCGGTACTTACCGTGCGGCTTCAGGCTGCAGTCAGCAGATTGCCGCGGTTTTGTTCAGGCATATATGTTTCGTTCCTATCATTTCCTATCATATGGCGTTCGCCATAACAGGATTCCACAGCATAAATACAAAAAAGAGAAGTAGAAGGACAACTGCGCTTGTGTTTCTTTTTGCAATTTTTGGTGGAAAAGCACAAAAATTAAGATTGGCACATAGACTATAATCAAATATCTTAAGAGGTGCTTTTCTTGAAATCATTTCCCCAACCCCTCACAGCCTCGGAAGAAAGATATTACATGCAAAAATATACAGAGGGTGATCTTGAAGCAAAACATATCCTGATAGAACGGAATCTGCGCCTCGTTGCACATATCGTGAAAAAATACCAGTCATTTGAAGAAGATACGGAGGATCTGCTCTCCATCGGCACTATCGGCCTCATTAAAGCAGTCGTTACCTTTAACCCCGATAAAAGTGTAAGACTCGGCACCTATGCGGCCAGGTGCATTGAGAATGAGATCCTGATGCATCTGCGGGCAAAAAAGAAAATCTCAAGGGAGATATCCCTGTATGAACCGATCGGAACTGACCGGGAGGGCAATGAGATACAGCTGTTTGATATTATTGAGACGGAGGAAGACGATGCCCACAGGAAGGTGGAATTGAGTGATGATATCCGGATCCTTTATCAGCGGGTAGAATCAGAACTCTCCCCCCGGGAGCGGTTAGTGTTAAAAATGCGGTATGGGCTATATAATGAGGAAGAATATACGCAGCGGGAAATCGCAGGGAGGCTGGGCATATCCCGCTCCTATGTATCAAGGATTGAGAAAAGTGCAATAGAAAAACTGCGCGCGTATTTTTAGCGCGCCGGAGAATACAAAGGAAAGAGGTGCTGTATGGCATTCAGTAATGTAGTATCTGCCGCCCTTTCAGGGATTCAGGCAGAAATGATCCATGTGGAGACGGACGTAAGCAATGGGCTGCCCGTATTTCATATGGTCGGTTATTTGTCTTCGGAGGTAAAGGAAGCGTCGGAGAGGGTCCGCACGGCAATCCGTAATTGTGGTATCCAGCTTCCTCCGAAGAAGATTATTGTGAACCTTGCCCCCGCAACGATCCGCAAGCGGGGAGCTTCTTTTGACTTACCCATCGCACTTTCTGTGCTGGCGTCTATGGGGATTTTCCAGGAAGAAAATTTAAGAGGGACTCTTGTAATCGGAGAATTGAGCCTTGACGGCAGCATCCAGAAGGTATCAGGCATTCTGCCGGTTGTGAGAAAGGCCAGGCAGAAGGGATACCGTGCATGTATCCTTCCGAAGCAGAATGAAGCGGAGGGAGGACTCGTGGAAGGAATTACTATCCTTGGGGCGAGTCATCTGGAGGAGGCCATCGCCTATCTGAAGGGAGGCCATCAGATCCGCCCTTATCAGAAAAGAAAGGAAGAAGCCTGTAAAGGCCGTCCTGTCTCCGGAGGGGTGGATTACAGTGATATCCAGGGACAGGATGCGGTAAAACGTGCCTGCGAAGTCGCGGTATCCGGGGGACATAACCTGCTGCTCATGGGGCCGCCGGGCAGCGGCAAATCGATGACGGCCAAACGGATACCTACAATCCTTCCGCCGCCGTCACTGGAGGAGAGCATGGAGATTACAGAAATTTACAGCATTATGGGGAAAGTGGACGAAAAAAGTCCTCTGATCACCGGGAGGCCGTTCCGGAGCGTGCATCATACGGCAACCAGAGCTGCTCTTGCGGGGGGAGGGGGGACTCCCATGCCCGGGGAAGTGAGCCTGGCACACGGAGGCGTCTTGTTTCTGGACGAGCTTGCGGAGTTTCAGAGAACGGTTCTGGAGGTACTTCGGGAGCCTCTGGAGGATCACCGGATCCGTCTGGCAAGGAGTCAGGGGAACTATACGTTTCCCGCAGATTTCATGCTGGTTGCAGCTATGAACCCATGTCCGTGCGGGAATTATCCCAATGTAGAGAAGTGTACCTGCACGCAGAAACAGATCCAGCAATATCTTGGGAAGATCAGCCAGCCTTTCTTAGATCGTATGGATATCTGTGCGGAGGCTCCGAGGATTGAATATGAGGCTCTCAGCACCCAGAAAGTACAGGAGACTTCCGAACAGATCAGGCAGAGAGTGTGCAGTGTAAGAGAGATACAGAGAAACCGCTATCAAGGCACAGAAATCCATACAAATGCAAGGCTGGGAATGAAAGAACTTGAAGTCTACTGCAGGCTTGGCCGGGAAGAGGAACAGCTGATGAAACGGGCATTTTCGGCTCTGGGACTTACGGCCCGGACTTACCATAAGATCTTGCGGGTGGCGAGAACCATCGCGGATATGGACGGCGAGGACCAGATCAGGACCTCTCATATTAAGGAGGCCATCGGTTATCGCTCACTTGATAAAAAATACTGGGGGAGGTGAGATTGTGACCTATGAGTATTGGCTTGCAGGAGTCCGGCCGCTGTCAGATAAAAAGAAAAGAATGCTCAGAGAGCATCTGGGGAGTGCAGAGGCAGTATATTATATAGAAGAGACAAAGCTCAGGAAGCTGTCATTTCTTGAAGAGAAAGAGATACAGGCAGTCCTGCGGGCAGATAAACGTCAGATCCGGGAGAATTATGAAAGATTAGAGGATGCAGGAATCGGATTCATACCATACTTTTCGACAGATTATCCGGAGCGGTTAAAGAATATCCAGTCTCCGCCTTATGCACTCTATGTGAAGGGCAGCCTTCCGGATGAGAGAAAGCATTCTGTTGCCATTGTAGGAGCGAGAAAATGTACAGCCTACGGAGAACAGATGGCGCTTCAATATGCAGGCAGGCTTGCCGGCGCCGGAGTACAGATTATCAGCGGAATGGCCAGAGGAATTGACGGAGCAGGCCAGAGGGGTGCATTAGATGCAGGGGGAACTACCTATGGGATACTGGGATGCGGTGTTGACATCTGCTATCCGAGAGAGCATCTGGGGCTCTATATGGATATCCAGAAGCAGGGGGGCCTGATCTCAGAGCAGCTTCCGGGGCGGCCGCCGCTTCAGGCCCATTTCCCGGCAAGGAACCGGATCATCAGCGCTCTGTCGGATGTGGTTCTTATCATGGAAGCCAGGGAAAAGAGCGGTTCTCTTATTACGGCAGATATGGCGCTTGAACAGGGGAAGGATGTGTATGCGCTGCCGGGCCCGGCAGAAAGCCTGCTCAGCAGAGGCTGTCACCGGCTGATCGCGCAGGGAGCCGGTATTCTGATCTCGCCGGAAGAGCTGATGGAGTCGTTGAGTGTTCAAATACAGAAATCCGGAGAAAATTCAGACAAAAATAAAAAAATACTTGAAAGTGATGAAAATATAGTGTATAGTTGTCTCGGTTTATTTCCAAAGGGACTTCAGGAACTGGTTCAGGAGACGGGGCTAAGTCCGAGGGACCTGATGGAGCAGCTCATTACTCTGGAACTTCAGGGGGAGATTCAGGAAGTATTCAGGAATTATTATATAAGAACCCGGTGATACGATAACAGCCGGTTTTTATGGAGGCAGTTTTATGGCACGCTATCTTGTAATCGTGGAGTCACCTGCCAAGGTGAAGACAATTAAAAAATTTTTGGGGAGTAATTATGTTGTGACCGCATCCAACGGGCATGTACGTGATTTGCCGAAAAGCCAGTTGGGTGTTTCACCTGAAAATGACTTTGAACCCAAGTATATAACGATCAGAGGAAAGGGAGAGATCCTTGCAAATTTACGTAAAGAAGTGAAAAAGGCAGATAAAGTATATCTGGCGACTGACCCGGACCGCGAGGGGGAGGCGATTTCCTGGCATCTTTGCAAGGCGCTGAAGCTGGAAGATAAGAAGACTTACCGCATCAGTTTTAATGAAATTACGAAAAATGCAGTGAAGGCGTCTCTTAAAAATGCAAGAGAGATAGATATGGATCTTGTGGATGCCCAGCAGGCACGTCGTGTCCTTGACCGCGTCGTGGGCTATAAAATCAGCCCTCTGCTGTGGGCAAAGGTAAAAAGAGGGCTGAGTGCAGGCCGTGTGCAGTCTGTGGCGCTCCGCATCATTGCGGACCGGGAGGAGGAGATCAATGCATTTATTCCGGAGGAATACTGGACACTGGATGCCAACCTCAAGGTGAAAGGGGAGAAGAAACTCCTGGCGGCCAGATTTTATGGGACAGAGGGCAAGAAAATGACGATTTCTTCCAGGGAGGAGCTTGACCAGATACTGAAAGAAATCGAAGGGGCAGATTACCGTGTGGCAGATATTAAAAAAGGTGAGAGGATGAAAAAGGCTCCGCTTCCGTTTACCACCAGTACACTGCAGCAGGAGGCTTCAAAAGCTCTTAATTTTGCTACGGCCAAGACCATGAGGATTGCGCAGCAGTTATATGAAGGAATTGACATTAAAGGGAACGGGACTGCGGGACTGATCACATACCTCCGTACAGATTCTACCAGAATTTCGGAGGAAGCCGATGCAAATGTAAAGACTTATATTAAGGAACAGTACGGGGAGCAATATGTATCAAAGGGCAATGCGGGGAGTTCCAAAGACAAGAAATCGATTCAGGATGCCCATGAGGCGATCAGGCCTACCGATGTATCCCGTACGCCGGCGGCCATGAAAGATTCACTGACCAGAGACCAGTTCCGGCTGTATCAGCTGATATGGAAGCGGTTTCTTGCGAGCCGTATGCAGCCGGCCAGATATGAGACTACTTCAGTGAAGATTGCGGCAGGGAAGTATCTGTTTACAGTGTCCGCATCCAGGATTGCTTTTGAAGGATTCCGGATGATCTATACGGAGGCAGGAGAAGCGAAAGAGGAAAACAGTGTTCTGGCCAGAGGCATTTGTATGGAGTCGGAGCTTACACAGGAGAGCTTTGAGACAAAGCAGCATTTTACACAGCCGCCGGCTCACTATACAGAGGCAGCACTTGTGAAAGCGCTGGAAGAGCTGGGGATCGGGCGTCCGAGTACGTATGCGCCGACAATCTCGACGATTATCGCAAGACGGTACGTGGCAAAGGAAAATAAAAACCTGTATCTTACAGAAGTAGGTGAGGTTGTAGACCACATTATGAAGCAATCGTTTCCGAGTATTGTGGATGTGAATTTTACGGCCAACATGGAAAGTCTTCTCGACGGGGTTGCAGAGGGCAAAGTAAACTGGAGAACGATTATTGAAAATTTCTACCCGGATATCGAGGATGCAGTGGAGAAAGCACAGAAAGAACTGGATGCTGTGAAGATTGAGGATGAGGTGACGGATGTCGTCTGTGACCAGTGCGGACGCAATATGGTGATAAAGTACGGTCCCCACGGAAGATTCCTGGCCTGTCCCGGATTCCCTGAGTGCCGTAATACGAAGCCATATCTTGAGAAAATCGGCGTAGCCTGTCCGGTGTGCGGCAAGGATGTGGTGCTCCGCAAGACGAAGAAGGGACGGAAATATTATGGCTGTGAAGATAATCCGGAATGTGAGTTTATGTCCTGGCAGAAGCCGTCCGGACAAAAGTGCCCGAAATGCGGAAGCTACATGGTAGAAAAAGGCGACAAACTGTGCTGCGGCAATGAACAATGTGGATTTGTTGAAGCCAGAAAAAATACAGAAAAATAATTAGGAAATTCATTGAATGTTACTGAATTGTATGATAATATAACATCATAGGATGGAGGAGCGCGAATGAGTGTACAGTTATTAGATAAAACAAGAAAAATCAACAAATTGCTGCATAACAATAGCTCAAGTAAAGTAGTATTCAACGACATCTGTGAAGTTCTGACTGAAATTCTGGATTCTAATGTACTTGTAGTCAGCAGAAAAGGAAAGGTTCTTGGGGGGAGTAAGTGCGAAGCAGTGTCATATATAGAAGAGTTGATCGAGCAGGAAGTCGGGAAGCATATTGACGACATGCTCAATGAGAGACTTTTAAGTATCCTGTCCACAAAGGAGAATGTGAATCTGCAGACACTTGGATTTTCCGGGGAGGCGTCCAGAGGGTATCAGGCAATTATCACTCCGATCGATATAGCGGGTGAAAGGCTTGGAACCCTGTTTATCTACAAGCAGGACGAGATGTACGAGATTGACGATATTATCTTGAGTGAGTACGGCACTACCGTGGTAGGACTTGAGATGTTGCGTTCTGTCAATGAGGAGAGTGCGGAGGAGACAAGGAAAGAGCATATCGTACAGTCAGCCATCAGCACACTTTCTTATTCCGAGCTGGAGGCGATCATCCACATATTTGAGGAGCTCAACGGCACAGAAGGGATTCTGGTCGCCAGCAAGATTGCAGACAGGGTGGGCATTACAAGATCCGTGATCGTGAATGCGCTCCGCAAGTTTGAAAGCGCGGGAGTGATTGAGTCCCGATCGTCAGGGATGAAAGGAACGTATATTAAAGTCGTGAACGATTATGTCTTTACAGAGCTGGAAAAAATCAAGGCAGAACGGAACAGTTAATATTATGCACATAAGGGTATCGGGAGACTGATACCCTTAAATTCAGTTTGGAGGAAATTATGGGCCAGTTTCAGGGGAACACCGTCAAGCTCACGATGAAAAAGATGATTCTGGACGGGGGCTATTACAATGATGTGACATATACCTGTAAGATCATCATGTATAAGAAAGAGGAAGAATGTATATATTTATTAACAGGGAAGACAGAATTGACAGAATTTTCGCTGGACGCAGTCTACGAATGCTGTTTCAGTGAGACGGAGGAAGAGATCAGGTGCGAGGGGATGCTCCGGGAAAGGTACTGGAACAAACTTGGAAAAGTGATCGTACTTCATATACAGAACGGATTTTATAAAAATCCTGTAAACTTAAAATAAAGTGTGTTGACAAAACCAGAAGAGAGTGCTATTTTATATCTAGAGTCTTTTAGCACTCTCTTTTTATGAGTGCTAACAACGCTAATATTGAGATCAGCAAGGAGGAATATAATATGAAATTAGTACCATTGGGAGACAGAGTTGTGTTAAAGCAGATGGTAGCGGAAGAGACTACGAAGTCCGGTATCGTTATTCCGGGACAGTCCAAGGAAAAACCGCAGCAGGCAGAAGTGGTCGCTGTAGGTCCGGGCGGTACTGTGGACGGAAAAGAAGTGACAATGAACGTTTCTGTAGGAGCACAGGTTATCTATTCAAAATATGCCGGAACAACGGTAGAGATTGAAGATGAGGAATATATCATCGTAAAGCAGGATGACATTCTGGCTGTCATTGAGTAATTAAGATTATAAATATATTTTAGGAGGCATAAAACTATGGCAAAAGAGATTAAATACGGCGCAGAGGCGAGAGCCGCTTTGGAAGCCGGAGTAAACCAGCTGGCTGATACTGTAAGAGTAACACTTGGACCTAAGGGACGCAATGTTGTCCTTGACAAATCTTTCGGCGCTCCGCTGATCACAAACGACGGTGTAACGATTGCCAAAGAGATCGAGCTTGAGGATGCATTTGAGAATATGGGCGCGCAGCTCATTAAGGAAGTGGCATCCAAAACCAATGATGTAGCCGGAGACGGAACAACAACGGCAACTGTCCTTGCTCAGGCAATGGTTCATGAAGGGATGAAGAATCTGGCAGCAGGCGCGAACCCGATTATCCTCAGAAAAGGTATGAAGAAGGCAACCGATAAGGCAGTAGAGGCAATCGCACTGATGTCCAGCAAGGTAACAGGAAAGGATCAGATTGCAAAGGTAGCAGCAATCTCCGCAGGGGATGCAGAGGTTGGAGAGATGGTTGCAGATGCAATGGAAAAGGTATCAAACGACGGTGTCATTACTATCGAAGAGTCCAAGACCATGAAGACAGAGCTTGACCTTGTAGAAGGTATGCAGTTTGACCGTGGATATGTTTCCGCATATATGGCAACTGACATGGATAAGATGGAGGCCAATCTGGATGATCCTTACATCATGATCACAGATAAGAAGATCTCGAATATTCAGGACATTCTGCCGATTCTTGAGCAGATCGTGCAGTCCGGCTCAAGACTTCTCATCATTGCGGAGGATATTGAGGGAGAGGCACTTACTACACTGATTGTAAATAAGCTGCGCGGAACTTTCAATGTTGTTGCTGTTAAGGCGCCGGGATATGGTGACAGAAGGAAAGAGATGTTAAAGGACATTGCAATCCTGACAGGCGGCCAGGTCATCAGCGATGAGCTTGGAATGGACTTAAAGGAAGCTACTCTGGATCAGCTCGGCCGTGCAAAATCTGTAAAGGTGCAGAAAGAAAACACAGTGATCGTAGACGGCCTTGGAGACAAGAAAGGAATTTCTGACCGTGTGGCACAGATCAAGGCACAGATTGAGGAGACAA
The DNA here is from genome assembly GCA_910578865.1 of uncultured Dorea sp. GTDB lineage: Bacteria > Bacillota > Clostridia > Lachnospirales > Lachnospiraceae > Dorea_D. The sequence goes on from CAJTRM010000004.1 coordinate 44,119, forward strand.
CATCTGACTTTGACAGAGAGAAGCTTCAGGAAAGGCTTGCAAAGCTTGCCGGCGGTGTGGCAGTAATCCGTGTAGGAGCTGCGACAGAGACAGAAATGAAGGAAGCAAAACTCCGTATGGAAGATGCACTTGCAGCTACAAGGGCAGCAGTGGAAGAAGGTATTATCGCAGGCGGCGGTTCTGCATATATTCATGCGGCAAAGGAAGTAGCCAAAATGGTAACTGAGATGGACGGAGATGAAAAGACAGGAGCCAACGTGGTACTGAAGGCGCTGGAGTCTCCGCTGTTCCGCATCGCAGTCAATGCAGGACTTGAAGGCGCTGTCATCATCAGCAAAGTAGCAGATACAAAGCCGGGCATGGGCTTTGACGTGCTGACAGAGTCCTATGTAGATATGGTAGAGTGCGGCATTCTTGATCCTGCAAAGGTTACAAGAAGTGCACTTCAGAATGCAACGAGCGTGGCATCTACACTGCTCACAACAGAATCTGTTGTTGCAAATATTAAAGAAGATGTACCGGCAATGCCTGCAGGGGCAGGAGCCGGAATGGGCATGATGTAAGATCCGTGAATATAAAATTTTTGAAAACTCCCTATGAAGGGAGTTTTCTTTTTGGGGTAAACTATGGTACAATAAATACATGAAGGACAAGTTGGAGGAAGAGATATGAGTGACTTTTATACAGAACAATTGATTAAAAAAAGAAAAACCGGAAAAGATCTGGTGATTCAGATCCTGCTCGTGATGGCGGTAATTGTATCCTGTCTGGTAATCTTTATCTTTCCGCTGGGGATCATCCTGCCGGTCGGAGTGGCAGTCCTGGCCATATTTTTAAACAACAGGCTGGATGTAGAGTATGAATATCTGTATGTAAACGGGGATCTGGATATTGATAAGATTATGCATAAGGCCAAAAGGAAACGCGTATGTTCTGTGAATATTGCAGACATGGAGCTTCTGGCGCCGGCAGATGCCGGAGAACTGCGGCAGTTTCAGCGGGCCAAGGTGTATGACTTTACATCCTGCACAGGAAATGATAATGTATACGCACTGATCATTGTGGGGAAAGGTGAACAGAAAAAGATCTTGTTCGAGCCAAATGATCAGATCGTGGAAGGATTTTTTATGATGGCTCCGAGAAAAGTTGTCCGGAAAAAATAAAAAACCAGTTGACAACCGGCGGTGAAATTGGTTATTATAGCATTTAATATACAAAATTGTTTTATCATCCGTCCTGCCGCATCAGGGGCGGATGATTGTAACATATGGATAAAGAGAGAAAGGAAAGGAGATTACCATGGGAAAGATTATTGGGGAAGGAATTACATTTGATGATGTATTGTTGGTGCCGTCATATTCAGAGGTGATTCCAAATCAGGTGGATCTGTCTACAGATCTTACAAAAAAGATCAGGCTTAATATACCGATGATGAGTGCAGGTATGGATACTGTTACCGAGCACCGCATGGCAATAGCTATGGCACGTCAGGGGGGGATCGGTATTATCCACAAAAATATGTCAGTTGCAAGGCAGGCAGAAGAGGTTGATAAAGTAAAGCGTTCTGAGAACGGAGTTATTACAGATCCGTTCTATCTTTCCCCGGAGCATACTCTGGCAGATGCAAATAATCTGATGGGTAAGTTCAGAATCTCCGGTGTCCCGATCACAGAAGGGAAAAAACTGGTTGGAATCATTACCAACCGTGACCTGAAGTTCGAAGAAGATTTCACGAAGAAAATTAAAGAGTCTATGACTTCTGAAGGTCTGATTACTGCCCTGGAGGGGACAACGCTGGAAGAGGCAAAGCAGATTCTTGCAAAAGCAAGGAAGGAAAAGCTTCCGATTGTAGATAAGGATTTTAATCTAAAAGGTCTGATTACTATTAAAGATATTGAAAAACAGATCAAATATCCGTTGTCGGCAAAGGATTCCCAGGGAAGGCTCCTGTGCGGAGCTGCGATCGGCATCACCGCGAATTGTCTGGAACGTGCCCAGGAGCTGGTGAATGCTCATGTGGATGTGGTAGTCATGGATTCTGCCCATGGTCATTCTGCCAATGTGCTCCGTACCGTAGATATGGTAAAAACCAAGTTCCCGGATCTGCAGGTGATTGCAGGCAATGTGGCAACAGGTGCGGCAGCGGAGGCTTTGATCAAGGCAGGTGCGGATGCGGTGAAGGTGGGCATCGGTCCGGGCTCTATCTGTACCACCCGTGTGGTTGCAGGTATCGGCGTTCCGCAGATTACAGCAGTTATGGATTGCTATGAGGCGGCGGATAAGTATGGGATTCCGGTGATTGCGGACGGCGGGATCAAATATTCCGGCGATATGACCAAGGCAATTGCAGCAGGAGCCAATGTATGCATGATGGGAAGTATTTTTGCAGGATGCGACGAAAGCCCGGGTACTTTTGAATTGTATCAGGGGAGGAAATATAAAGTATACCGCGGCATGGGTTCTATTGCTGCTATGGAAAACGGAAGCAAGGACCGTTATTTCCAGAGCGACGCGAAGAAACTGGTTCCGGAAGGAGTAGAGGGGCGCGTGGCATACAAAGGAACAGTGGAGGATACTGTATTCCAGTTGATGGGCGGACTCCGTTCCGGTATGGGCTACTGCGGTACTCCTACCGTTGAAGATTTGAAGAAGAACGGACAGTTTGTAAAGATTTCTTCGGCATCTTTGAAGGAGAGTCATCCTCATGATATACATATCACGAAGGAAGCACCGAATTATAGCGTGGACGAGTAGGGGCAGACAGTTACAGGGGTGTCCGTATGGGTATCAGAAGCCGGAGAGGTAAATGGAGGGCCATTTACACCTCCGGCTTTCATAGTTTCGGCAGAGTTTGCCGTGCCGGTATTTGATTAAGATCAGAAAAATGGGAGGGATTAAATATGAGAAATTTGTTTGGAAAGACATCTGCAGGCGAAGAGGCGTATTTGTATGAATTGAAAAACGGGAACGGTATGTCAGTGCTGGTTTCCGATTATGGGGCTACGATCGTCGGTATCATAGTTCCGGATGGGAAAGGCGGGAAGAAAGACGTCGTGCTTGGGTATGATGATGTGTCCGGCTATGAAGCGGGGACCTGCTTTTTCGGAGGTGTGATCGGGAGAGTGGCAAACCGCATCGGCGGGGCGCAGTTTGAACTGGGAGGTAAAACATACTGCCTGGCGAAAAATGACCACGGGAACACGCTGCACAGCGGTGTCCCTTTTACCAGCCAGAGGATCTGGAATGTGGCGGAAATCAAGGAGAGTGGTGTTACACTATCACTTTACAGCCCGGATATGGATCAAGGCTATCCGGGCAATGTGGAGCTTAAGGTGACTTACCATCTGACAGAGGAGAATGAATTAGTCATCCGGTACGCTGGAGTGCCGGACAGAGATACTTTGCTGAATCTGACAAACCACAGCTATTTTAACCTTGCAGGGCATGATTCCGGGGATATCCTCTCCCAGGAGGTGGTGATCTGTGCGGATGCTTTTACAAGGGCAGACGCCGAGTCCATTCCTACAGGAGAGATCGTCCCGGTTGAGGGTACTCCCATGGACTTTCGGACTCCGAAGGAAATCGGGCAGGAGATAGAGGCCGACTATGAGGCACTTCGCTTCGGAGAAGGATATGACCATAATTATGTGCTGAATGGCGCCGGTATGCGGAAGGTGGCGGCCATGTCTGCGAAGGATACAAAAATCTCCATGGAGGTATATACAGATCTTCCGGGAATGCAGTTTTATACTGCGAATTTTGTAGACGGGGAGAAAGGAAAAGAGGGAGCCGTCTACGGAAAGAGAAGCGGAGCCTGTTTTGAGACACAGTATTTTCCGGATGCCGTACATAAAGAAAATTTTGCGTCGCCGGTTGTGAGGGGCGGAGAGGAATATCATACTACGACCGTGTATAAGTTTTATAGAGAGTAGATGTTCAGGAGCAAATCTTCAGAAAATCCTAAGTAACTTTTCATAAAATTTATAGAAAAGGTGTGTTATGATAATACCAGATTTCAGATGGAGAGTTTACGAAAAGATGAGTAAGAGAAGAAACGAAAGAACACGCCGGAAAAAGATGTCTCCGGCTGCGAAGAAGCGGAGGATTCAGCGTAATATCCGTATAGGTGTGGCCGTCCTGGCGGTTCTGACTGTGATTGCGGGAGCCATAAGAATTATGAAGCCGTCCTGGCTCACCGATGATTACTTTGAGCTTGACAGTGATGCGATTGATGCATGCAGGCCGGAGATTGATGTGGAGCTTCTTACAGTCAACCCGTATTCCAGGCCCGGGACAGAGACAAAGAAGATACGCGGGCTTGTCATACACTATACGGCGAACCCGGGTGCAAGCGCTATGGGGAACCGGAATTATTTTGAAGGGTTAAAGGACAGTCATGCGACAGAGGCGAGCAGCAATTTTATTGTAGGGCTTGAGGGAGAGATCGTGCAGTGTGTTCCCACCTGGGAGGTGGCATATGCTTCCAATAACCGGAATATAGACACAGTTTCTATTGAATGCTGCCATCCGGACGAGAGCGGAAAGTTTAAGAAAGAGACATATCGGTCTATGGTCTATCTGAGTGCATGGCTCTGTATGAAATTTGACCTTGATGAGGATGATATTATCCGCCATTATGATGTGACGGGAAAGAATTGTCCGAAATATTTTGTGGAGGACGAAAAAGCCTGGGAGCAGTTCCGAAAGGATGTGGGCGAAGCGCTCAAGAAGGCGAAATAGCAGGAGGCAAAGCGCTTCAAGGGCTTGATACCGGAATAGAAGGAAATGGAGAACAGCGGTGGGATGCTGTTCTCCATTTTTATAATGCTTTTTATTGTCTTACCGGTATCCAAGTCTTTCCAGCGTATTCAGTACCATATGCCGTCCGGCGTCGGTGCCGTCGATAATGCGTCTTGCGCGGACAGAATCCCCGATGTTCAGGATCTCCACATCCTCCCCTTCAAAGCCTGCTTCAATTGCCTCCCAGAGAGGGGCATATGCCTTCATGCCAAGGCATACAAAGCCGTAATCAAATGGGAGTTCTTCTTCCAGGCCATCGTGTTTTACGAGGAAGGAATGAGGGTTTACTTTCATCAGAGCGGTGTTCACCATCTGGCGTACATGATGCTTTTCCATGCACTCCTTCATACCGGAGGTAGAGGAAGCATCCAGACCGTTGCCGATGGCAGGAAGCATCTCGATAATAGTAGTTTCTGCGCCGCGTGGTGCGAAGAATTCTACTACGTCAAGACCTACGGCGCCGCCGCCTACCACTGCCACTTTTTTGCCGGACAGGTCTTCCGGGTAATCCTGGATGTGGTTTATCATATCCTGGATGGAGTATACGCAGGCTTCCTTATTTCCAAGGTTTTCGTGCAGCCCCTCAATGGGAGGAAGAAGCGGTACGGAGCCGGTAGCGTTGACTACCAGATCCGGCCGGTATGTTTTGATCATGCCTACCGTGACATCTGCGTTTGTTATAATTTTCAGGTTGTCAAGCTTTGCTGCACGGTGTTTTAAGTAGGACGGAAAATCAGCCAGTCTTGTCTTGGCAGGAATTTTGGAAATTTCCACAGACAGGCCGCCGACATGATCTTCCTTCTCAAGGAGCGTTACGTTACAGCCAACCTCTGCGGCGGTACATGCGGCTTCCATCCCGGCAGTTCCGGCTCCCACTACCACTACGCTGCAGGGTTTGTTTATTTTTACCTTTTTGTATGCCTCGCCGTGGATGAGATCCGGATTGATAGTGCAGCGAAGCGGTTTGTTTCCGCCGATTCGGTTTCCGACACATCCTACGTTGCAGGAGATACATTTGCGGATATCACAGACATCTCCGTATCTCGCTTTGTTGCACCAGTCAGGATCTGCAATTAATCCGCGGCCAAGACCGATGAGATCGGCATCCTCTCTTGCCAGGATATCCTCTGCCACCTGCGGATCACGAATATTGCCGATAGCGATCGTCGGCTTATGGAATCTGTCCCGTACGGCTTTTGCCATGTATGCGCGCCATCCGTCTTCCAGATAGTTGGCGTCAATCTGGTACTGGATCGTGGGATTTAATGCAGCGGAGGTATCGAACAGATCTACTTCTTCATTCAGGAATTCCAGGTATTCCAGGCAATCCTCCACGGTATTGCCTCCCTCCACCAGTTCATCTACGCTGAGACGCAGTGAGATGGGAACTCTTGGACCGATGGCTGCCCTTACTTCATCAATGACCATGCGGCAGAAACGTGCCCGATTTTCCGCACATCCGCCGAACTCGTCGGTACGGTCGTTCATGGTAGGAGACAGGAACTGGCTGATCAGATAGGAGTGTCCGGCATGGATCTCGATTAAGTCAAAGCCGGCATTGACCGCCCGTTTTGCGGCAATCCCATAATCTTTTGCAATGCTTACAAGTTCTTCCTTTGTAAGGGGACGGGGGATCTCTCCGCCGGGTTTGGAGGGGAGGGTAGAGGCGGATACAGGCTGCATGCCGATACGGGAACTCATAGCGGAGGCGCCTGCATGGTTCAGCTGGATTCCGATGCAGGAGCCTTGTCTGTGACAGGCTTCCGTGAGGTTAAACAGGCGCGGGATGTAGCAGTCCTTGTCGATGCGGAGCTGGGTGGTTCCGTTGGACCCTTCCGGATATTTTACGCAGATATTTTCCACAAGGATCAATCCGGTGCCGCCTCTTGCTCTCAATTCATAATACTTGATGTGCTCGTCACTTAATTCACCGTTATGTCCTGCAAAATCACTGCCCATAGGCATCATGGCAACACGGTTCTTCATAGTCATGCCTCTTAAGGTCAGAGGGCTGAAAATGTGTGGGAAATTACGTTTCATTGTGATATCCTCCGTTGATAAAATAATGCTTTTTCTTTGTTTTTATTATAATTCATTGTTAAAATTAAAACAAATTGGTGTTTTTGTACATTTTCATAGTTTTTTTCTATAGATTTTGCGTGCACAACACAGGAAAGAATATGTTGCGGGGCTATAAAAATGTTGATATAATAATACGAGTATATGCTGGCAGAAGAATGTACAACAAGGAGAAGAGGATACATGAATGATTTAGAGATGTACAGAGAGCGGCTGAGTCTGTGTGACGATAAGATTATTGACGCTCTGGTTGAGAGAAATGCCATTGTGGAAAAGATTATGGCATACAAGGAGGAGTACGGGATGCCAATCCTGCAGCCTCAGCAGGAGGAGAGGCAGAAGGCAAGGCTGGAGGAAAAACTCGACGGTAACAAATATAAAGAAGAAATATATGATGTATTCCGGCGGATTTTGCGCAATAGCAAAAGAATCCAGGCGAGGAAGCTTTTTGGGTATAATATTGTATTGATTGGATTTATGGGTGCAGGCAAAACGACGATTTCGGATTACTTAAGCACGGTATTCGCCATGGATATCGTAGAAATGGATCAGGTAATCGCAGAGCGGGAGGAGATGAGCATCCCGGATATTTTTGAGACTTACGGGGAGGAATATTTCCGTGACCTTGAGACGGGTCTTCTGATTGAGATGCAGTCCCGGAAGAATTCTGTGATTTCCTGCGGGGGCGGAGCCGCGCTGCGGGAGCGTAATGTAAACGAGATGAAGAAGAACGGAAGAGTCGTCCTTTTGACGGCGAAGCCGGAGACGATTTATGAGCGTATCAAGGACAGTGACGACAGGCCGGTATTAAATGGAAGGAAGAATGTCGGGGGAATTGCAGAGCTTATGGAACAGCGCCGTGAGAAATATGAGGCGGCGGCAGATATTGTGATTCATACAGACGGCAAAAGCGTACTCCAGGTGTGTGAGGAGCTGGTGCAGCGTTTGACGGAAATGGAAGATGAAAATGTTTGAGATGTTTTTTCCGGACGAATATGTGGCGTCCACGTATGTAATTGATTTTGAAAAATTATTTGAAGAGGGGTATCGGGGGCTGATCTTTGATATCGATAATACGCTGGTTCCCCATGGGGCTCCCGCAGATGCAAGAGCCGTTTCACTGTTTGAGCGGTTGAGACGGATTGGTTTTTCTGCCTGCCTGATCTCCAATAATCAGGAGCCGAGGGTTAAGATGTTCAATGAAAAGATCCGGGCAGACTATATTTATAATGCCCACAAACCGTCCACGAAGAATTATTTAAAGGCCATGCAGATCATGGGAACAGACAGGAACAACACGATATTTGTAGGCGATCAGCTGTTTACAGATGTCTGGGGGGCGAAACGGACGGGGATCCGCAGCATACTGGTGAAGCCGATCTATCCTAAGGAAGAGATTCAGATTGTGCTGAAGCGCTATCTTGAGAAGATTGTGCTGCACTTTTATAAAAAGTAACAGTTCAGCCATAGCCAGTATAACGTGTGAATCATGCTTGCATGAATGAACACGTTATATTGGCTATGAGCGGAGCGCCTGATTATGAGCAAAAGGAGTTGCAAAGCAACGAAAAGCACGTAAGTGCGGTTTTGCGAATGGCGTAGGCTGAACTGTTACTGTAAGAAGAGCCGCAATGGAAAAAAAGGTTGAAAAAGGGTATAATATATTATAAAATGAAAAGAGTGAAAAGATTGAAGAGTGCGTGAACGCACGGTTTAAGGAGGATTATATAATGGCAACAAAGTCAGCAGGTGAATTTAGAAATGGCATGACTCTTGAGATTGACGGAAAGGTCTGTCAGGTAATTGATTTCATGCATGTAAAACCAGGGAAAGGTGCGGCGTTTGTCCGTGTGAAATTAAAGGATATTATAAACGGCGGTGTGGTTGAGACTACCTTCCGTCCGACAGAATCTTTCCAGGAAGCGTTTATTGAGAGAAAGAAGATGCAGTATCTGTACAATGACGGAGATCTTTTTTATTTCATGGACAATGAGACCTATGACCAGATCGCAGTCAGCGCCGCAGACGTGGGAGACTCTCTGAAGTTTGTAAGGGAAAACGAAGAAGTGAGCGTAAGCTTATATCAGGAGAAGCCTTTTGCAATCGAGCCGCCGCTCACAGTAGAATTAGTGGTTACAGAGACCGAGCCCGGATTTAAGGGCAATACAGCTCAGGGCGCAACGAAGCCGGCAATTGTTGAGACAGGAGCACAGGTTGCAGTTCCGCTTTTTGTAGAGCAGGGTGAGAAGATTAAGATAGATACCCGTTCCGGTGAATATCTGTCAAGGGCATAGGTGTAAAAGGTATAAGAAAAAATTAATAATTTATCGGGATAAAGGTCTTGCTTTTTTCGCAGGGCCTTTTTATAATGAGAGGCACCATAAATATTTTCAAATCTTATTTCCGCCCGGGTGTCCTGTGCCCGGAGCGGCAACCATTCAGAATGGCAGTGTTCCTGCCGATTTTCAGAGAAACAAATGAAACGCCTGCCTATGGCCTGGAGAGGAGAATTATGACATTTTGTCAGTTTATACAGGTGATAGAAGCAAAAGTAAAGGAGGAGGTTCAGGAGGATTTTTTAGTTTCCGTCTATAAAGCCAGAAAGAATAACGGAGTGATAAGGACGGGGCTGATGATTGAGGAAAAAGGGATCAATGTATCCCCGACGATTTATCTGGAAGAATATTATGAGCAGTATCAGTGCGGGAATTCTTTAGACTATATTGCCTCGGATATCGTGAGTCTCTATTCCAGGATACGGTTTCAGAAACCGTGGAAGAGCGAAGGATTCAGAAGGTATGAGGATGTGGAGGAAAAGATAGTTTTCCGTCTGATCAACTGCAATGCCAATGAAGAGATGTTGAAGACTGTCCCGTATGTCCCGTATCTGGATCTGGCGATCGTGTTTTACGTATTGCTTGAAATGGATCCCTGCGGTACGGCATCTATGCTGATTCAGAATATTCATCTGAGCCTGTGGGGGATTACGAAGGAGGAACTGTACGGGACGGCTATGGTTCGTACACCGGAGTTACTGCCAAGTGATTTCCGGTCTATGGAATCGGTGATAGAGGAGCTTGCGGATCAGCCTCAGCCCCCGAAAAAGGGGGAAATGTATGTACTCAGCAATCAGATCCGCAGCTTTGGGGCGGCAGTGATCCTTTATCCGGGAAGGCTCAAACGTGTGGCAGCACTTCTCGGGGAGAGTTACTACATACTGCCAAGCAGCGTCCACGAAGTGATCATTGTCCCGGAGCGGGAAGTTCCGGGTGTGCCGGTATTGAATGAGATGATAACGGAAATTAATGAGATTCATGTAGAGCCCGAGGAAGTGCTGGCCGACCATGCCTATTATTACAGCCACGCATCCGGTGAGCTGATGTTATAGCTTTTCACTGAGGCAGGCTGAAGGGTATCTGATGTTGTGACAGCCCATATATTTCACTTCAGGACACCCGGCGTGTGTGAACCGTAACATAATATCGCAAAATTATTGCAAAAATGAATGAAATGTTGACAGCATTTCCTTTACTTTGTGGGGAAAATATGTTAATATAACAAATGCAGTTTCAGATAATCATCTGAAACTGCTATGCACCCGTAGCTCAGGGGATAGAGCACCGCCCTCCGGAGGCGGGAGCGGCGGTTCGAATCCGCCCGGGTGTGTACCTTGAAAATATGTGCTTATAATGTGGAGGTAGCCTATGGAAAGAACGAAAAAAGACTGCCCGGCAAAGAGCAGGAAATACAGGCATGCTGTAATTTTACTTTCCTGTATGGTTCTGATACTGACAGTGGGCATTGTCGGATTTGGGCTTACCAGAGAAAAAACACAGAAAAAAGCACAAAAGATAAACGTAGCCGACACAGAGGCGAAAAATGTATGGTGTGAAAGTGAGCGGGTTAATGCCTTAAAACTTTCGGAAGACCAGGAGATAAACAGTATCATAGATCAGTACTATAAGGAACTGGCGCAAGAAAAGGGGTTCGTTGAAGCCTATAATAATATTAAGGTTTATACGAAAAACGGACTGTATAAGGATACATATGTGGCATTTGCCAGATATGGGATGAAGATCAAAGATATTTATACAGAGGTGCCGGGCCTGGAAACTTTATTCGTGGAAAAGGATGGGACAAGCGGAGAGTACCGGATCAATAAAGAAGAACTGGATGATCAGACAGGGAAATATATTGAATCTGTTGCAAAGCATAAAGATGTGCAGTCGCTTCTTACGCAAGGCAGAGATGATTATAAAAAAGCTGTGGAGTCGGATGCTTTGCTGCGGGAAGCACTTATAGACCTTAAGAATGCGTATGATTCTCCTAATAGTTGAATATGAATGACAAAGAACCAGATCTCTGGAAGCAGGGATCTGGTTTTTCTTAATAGATTTTACACGTTTTTATCACAGTTTGAACACAATTATGGCTTAGACTACATACATACAAAAAATAAAAGTTGCGAAAGGAGCAATGATTTATGGAAAATCAATATACTTATTATACACCGGAACCAAGCGGCCCTGAACTAAAGCAGAGGAAAAAGCGGGAGGTACCCCGTCTGGTAAAGACGATCTGCCTGGCTCTTGTGTTTGGAATCGTGGCCAGCGCTGCGTTTCAGGCAAGTAATATGGTGGCGGGCAAATTCCTTAAAACTTCTGAAGCAAAGGAAGTGAAAGAGGTAGATCCTGTAGAGAGCACTAAGTTATCCGCAGATTCAAAAAGTGAGGCGACTTCTGATATTGCCGAGATCGCAGAGAAGGTGATGCCGTCTGTTGTTTCCATCACAAATATGAGTGTACAGCAGGTGCAGAGTTTCTTCGGAGGGGTTCAGGAAAGAGAGAATAAAAGTGTAGGTTCCGGTATTATTATCGCACAGAACGATTCGGAGCTTCTGATAATTACGAACAACCATGTTGTGCAGCAAAATCAGGCACTGACGGTTTCCTTCATTGACGAGGAAAGTGTAGAGGCTCAGGTGAAAGGCACTGACGCAGCCAAGGATCTGGCAGTGGTCGCTGTAAAATTAAGTAATATTAAGGATTCAACGAGAGAAAAGATCAAAGTGGCAAGTGTCGGGAATTCTGACAGCCTGAAGGTTGGCGAACCGGTAGTGGCTATCGGTAATGCACTTGGATATGGACAGTCTGTAACTTCCGGAATTATCTCTGCGATGGGACGCCAGCTGGATGGAATCGACGCACAGCTGATCCAGACAGACGCAGCTATTAATCCCGGGAACAGCGGCGGTGCGCTTTTAAATGCGAAAGGAGAGGTGATCGGGATCAACACCGCAAAAGTTGCAACAGACACGGTGGAGGGAATGGGCTATGCTATCCCTGTCACAAGTGTAAGCAGTGTCATTGAGAATCTGATGAACAGGGAGACGAGAACAAAGGTGGCAGACGGGGAGCAGGGCTATCTCGGAATAGAAGGAGTTGATGTGACCTCTGACAGTGCCGATATGTACAATATGCCTACAGGTGTATATGTTGCCAATGTGACCTCCGGAGGCGGGGCCAAAGAGGCAGGTCTTACGAAAGGTTCTATCATTACGGAACTGAATGGGATTACAATTAACAGTATGACAACATTAAAAGAACAGCTTCAGTATTACAGAGCCGGAGAGACGGTTGAGGTGACGGTGCAGATTATCGATACAAAAGGAGATTACCGTCAGGAAACAGTAGAGATCACTCTCGGGAAAAAACCACAATAACTTTTGCCATTTCCTTATTTTTGTAGTATAATAGGAGCCAGGATTGATACCCTTAGTGTACAAGAGGCCGCGGGGCTTTCTGTACACTGAGGGCAGTTAAGATTACGATATGAGGAGGCATACAATACAAATGAAATGTCCGATATGCGGTCAGCAGCTGCGGCCGGGAAAAAAAGATCCAAACTACCTGTTATGCTACAATTGTAAAAAGAAGTTTAAAGCACCTCAGGAGAAAGCGCCTGAAGAAACGGAGCAGAAATATTCTAATATTCCGCCGAAACATGTAAGGAAGAAACGTGAAGACGAGATGCGAAAGGCATATGATGAACTTCTTTCTGTTGAAGACGGGAAGAAGAAAAAGAAAAGTTCATCATCCAAGCCTAAGAAAAGAGAAGAGTATGAATACGATGATGTGTATGATGATGAACCAATGTCCAAGGCGCCGATCATTATCCTTGGAATTGCGATTATTGTTGTGGGAGCAGTGATCGCATACATGTTATTAAAATAAGAGGGACAGATCAAAAGATCAGGATGCAAAAAAGGCATCCTGATCTTTTTGCGTACTGCACAGAAACAGACCGTCAGGCACAATCTCCTTTTTTTTTCATACTATAGTAGTGCAAATATATAAAAAGGAGAATGTAAGATGCCGAATTATCGTTGCAATTCGTCTGAGGCTATGAGATGTAACCACAACGGTCCGCGGGGAATGGGCATGCAGAGACAGATGCCTATGCAGAACCGTGAGCCGGCGGGGTGTGAGAGAAAAGAAACCTGTTGTGATGACAGGACGGAATACGATGAACTTAGTGGAATGCCGCTTGCAATGGCATATGTACCGTGGCAGGAATGGCGTGCATTGTATGAAGCAGAAAAGGGATTCCACTGCGGAACTATCTTTGCTGAACTGAATAAACCGTTTATGGGGACAGGAGGCTGCCTGAGATGACAGAGAACAGATTATCACGCAGAGAATTAATGGAATGGATCAATGTTGTCAGTTTTGCGGTGGATGATGTAAAGCTGTTTTTAGATACACATCCGTGTAATGCAGAAGCATTGGAATATTTTGACGAATTTAAGAAGCAGCGGGTACAGGCGCTGCGGGAATATGCAAAAAGTTACGGCCCGCTTACTCTTGATACTGCAGCAAGCAGCTGTGACAGGTGGAAATGGGTGAATGAGCCATGGCCGTGGCAGGAAGGGGGATGTTAATATATGTGGAATTATGAAAAGAGATTGCAGCATCCGGTCCGGATTACGCATACAAATCCGAAGATTGCACAGATTATTATTACACAGTTTGGCGGACCTGACGGTGAGCTTGCTGCCTCCATGCGTTATCTTTCACAAAGATACACTATGCCTTACCGGGAGGTGACAGGAATCCTGACGGATATCGGTACGGAGGAACTTGCACATATGGAGATGATCTGTGCGATTGTTTATCAGCTTACAAAGGATATGTCCATGGAGGAGCTGGAACGCTCAGGATTTGACAAATATTATGTAGACCACACGCTGGCGCTGTGGCCGCAGGCGGCGAGCGGTGCTCCGTGGACGGCAACATACTTCCAGTCCAAAGGAGATCCGATTACAGATCTGCATGAGGATATGGCAGCAGAACAGAAGGCAAGAACTACTTATGACAATATTCTTCGCCTTGTAAAAGATCCGGAGGTCTGCGAACCGATCCGTTTCTTAAGAGAACGTGAAATTGTTCATTATCAGAGATTCGGTGAATCCTTAAGACTTGTACAGGAAAAACTGGACAGCAAAAACTTCTATGCTTTTAACCCTGAGTTTGACATTAAGGCATGTGGAAATAAGTAAGTTTTGAGGGGGCGGATTTTCTGCCCCTTCTGCTTGTTTTTTTGTTGACAGTTTCCTGAGATTTGTGTTATACTGCGGACAGTGACAAGAAAAAGGGCTTCATTACTGACGGATAATGTGGGTTACCACAGGGGAATGGAGTACCGTGATTAGCCGACCGTCTGGGCAGCATTGCTTTTTAGTATGCTGCTTTTTTTATTTCAGTATGGATCTCGAAAGGTATTGACAGCAGAACTGAGAGATTTGCAGATGCATCTGGTTAAAAAAGCAGCAGGGCAATGTCATTTTCTTAAGAGCAGGAGGAAGATGATATGATGTTTACACAGTGGGAAGGATTTGAAGGGGGAAACTGGCAGGAGTCCATAGATGTCCGTGATTTTATTCAGAAGAACTATACGCCTTATGATGGAAATGAGGAGTTTCTTGCGCCGGCAACCGAGAGAACGAATCGGCTGCTGCATAAATTTGAAAATCTCCTGGCCCTGGAGCGGGAGTTCGGCGGGGTGCTGGATATTGATACCCATACGGTAACCTCACTTCTGAATTATAAGCCGGGGTATCTTGATAAAGAGGAAGAAATTATCGTAGGCCTGCAGACGGACCGTCCGTTAAAGAGAGGGGTGAACCCCTTCGGAGGGCTGCGGATGACCCGGGATGCCTGTAAGGCATATGGCTATGAGCTTTCAGATAAGGTGGAAAATGAGTTCCGGTACAGGACTACCCACAATGACGGGGTGTTCCGTGTGTATAATAAAGCTACGAAGGCGGCCAGACACTGTGGATTGATCACAGGTCTTCCGGATGCTTACGGGAGAGGCCGTATTATCGGGGATTATCGGAGGGCGGCTCTCTACGGGATTGATTTCCTGATTGAGGAGAAGCAGAAAGATAAGGACCGGATCAGTATGGAAGATATGGATGTGGATCACATTCGTTTATTGGAGGAATTATACCAGCAGATTAATTTCCTCGGCAAATTAAAAGAGATGGCTATGTTGTACGGCTATGATATCAGCAAGCCGGCCTCGAATGCAAGGGAGGCGGTACAGTGGCTGTATTTTGCTTATCTTGGAGCTATCAAGGAACAGAATGGGGCGGCTATGAGCCTTGGAAGAACTTCTACATTTTTAGACATTTATTTTGAACGTGATCTAAGGAACGGGGTTCTCACGGAGGAGGAAGCTCAGGAAATTATTGATGATTTTGTTATGAAGCTCCGTATGGCGAGACATTTGCGTACTCCGGAGTATAATGAACTTTTTGCCGGAGACCCTATGTGGATTACGGAGGCTCTTGGAGGAATCGGTGAGGACGGGAGAAGTATGGTGACGAAGAACACTTACCGCATGCTCCACACGCTATATAATCTGAAAGCTTCTGCAGAGCCGAATCTTACAGTGCTGTGGTCACAGGCACTTCCAGAGAATTTTAAGAAATACTGTGCAAAGGTATCCTGTGATACAGATGCCATCCAGTATGAGAACGATGATCTGATGCGTCCGAAGTTTGGCGACGATTACGGAATTGCCTGTTGTGTATCTGCCATGAGAATCGGAAAAGAGATGCAGTTTTTCGGGGCGAGGGCAAATCTTGCAAAGCTGCTCCTGATGGCGTTGAACGGCGGAAGAGATGAAAAGCAGGGCATGCAGGTGGGGCCGGAGCATGCACCGTATGAAGGGGAATATCTGGAATACGATAGGGTTGTAAAGCTGCTGGATATTTATCGGCCATGGCTTGCAAAGATGTATGCAAATACAATGAATGTGATTCATTATATGCATGACAAGTACGCATATGAGAAAACGCAGATGGCTCTCCATGATACAGAGGTGCATCGTTTTATGGCATTTGGGATTGCAGGGCTCAGTGTGGTAGCGGATTCTCTGTCGGCGATCAAGTATGCCAGGGTAAGATGCATCCGCGATGAAGAGACAGGAATGATCACTGATTATGAAGTGATCGGGGAGTATCCGGCATATGGCAATGACGACGACCGGGCGGACGATATTGCCAGAGAGCAGGTAAGGCTGTTCTATGAAGAATTGAAGAAACAGAAATTGTATAAGGAAGCGGAGCCGACGCTTTCCATCCTTACCATTACATCCAATGTTGTGTACGGTAAGAAGACGGGGGCTACCCCGGATGGAAGAAAAGCAGGTGAGCCGTTTGCGCCCGGCGCCAATCCGATGCATGGGAGAGATAAAAACGGAGCTCTGGCATCCCTGAATTCAGTAGCCAAGCTGTCTTATGACTGCTGCAAAGACGGAATATCCAACACATTTTCTATTGTTCCCCAGGCAACGGGCAAGACAGAGGAAGAGCGGCTTGCGAATCTGACTGCGGTGCTGGACGGGTATTTCCGGCAGATGGCGCATCACCTGAATGTCAATGTCCTGAACAGGGAAGTACTGCTGGATGCTTATGAAAACCCGGAAAAATATCCGAACCTTACGATCCGGGTATCCGGCTATGCTGTAAACTTTATAAAATTATCCAGAGAGCAGCAGAAGGAAGTTATATCAAGAACCTTCCATGAGCATATGTAATCTGGAGCAAAAGGGTTTTCCGGCCGGTTTTCGGGAGGCCCTTTATTTTTTGCTTGTTTTTGTTTTTATATCTGAGTATAATAAAAACGATTGGAGTGTAAATAATATGGCAAGGAAAAAAAAGAGAAATGACAGTACGACAATCCGTTATTATGATTACAGCCTGATAGCAATCCTTATGTTTCTGGTCTGCTTCGGGCTGGTCATGCTCTACAGCACCAGTGCGTACAGTGCGCTCACGACATATCGCGACAGTATGTATTACTTTAAAAGGCAGCTGGTTTTCTGTGCGTTTGGTTTTTTTGTAGTTTACGTTGTATCAAGGATAGATTATCACTGGTACATCAAATGTGCAAAATTACTTTATATCGTATCCTTGTTTTTGATGGCTCTTGTGCAGACTCCGCTTGGGAAGGAAGTAAACGGCGCCAGGAGATGGATCAGGCTTCCGGCAGGACAGCAGTTCCAGCCGGCGGAGGTGGCAAAGATCGCGGTTATCCTGTTTATCGCGGTGCTGCTGTGTAAGGCGGGAAAAGAGGCTCATTCCTTAAGAGGGATATGGAAGGTGCTCAGGTGGGGCGGACTATCTTCGGCATGTGTGCTGTTTTTGACGGATAATCTTAGTACGGCGGTGATTGTGTTTGGGATTACCTGTATTATGATTTTTGTGGTGCACCCAAAGACGGCGCCTTTCGTGGTGCTCCTGACGGCCGGGATGTCGGTGATTCTGATCGCAGTTCAGGTTATCGGGGCCAATCTTGCTACCAGTGATAATTTCCGGCTTCGGAGAATTATCGTGTGGCTGAACCCGGAGGAACATGCTGCCGACGGAGCTTTCCAGATCCTGCAGGGTCTGTATGCCATCGGTTCCGGAGGTTTTTTCGGGAAGGGACTGGGAAACAGCGCTCAGAAGAGAATTATCCCGGAAGTGCAAAACGATATGATCCTTTCTGTTATCTGCGAAGAGCTGGGGGTATTTGGAGCCATTGTTGTGCTTACCTTGTTTGCAATGCTTTTGTACCGGCTTTTGTTTATCGCGCAGAATGCACCGGATCTCTACGGCTCTCTTGTGGTGACGGGGATTTTTGCACATATTGCGATTCAGGTTATTTTGAATGTAGCAGTTGTGACGAATACGATACCAAATACCGGAATCACCCTGCCATTTGTCAGCTATGGCGGAACATCCATTTTGTTTCTGATGGCGGAGATGGGAATTGCGCTTGGAGTATCCAGAAGAATAAAATTTGAACAATAAAAAGCTTTCTTTTCACGTACGGATATGGTATGATGAATAACGTAGTATTCAATACTACATAGTATAGATGTAATTATCGTACAATGTTTGTGCAAGTATGTGGGAGGAAGTTTATGAGTTACAAAATCATTGTGGACAGCTGCGGGGAATTGACAGAGGAGATGAAAGCGTCCGGGAATTATGAGACGGCATCTCTTGAGATTGACGTGGAAGGACATCATATTGTAGACGATCATACGTTTGATCAGGCAGAATTTTTAAGGCTTGTGGCCGGCACCCAGGAATGTCCGAAGTCTTCCTGCCCGTCTCCGGAAAGGTATATGGAAGCTTACAATTGTAAGGCAGAGCATGTATACGCGGTGACATTGTCCGCAGAGTTGAGTGGTTCCTATAACAGTGCAGTTCTGGGCAAGAATCTGTATCATGAAGAATACGGAGAGAAAGATATCTATATATTTAATTCACGGTCAGCATCGGTGGGAGAGACTTTGATTGCCCTTAAGATTGCAGAATGTGAAGAAAAAGGTATGAGTTTCCGGGAGATTATAGAGGCGGTAGAGGCATATATTGAAGGGCAGAATACGTATTTTGTGCTGGAAAGCCTGGATACGCTCCGCAAGAACGGAAGATTGACGGGGCTGAAGGCCGTGGTGGCTACTGCACTCAATATTAAACCTGTGATGGGAGCGACGCCGCAGGGAACTATCTGTCAGATCGGCCAGGCCAGAGGGATTAATAAGGCGCTGACTAAGATGGTGGATCATGTAATAGAAGATATTAAAGATTCCAAAGAGAAGGTTCTTGCTATTTCCCATTGCAACTGCAGAGAACGGGCAGAGGGCGTGAAAAGGATGATTCTGGAACGGATGAAGGTAAAGAGTGTCATTATACTGGATACTGCGGGTATCAGCAGTATGTATGCATCTGACGGAGGCGTGATTCTGGTTGTATAATTTCCTGATCTGTGATAAAATAGTGCTGATATGGTTTGCGCTGTTGTATGCAGGCTGTGTTGATTTTCCGGTATATTAGTGTTTTACACCGGCGATTAGGGTAAAAGGAGTTTTTAAGATGAGTCAGGCGAAGGTAGACAGATATAAAGAAGAAAAAGCAAACCGCAAAAAAAATATGAAAAAGGAAAAGGTGCAGAATTTTTTCCGGAAGATCATTATATGTATTGCAGGAATAGCACTTGTGGGTGGAATAGGATATTCTGCCTATGATACGTATGAATCCAGCCGTGGTAAGGAGGAAGTGGAGATTGATTACTCTGCCTTTACGGACTTCCAGCAGGACCTTGCTTCGGTGGCGGCGGAAGAGGCAGCAGCGGGGCAGGCACAATAGAGGATGAGTGCAGATGCAATAAATTAATAAGTAGAAAAAAGAGGACAGGGAAACTTGTCCTTTTTTTATTTTTGTAAAAAAGGGGTTGAAATAACCGTGAAAGTGGTTTACAATGGTTTCAAGTGGTAGAAAGTGGTGAAAAGTGGTACAGAGTGGTATAAAAGTGGCAGACCACTTTGAAAGAGGGTGAGTCTGATGCTGAAGGGGTTGAAAGGTGAATACAGTCATAACGTTGACACCAAAGGAAGGCTGATCATTCCTGCAAAATTCCGTGACGATTTAGGGGAGCATTTCGTCATAACCAAAGGAATGGAAGAATGCCTTTACATACACCCGGAAGCAGAATGGAACATCTTTGAAGAGAAGCTTAACGCCTTACCGACCACCACAGACAAGAAAGCCCGGGCTTTTGCATATTTTTTTCAGGGAAGTGCAACAGACGGGGATATTGATAAGCAAGGGAGAACTTTGATTCCGCAGAATCTCAGAGAATACGCACACATAGAAAAAGAAGTGGTATTTATCGGTATGGGGAAGCGTGCCGAGATCTGGGATAAAGCCAGATGGGATGCAAAGAATGCTGAAGTGGAACTGAACATTGAGGATATTGCGTCCGATATGGAAGCGGGCGGGTTCAGTATCTAGAGGGAGAAGATATGGAATTCGTACACAAATCAGTATTGCTTCATGAAACAATTGATGGATTAAGCATTAAGCCGGACGGAATCTATGTGGATGGTACGCTCGGCGGAGGCGGACATGCTTTTGAAGTGTGCAGGCGCCTCGGAAACAAGGGGAGTATTATAGGAATAGACCAGGACGCAGCGGCGATAGAAGCCGCAGGCGCCCGATTAAAAGACTTCGGGGAGAAAGTCACAATTGTCAGAAGTAACTATTGCGACATGAAGTCGCAGCTTCACAAACTGGGAATTGACAAAGTCGATGGGATCGTGCTTGATCTGGGCGTATCGTCTTATCAGCTGGATACGGCAGAGCGGGGATTCTCTTATCGGGAAGATGCACCTTTGGATATGCGGATGGATACACGTCAGAAGATGACGGCCAGGGACATCGTCAATGACTAC
Organism: uncultured Dorea sp.; assembly: GCA_910578865.1. Classification (GTDB taxonomy): domain Bacteria; phylum Bacillota; class Clostridia; order Lachnospirales; family Lachnospiraceae; genus Dorea_D. Next base: position 64,789 of record CAJTRM010000004.1, read on the forward strand.
AGTGAGATGGATCTTTACCGTGTGATCAGAGACTACGGGGAGGATAAGTTCGCAAAGAATATTGCGAAACATATCGTAGAAGCACGCGGTAAGAAAGCCATTGAGACAACAGGGGAACTGACGGATATCGTCAGGGCATCCATCCCTATGAAGTACCAAAAGAAGTCTGGACATCCTTCCAAAAGGACTTTCCAGGCTATTCGCATTGAACTTAACAGAGAACTTGATGTTCTGAAGGAGTCTCTTGACGATATGATTGAAATTTTGAATCCGGGCGGAAGGTTGTGTATTATTACCTTCCACTCTCTGGAGGACCGGATTGTCAAGAGCGCCTTCCGTAAAAATGAAAATCCGTGTACCTGCCCGGTAGATTTCCCGGTATGTGTATGCGGAAAGGTTTCAAAAGGAACCATTGTTACGAGAAAACCGATTCTTCCATGCAAAGAAGAGGTGGAGAATAACAGCAGGGCAAAAAGCGCCAAGCTTCGGATTTTCGAGAGAGCGGGAGTATAGGAGCCGGGCGGCGAAAGATTTAAGAAAGGGGACAGGCGTATATGGCAGCAAGACGGAGTGCAGGAAGAAGGCAAAGCTATAGCAGTGCGGCAAGGCAGGCGTATGTCTACGGCAATGTCGTTGAAAAGCCGCAGTATGAGCCGAAAAGGCAGGAAAAGGAGCCTGACAGGAAAAAGCAGGTCAGCCGTCAGGTACGTCAGAACCGGAAAAAAGCTTTGCATATGAATCCGGGTTATGTTGTTTTTCTGACAGCTGCAGCGGTATGCGCACTTTTAATCTGTGTAAATTATGTAAATCTGCAGTCCAGGATTACCAGGAGGTCTAAAAACATTACAGCAATGCAGGCAGAGCTGGTGGATTTGAAAGAAAAGAACAATACCCGATACAATACGATTATGGATTCTGTGAATCTGGAAGAGGTGCGTGTATCTGCACAGGACAAGCTTGGCATGGTGTACGCCACAGAGGCACAGGTGATTGAATACCAGAAGCCTTCCGCGGATTATGTTAAGCAGTATGAGGCTATCCCGGAAGAGGGTGTACTTGCACAGTCAGACAAAAAGTAAGCGGCAGGTGATGGTATGGCAAGAAAAAAAAGAAAAAGATTTTTTAAGAAAAAATTCAATAAGGTCATGCAAAAAAAACTGGTCATGCTCTTTGTGGCAATTGTACTGGTTTTTATTTTCCTGGTAGGAAGGATTACCTATATTAACGCAGCCAGCGGAGACCGATATACCAAGGTCGTGCTGGATCAGCAGCAGTATGACAGCCGGTCGATCCCTTTTAAGAGAGGGGATATCGTAGACCGGAACGGCACTAAGATCGCAACCAGCGAGAGAATCTATAATGTCATATTGGATATGAAGGTAATGCTCAGCAATGATAAATATATTGAACCGACAATGGCAGTGCTGAAAGAATGCTTCGGCATTGAAGAAGAAACTGTGCGGGAACTTATGGAAACGAATCCTTCCGGAAGATATAATATCCTGAAAAAAGGGGTGGATTATAATACTGCCAGCAAATTCAATGAAATCAATGAAGACTATAAAAACCATCCTTATGTGAAGGGAATCTGGCTGGAAGAGGATTATATAAGAAAGTATCCTTATAATACACTGGCTAGTGATGTGATCGGCTTTACTGTTGACGGAAACGTAGGCTGCAACGGCATTGAGGCCTCGTACAATTCGATCCTGAACGGAACGGACGGAAGGGAATATGGGTATCAGGATGAAAGCGCCGCTTTTGAACAGACAGTCAAAGAGCCGGAGAACGGCAAGACGATCGTGTCCACGATTGATGTTCAGGTGCAGAGTATCGTTGAGAAGCATATCCAGGCATTTAATGACGCTCACAAAAATGAAGCTGTGCAGGGAGAGGGCAGTAAGGACACGGCAGTTATTGTCATGAATCCCCAAAACGGAGAGATCCTGGCAGAGGCATCTTATCCTAATTATGATCTTAATAATCCGAGAGACCTGACAAAATACTATACAGAGGAAGAAATATCAGCCATGACAGATGAGCAGCGGCTGGATACTCTGAATTCTCTGTGGAACAATTTTTGCGTCAGTGATACTTATGAACCAGGTTCTACCTTCAAGCCATTTGTAGTCTCGGCAGGAATGGAACTTGGGGTATTGTCCGGAGGAGAGAGCTATACCTGCAACGGAATGCTCCATGTCGCAGATCACGATATTCACTGCAGTAACCGAAGCGGACACGGAGCGCAGACGTTGAAACAGGCAGTAGAAAATTCCTGCAATGTTGCAATGATGTATATCGGAGAAGATATAGGTGTGGAAGACTTCTGCAGATATCAGGAACTGTTTGGGTTTGGAGAAATGACAGGGATCGACCTTCCCGGGGAGGCGTCTACCAAGGGGCTTCTGTATGTGCCGGAGAGTATGGATCCCTCCAGTCTTGCAACAAACGCATTCGGTCAGAACTTTAACGTGACGATGACACAGCTTGCCGCTTCGTTTTGTTCCCTGATCAACGGCGGGAATTATTATAAGCCCCATATAGTAAAGCAGATTCAGGACGAAAACGGCAACGTGACTGAGAGTAAGGATCCTGTACTGGTCAAAAGAACCATCTCAGCGGAGACGAGCCAGATCATAAAAGAATACATGCACAGTGTTGTAGAAAATGGAACCGGTGCGTCGGCAGCGGTAGAAGGGTATGATGTCGGAGGCAAAACAGGTACTGCCGAGAAATTGCCGAGAAATAAAGAAAAATATCTGGTATCCTTTATCGGATATGCGCCGCAGGAAAACCCGCAGGTAGTAGTATATGTAGTGGTCAATGAACCAAATGCCAAGATCCAGGCAAACAGCAGGTTTGCAACAGAGATGGCGGCTGCGATCATGAAAGAGATATTTCCGTATCTGGGCATAGAAAAATCTGCAGAGGCGGGGAATTAAGAGAATAACCTTGCATAAGTCTTAATAAATTATAAAAACGACTTGTGCGGGGTTCTTTTATTTATGAAAAATAAAACATTTAATAAGAAAAAAATATTGGTAGTCTTTGTCTGTGCCGCAATCATTATTTTTGGATTGGTGGGAAGACTTGTATATCTGATGATTTTTGATGCAGAATATTATCAGGAGAAAGCAAAGGCACTTCACGAACGTGAGCGTGAGATCAAGGCGGCCCGAGGGGAGATCATAGATGCAAACGGGACAGTCCTTGCTACGAATAAGACTGTCTGTACCATATCGGTTATCCACAGCCAGGTCAAAGAACCGGAAACGGTTGTGGCAGAGCTTTCAAAAGCGCTGGAGATGGACGAGGGAGAAGTCCGGAAAAAGGTGGAGAAGGTCTCGTCCATGGAACGTATCAAGACAAATGTGGATAAGAAGACAGGGGATGCCATCCGTAATCTGGAGCTGGACGGAGTCAAAGTAGATGAAGATTTTAAGCGGTATTATCCGTACCATGAGCTTGCCTCTAAGGTGCTTGGATTTACCGGAGGGGATAACCAGGGGATTGTAGGGCTGGAAGTAAAATATGAAGAATACCTGAAAGGGAAGAACGGTACTATACTGACTACGACGGACGCAAGGGGCGTAGAGCTTGACGGAGTGGCCGAGGGGCGGGTGGAGCCCGTCGCCGGAAATACGCTGCAGATCAGCCTGGACTATAACATTCAGATGTATGCACAGCAGATGGCAGAGAAGGTAATGGAGGAAAAACAGGCGGACAAAGTGGCGATCCTTCTGATGAACCCAAAAAACGGCGAGATACTTGCCATGGTAAATGTGCCGGAGTTTGACCTGAACGAGCCGTTTACACTTGGGATTGAGGGCGAGGATGTCATGGATCCTGAAAAAAAGCAGGATGCCCTAAATCAGATGTGGAGGAACGGATGTATTAACGATACCTATGAACCGGGCTCCACCTTTAAGATCATTACAGCATCCGCCTGTCTGGAAGAGGGTGTGGTAAAATTAAATGATTCCTTCAACTGCCCGGGGTATAAGATTGTGGAGGATCGGAAGATCCGGTGCCATAAGGTCGGAGGGCACGGGGCCGAGGATTTTGTGAAAGGGATACAGAATTCCTGCAATCCGGTGTTTATTGAGATCGGTCTACGGCTTGGGGTGGATAATTTTTATAAATATTTTCAGCAGTTCGGCCTGATGGGACAGACCGGTGTGGATCTTCCGGGAGAGGCGGGGACGATCATGCACAAGAAAGAAAATGTAGGGCAGGTGGAACTTGCGACTATGAGCTTCGGACAGTCCTTCCAGGTGACACCGATCCAAATGGCTGCGACAGTAAGCTCACTTGTCAACGGAGGAAAGAGAGTGACGCCGCACTTTGGAGTGCGCGTGCTGAATGACCAGGGGAAGGAGATTGAAGAGTTCAAGTACAAGAAGCAGGGGAGGATTTTGTCTGCGGAGACCTCCAAAACAATGCAGACGCTGCTTGAGAGTGTGGTGTCGGAAGGTTCCGGGAAAAATGCCTATGTAGAAGGATATCAGATCGGCGGGAAGACAGCCACTTCCCAGACACTTCCAAGGAGTGCCAATAAATATATTTCCTCTTTTATCGGGTTTGCACCGGCAGATGACCCGCAGGTTCTTGGGATGTGCGTGATCTATAATCCTCAGGGGGTGTATTATGGCGGGACGATTGCGGCTCCTGTAGTGGGAGATATTTTCAGTAATATATTTCCCTATCTTGGCATTGAAAAAGAGTAGGAAATGAAGTATACTATGTAAGGTTAAAAGCCGTAAAGCTAACGAAAAAGATAAAAGAGGTGGATTATGGATTATACAGTATTTGTTCCGGTACTGATTTCGTTTGTATTGAGTGTGATCATGGGGCCGGTGATTATTCCCATGCTCAGACGGATGAAAATGGGACAGACGGAAAGGGAAGAGGGGGTCAAGTCTCATTTGAAGAAAGCCGGGACGCCCACCATGGGAGGAGTCATCATTCTGCTGAGTGTAGTTATAACCTCTGGATTTTATGTGAAGGACTATCCTAAGATGATTCCGATCCTTTTTGTGACACTCGGATTCGGCCTGATCGGATTTCTGGACGATTATTTAAAAGTTGTGATGAAGCGTTCAGACGGGCTTTTCCCGAAACAGAAAATGGCCCTTCAGATTGTAGTGACTGCAATTTTTGCATTTTATATTGTAAAATTTACAGATGTTTCGCTTGCTATGCTGATTCCATTTTCCGGCGGAAAATATTTGGATATCGGGTGGCTTTCTATTGTACTTATGTTTATTGCTGTGATCGGGACGGTAAACGGTGTGAATTTTACGGACGGGCTGGACGGTCTTGCGTCCAGTGTCACGGTTCTTGTGGCAACATTTTTTACGGTGGTTGCCATCGGGACGAAAAGCGGAATCGAGCCGGTGACCTGTGCGGTCGTAGGCGCATTGCTTGGTTTTCTGTTGTTTAATGTGTATCCTGCAAGTGTGTTTATGGGAGATACAGGTTCCCTTGCTCTTGGCGGATTTGTGGCATCCACGGCGTATATGCTTCAGATGCCGTTCTTTATCCTGATTGTGGGGCTTATCTACCTGGTGGAAGTGCTGTCGGTTATGATACAGGTGACCTATTTTAAGAAGACAGGAGGAAAACGTATCTTTAAGATGGCGCCCATCCATCACCATTTTGAATTGTGCGGATGGTCAGAGACCAGAGTGGTGGCAGTGTTTTCGATTATTACGGCGCTGCTGTGTCTGATCGCACTTATGGGTATGTAGGAGGAAATTATGGAAGTGACTGGAAAGAAGGTACTGGTCTTCGGTTCGGGAATCAGCGGAATCGGGGCAGTAAGATTACTGGTAGAGCATGGGGCTTATGTCGTGCTTTACGATGGAAATGAAAGGCTTAAAAAACAAAAATTAAAGGAACAGCTTGCGGAGGCGTCTAAAGTACAGATTGTACTGGGAGATTTCCCGGAATCACTGATGGATACGCTGGATCTCGTAGTTTTGAGTCCGGGGGTTCCGACGGATCTCCCTGTCCTTCAAGAAATGAGAAAGCGACGTATTGACGTGATCGGAGAAGTGGAGCTCGCATATGCGTTTGGAAAGGGCGATGTTCTGGCAATTACCGGAACGAACGGGAAGACTACCACAACGACGCTGCTCGGTCAGATCATGAAAGCTTACCGGGAGGAGGTCTTCGTAGTCGGCAATATCGGAAATCCGTATACTGTGGCGGCGAGCCAGATGACGGAAGACGCTATAGCGGTAGCCGAGATGAGCAGCTTCCAGCTGGAGAGCATTGTGACGTTTTGCCCAAGAGTCAGTGCCATCCTGAATCTGACGCCGGATCATCTGAACCGGCATCACACGATGGAAGCCTATGTGGAGGCCAAGGAAAAGATTGCAATGAATCAGACCGGGGAGGATTACTGCATTCTCAATTATGAAGATGAGCGGACAAGAGAATTCGGCCGCAGGGTCAGATCCCAGGTTCTGTATTTCAGCAGCCGGCATAAACTAGAAAGAGGAATATATCTGGATCAGGGGAATATGATATATAAAAATCCCGATGAAGTGATCATATGTAAAGTGGAACAGCTTCCTGTCCTTGGCACACATAACTATGAAAATGTTATGGCCGCCGCTGCAATGGCCGCCGTATATGGTGTCCCTGTGGAGGTTATCCGTAAGGTAATCCTTGCGTTCAGAGGTGTAGAACATCGGATCGAATATGTGGCAGAAAAGAACGGGGTCGTATACTACAATGATTCTAAGGGAACGAATCCGGATGCAGCGATCAAAGGGATCCAGGCCATGAACAAAAAGACGGTTCTTATTGGCGGCGGATATGATAAGCATTCCGAATATACAGAGTGGATCCAGGCGTTTGACGGAAAGGTAAAAAAGCTGATCCTTCTTGGAGAGACCAAGAGGAAGATCGCAGAAACGGCCGAGAAATGCGGGTTCCGTGACTACATGTTTGCAGATACACTGAAGGAGGCTGTGCTGCTCGCAGCTGAGACTGCTTCCGGCGGCGACGCAGTGCTGTTGTCTCCGGCCTGTGCAAGCTGGGATATGTTCTCAAGCTATGAAGTACGTGGAGAGAAGTTCAAAGAAATCGTAAATTCCTTATAAGGAGTGCATGACAGATTGACACCGCTTAAGTCAAAAAAAAGAAAGTATGACTATACGCTTCTTACCGCGTTGTTTTTGCTGATGCTCGCAGGGCTTGTGATCCTGTACAGCACCAGCGCCTATAATGGAGAAATAAAATTCCAGGATTCCCTGTATTATCTGAAAAAGCAGGTGTTTGCCACCTGCCTTGGAATAGCAGGAATGTTTTTTATTGCCAATATGGATTACCATCTGTGGGAACATGCAGCAGTCCTGGGGTATTTTACGGCAATCCTTTTGTCGGTTGCCGTTATATTTGTAGGCGATGAATATAATGGGTCCAAAAGATGGCTGTCTTTGGGCCCTTTATCATTTCAGCCGTCTGAATTTTCCAAGGTCGCAATCATTCTGTTTCTTGCATGGATCGTTAACCGGAACGTGAAGGATATGTGGAAGATGAAGACGCTTGTCAAGGTAATGGCCACCATTCTTCCGGTGGTGGGACTGGTGGGTGCAAGCAACTTAAGCACAGCTATTATTATTCTGGGTATCGGTGTGATCCTTGTTTTTGTGGCAAGTCCCAAGTACGCCCAGTTTATAGTGATGGGTGCCGTCGGAGCAGGTTTTATGACGATATTTCTTGCTCTGGAGAGTTACCGTCTGGAACGGCTTGCAATCTGGAGAAACCCTGAGCAGTTTGAAAAGGGGTATCAGACGCTGCAGGGGCTCTATGCCATCGGCTCCGGAGGCCTTTTCGGCCGCGGTCTGGGTGAAAGTGTTCAAAAGCTAGGGTTTGTCCCGGAGGCACAGAATGATATGATTTTTTCGATTATCTGTGAGGAACTGGGTTTATTTGGAGCCGGATTCATATTGCTGTTATTCCTGATCCTGATCTGGCGTTTTTTTGTGATAGCTACCCATGCCAGGGATCTGTTCGGAGCGCTGATCGCATCAGGGGCAATGGCACACATGATGATTCAGGTGATCCTGAATATTGCAGTTGTGACCAATACCATACCGAATACCGGGATTACGCTGCCCTTTGTGAGCTACGGAGGTACGTCGGTTGTATTTCTTCTTGCGGAAATGGGGCTTGTGCTAAGTGTGTCATCAATGGTAAAATAGACGGATAAGAGAGGGGAAATATAATTTCTTCCGGGAGGAGGATACATGGAGAGAAGAAGAAAGAAAAAATCACACCGCCTCTATGCTTTCTTTGTAATTATATTCGGGATCATGATCATTGCCCTTACAGTGATTCTGCTGTTTCATGTACAGAGGGTGGAGGTCAAAGGGAATACATACTGTACAGATAAGGAGATTATAGATACTGTCCAGAATGACAGATTTTCATCCAATTCTCTGTATGTGCTTGGGAAGTATCTGCTGGGCAAGGGGGGAACGCTTCCGTGCCTGGAGCAGATCAAGGTAGGGATGAGTGCTCCCTGGGTGCTCAGGATCCAGGTGGAGGAAAAGACCATTGTCGGATATATGTATGATAAGAATGATTATGTATATTTTGATAAGGAAGGGATGGTTGTTGAAAAAGGGACAATACCTGTGGAAGGAGTTCCATGTGTAGAGGGGATTGAAGTTAAGTCGAAGGAAGAGTACCAGTTTCTGAAAAGTAAGAATTCCGGAATATTTGAAGAGATTCTTAAAGCCTCACAAGAACTTGGGAAATACGAAGTGACTGTTCAGAAAATTGTATGTGAAAATGAAAATATATACCTTTATATTGATAATATATGTGTAAGCCTTGGGAATAATGTGACATCAGTTAAAATTGCACAGATCAGTCCGATTATTGAAAAACTGGACGGACAGGAAGGAATCCTTCATCTTGAAAACTATTCCGGTGAACAGGAGACCATTACATTCAGCACAGGAAAAATTTCGGAAGAAAATTAAGAAAAATTCAGCAATTCTATTGATATTTTATACAAAAGCCTATATTATATAGTATATATGGCAAACTGTACTTTTATATATAGTGGCTTATGCGTTTATGCATAGGATATATATCTAATCGGAGGAAGTACGCCCGTAAGGGCATGTTTTGCGGGATGCCCTATGAGTTTAATTTATGGGATGTATAATTAATTAAGATATAATGAGGATAACAAAGGAGGAGAAACCCTTGCTAGAAATTAAAACGAACGAATCAGAAGCGGCGGCAAAGATTATTGTTGTTGGAGTTGGCGGAGGCGGAAACAACGCAGTGAACCGCATGATTGATGAACAAATTGCCGGTGTGGAGTTTATAGCTATTAATACAGATAAGCAGGCGCTTCAGTTGAGTAAAGCCCCCACACTTATGCAGATTGGGGACAAGATCACAAAAGGGCTTGGAGCAGGTGCGAGGCCGGAAGTAGGCGAGAAGGCGGCTGAAGAGAGTGCAGAAGAAGTGTCCGCAGCGCTTAAGGGAGCAGATATGGTATTTGTCACCTGTGGAATGGGCGGAGGAACAGGAACCGGTGCGACGCCGGTTGTTGCCCGTATCGCAAAGGAGCAGGGTGCGCTTACCGTAGGTGTTGTTACAAAGCCTTTCCGGTTTGAATCCAAGACACGTATGAGCAATGCTCTGGCCGGAATCGAAAAATTAAAAGAAAGTGTAGATACTCTCATTGTTATCCCGAATGACAAGCTGTTAGAGATTGTTGACAGACGTACAACGATGCCGGAAGCACTGAAGAAGGCAGATGAGGTATTGCAGCAGGGTATTCAGGGTATTACAGACCTGATCAATGTTCCGTCCCTGATCAACCTTGACTTTGCGGATGTGCAGACCGTTATGACGGACAAGGGTATTGCACATATTGGTATCGGACAAGGCCGTGGTGACGATAAGGCTCTTGAAGCTGTGAAACAGGCAGTTGCCAGTCCGCTTCTTGAGACTACGATCGCAGGTGCGTCACATGTTATTATCAATGTGTCCGGTGATATTACACTTATGGATGCATCAGATGCGGCTGAGTATGTACAGGATCTTGCAGGAGAGGATGCAAATATTATCTTTGGTGCTATGTATGATGATGCCAGAGCTGATGAGGCGACCATTACGGTCATTGCAACAGGTCTTCATAATGTCGGCGGCAGCGCTTCCAAGCTGAAATCCAGACTGGAGAGTCAGAAGGTGACTGGCATGGGACAGCAGGGAGTCTTTGACAGGAACCCTCAGTCAAGGGCAGCACAGGCGCCGCAGCTTGATATCGGAATGATTTCCCCGAAGGGGAATGCGGCAGGCGGGCCAATCCCGAGAAAGCCGGCAGGCGGAACTTCCCCGACTCTGGATGTACCGAGAACTCCTACAAGCAAAGTGAAAGAGCAGTCTATTAAGATTCCGGATTTCTTTAAAAAATAAATATGTTCGGCGAAAGCCTTCTCAGGTAATGATCTTGAGGAGGCTTTTTCTTTACAGATATTTTGCTGTTTTTCACCAAAATATACCAGAATATTCCATGTTTCTCCGCCGTTATCCCGTGTTTTGACAAAAAATATAATACCAAGTGTTGTGTCTGCCGTCGAAAACAGTCTTAAAAATCGTTTCATCAAAATCCATATCTTGTGGTTACACTTGTCTGTCGAACGAAAATAGAAATCCCTTTCAGATTCTGACAAAATTTCAGAGAGATGCAATCTATAATAAATCTTGCTCATGTACCAAATCGATTTAGTATCAAAAGAGGAGAAGGTGGAATATGTATTATGAATTATACATAGACATATTTTTTCTTGTGAATTTTATGATGGATTACTTGATGCTGTCTGTTGCCAGAAGAATGCTTAAATGTACTGTCACGCAGGGAAGGATCTGTCTGGGAGCGGCATTAGGGGCATTGTGTACCTGTGTTGTTGTTGCACTGCCTGTTCCATATATGTTTATCAAATTCATATTATTCCACGGTGTTGTAAATACCCTGATGATTAAAACAGGACTTAAGGTCAGATGGGACAGAACCTTTGTTAGAGCGTATCTCCTGCTGTATATCAGCGGCTTTCTGCTGGGGGGTGTATTTACATATTTTCACCGGTACGCAAGGTATGCAGGACTGTTCTTTGCATTTGCACTCATCAGCTATTATGTTGTGCTTGGTATCTGGAACCTGATCAGTTACCTTGCCAGACAGGAGAATTACCGGTGTGAGGTTATGCTGTATCAGGGGGAGAAAGCGCTCCGGGTGACAGCTGTTATAGATACCGGCAATGCATTAAAGGATCCTGTCACCGCTCAGCCGGTCAGTATCCTTGACCAGAAGACGGCAAGAGATCTGTGCGGAGGGGAGAGGGTGAAAGGGCTCCGGTTTATCCCCTACCATTCGATCGGGAAGGCGGAAGGGGTAATGCCGCTGATCAGGCTGGATCGGATGGAGGTTCTGAAAAAAGAACATAAAGTAGTTGAATCCCCTTATGTTGCTGTATGCGAAGAATCTGTCAGCGCCGACGGTTATGAGATGATTCTGAATCCTGACATATTATAATAGGAGGAGTAAAAATGGTTATAAAATTAGCAGTACCTCATCATTTGAAAATAATTCCGGATTTTCGCGCCCTGCTTTTTCCGGACAAAAAAGACATACATTATATAGGCGGAACCGATATATTGCCTGCCCCCCTTGAGACAGAGGAGGAAGCCGAGGCGATCAATGAACTGGGGACGGGAACGGATGATAAAGCCAGAAAGCTGTTGATTGAGCATAATTTAAGGCTGGTGGTATATATAGCCAAGAAGTTTGACAACACCGGCGTGGGAGTGGAAGACCTGATTTCTATAGGGACTATCGGTCTTATTAAGGCGATCAATACATTTAATCCGGAAAAAAATATTAAGCTTGCCACTTATGCGTCCCGATGCATTGAAAATGAGATCCTGATGTATCTGAGAAGAAATAATAAGACAAGGCTTGAGGTGTCTATTGACGAACCGCTGAACGTAGACTGGGACGGGAATGAATTGCTGCTGTCAGATATTCTCGGGACAGAGGAAGATACTATATACCGCGATCTTGAAAATGAAGTGGAGAGAAAGCTTCTTCTGCGGGCAGTGGGACGTCTGTCGGGCAGAGAGCGGACGATCGTCCAGATGCGCTTCGGACTCGGAACCTTTGACGGGGAGGAGAAGACGCAGAAAGAAGTGGCGGATCTTCTGGGAATCTCCCAGTCTTACATATCAAGGCTTGAAAAGAAGATTATGCAGAGACTCCGAAGGGAAATGGTAAAGTATTCATAGTCATGGCTGTAAAAAAATGATACAATAGAAAAAAAGGTAGAAATACTGTATGAAAAGAGGTTGATGGCGTGAAACTGATATTTATTGGAGCGGATCACGAAGTAACGGGGAGCTGTCATCTGGTGGAGGCCTGCGGGAAGAACATTCTGGTGGACTGCGGAATGGAGCAGGGGCCTGACCTGTATGAGAACCAGGAGCTTCCGGTAGGGGCAGGCGAGATTGATTTTGTGCTGCTGACGCATGCACATATCGACCACTCGGGGAAGATCCCGATGCTTTGTAAAGAAGGATTTCACGGGGATATTGTATCTACATTTGCTACATCGGACCTGTGCAACATTATGCTTCGAGACAGCGCGCACATTCAGGAATTTGAGGCTGAATGGCGGAACCGGAAAGCGAAGAGAAGCGGCGGTGAATTGTATGAACCGCTTTACACAATGGAGCATGCCGATGCGGCGATCAGGCTTCTGAATCCCTGTGACTATGATCAGCGCATTACATTGTGCGAAGGGATCGACGTGCGGTTTACCGATGTGGGGCATCTGCTTGGATCAGCGGCGGTAGAGATGTGGATCACGGAGGACGGAGAGACGAGAAAGCTTGTATTTTCGGGGGATGTGGGCAATCTGAACCAGCCGATCATTAAGGATCCGAAAAAGGTAGAGGAAGCGGATTATGTAGTGATCGAGTCTACATACGGCAATCGCTCCCACGGGGAAAAGACGCCGGATTATGTGCAGGAGTTTACACGAATTCTGCGGGAGACATTTGCAAAAGGCGGGAATGTTGTCATTCCTTCATTTGCGGTAGGACGTACTCAGGAGCTGCTTTATTTTATCCGGGAGATCAAGGAGAGACAGCTGGTGCCGGAATATCCGGGATTTGAGGTATATCTGGACAGTCCGCTGGCCATTGAGGCGACCAATGTATTCCACAAAAATATCCAGTCCTGCTTTGACGAAGATGCTATGAAGCTTGTGCAGAGCGGGATCAACCCGTTGGTATTCCCGGGGCTTTGCACGACGATCACAAGTGACGAATCCAGGATGATTAACTTTGACGAGAAACCGAAGGTTATTATCTCCGCATCCGGAATGTGTGAGGCCGGCCGTATCAGGCATCATCTGAAGCATAATCTGTGGAGGCGGGATTCTACGATCTGTTTTGTCGGTTATCAGGCCGTGGGGACTCTCGGAAGGACATTGATGGAAGGTGCAGACTGCGTGAAGCTTTTTGGTGAGACTGTAGAGGTGAATGCCAGGATCGAGGTTCTGAAAGGCATCAGCGGACATGCGGACATGAACGGCCTTTTATCCTGGCTGGAAGGCTTCCGGCCGCAGGTGCGTCAGGTGTTTGTTGTGCATGGGGAGGATACGGTGACGGATGAGTTTGCCAATACGGTGACAGAACGTTTTGGGTATCCTGCGTTTGCTCCGTTTTCCGGCGGCTGTGTAGATCTTTTGACCGGGGAGATTTTGTCTCCCGGAATCCGGGAGCCGAAGAAAGCAGCAGAGAAACCGGCACAGGCGAAAAAGCATGCAGCTTTCGACCGGGTGGTGGCAGCGGCAAGAAGGCTGCTTAATGTGGTATATGAAAATGAAGAACTTGCCAATAAAGAGCTGGCAAAACTTGAAGCCCAGATTCAGAATCTGGCAGATAAGTGGGACAGATAAACAAGGTCTGTCAAGGGCTAAAACTTTTTAAAATTTCCTGTGTTCGAGAATAACAAAAGTCCATCTTGAGAAGAATTCTACTAGAAAGAAATGTTGAAGTACATCTAGTGGAGGAGGTTCTTATTATGGCACAGGGAAAAGTAGAAATATGCGGAGTAAATACGGCAAAGCTTCCAATCCTCAAAGAAGAGGAGAAGGAAGCTTTGTTTGCGAGAATAAAGGCGGGGGACGAGAAGGCGAAGGAAGAATATATCAAGGGGAATCTGAGGCTGGTCTTAAGCGTGATCAAACGATTCGGGGCGAGTAATGAGAATCCGGATGATCTGTTCCAGATCGGCTGCATTGGTCTCATTAAGGCAATCAATAATTTTAATACGGAACTGGATGTAAAGTTCAGTACGTATGCAGTGCCGATGATCATCGGTGAGATCAGGCGTTATATGAGAGACAATAATTCTATCCGTGTCAGCCGGTCTCTTCGGGATACTGCCTATAAGGCAATCTATGCCAAAGAGAATTTTATGAAACGGAATTTAAAGGAGCCTACCGTGCAGGAGATTGCGGAGGAGATCGGGATCTCCAAGGAAGATATTGTATTTGCCCTGGATGCCATACAAGTGCCCATGAGTCTTCAGGAGCCGGTCTATAATGACGGAGGGGATGCCCTTTATGTGATGGATCAGATCAGCGATACCAAAAATAAGGAAGAAAAATGGGTGGAGAACCTTTCTCTTGAAGCGGCAATGGAACACTTAAATCCAAGGGAGCGGCATATTATAAAGCTTCGTTTTTTTGACGGGAAAACGCAGATGGAGGTTGCACAGGAAATTGAGATCTCACAGGCACAGGTGAGCCGTCTGGAAAAAAATGCGCTGCGGACGATGCGGCAATATCTGAGCTGACAGAATCCCGGAAGGAGAAAGCAGCTGCTTACTTGAGGTCTGTGCCATCGGTAAAAAAGAAATGTGTCAGTACACGCAATGATCCCGTCCGGTGAAAAATATCAGGTTATACTTGAAATTTACAGTGGTTCATACTATGATATTTCCATGGAGGAGACAAATATGATGAAAGCTTGTATCTTTGATCTGGACGGGACGTTGACAGACACTCTGGAATCTTTGACGTACTCTGTGCAGGCTGCGTTAGACGAGATGGGACTTGGGAAGATAACGGAAGAACAATGCAGAAGCTTTGTAGGTAACGGTGCCCGGTATCTGATGGATCGTGCGCTCCGGGCAGCCGGAGATGAAAACGGTGAGAGGCTTCAGGAAGGAATGCAGGTATATGGACGCATATTCGATGAAAATTGTACATATCATGTAACACCGTATGAAGGTATCCTTCCGATGCTTCAGGAACTGAAGTACAGGGGACTTAAGCTGGCTGTACTTTCCAACAAGCCGCATCTGCAGACCTGCAAAGTAGTCAGAGAAATTTTCGGGGAGCAGATGTTTGACTACGCCTCCGGACAGCAGGAGGCTATCAGGCGGAAGCCGGATCCGGAGGGGATTTTTCACATCCTGGAGCGTCTGGGTGTCTCAAAGGAGGAATGTCTCTACGTGGGCGATTCGGAGGTGGACATAAAAACCGGGCTCAACGGAGGGCTGCGGACAGTCGGAGTGACCTGGGGATTTCGGACGAAAGAGGAATTAAAGGCTGCAGGTGCCGGGGAATTGATCCATCATCCTATGGAACTTCTGCAGTTTGTATAAAGGAATATTTTTAAAAGGAGGATGGCAGAATGTATGAGTATGATGAAGAATGTCTGAGCACGTTTCTTGAGAAGCAGTCCCAGCTGTTTGATGAGCCGGTTGCAGAATCTATGGCTGAGGCTGAGGCGTTTCTGGAGGAGTGTATGGCTGCGGTGGTCGATGGGATCGATGAGGTCCGGGAATTTTTGAAGGAAGAAGGGCTGGACGTGGAAGGCATGTCACCGGAAGAACTTGAGGAGGCGTCTGAGGTGTTTGCCCTTTCAGGAGGAAGATACCTGATCGTAGAAGGTTAGCGCGGTGCAGCAGGAAAACAAAAGAGCCATAACTACTTGGTAGCTATGGCTTTTTCTAATGCTTCACTGATGGCGTTTATGATAATCTGTGAAGTATAAGGGTTATCCTGGGGATATTCAATGTTTTCCAGGGACTGTTTATCATAGACCTGTTCGGCGATATTTTCAATGGCCGGCTGTATCAGAGGATACATGGTTGCCACAGTTTCATCCAGGTTGGAGAAGCGAATGGAATTGATATGGGATTCATCCACGGTGACTTCTACTTCAAGAGCCGTATTATTTAAAGATACGGTGGAAGTATAGCTTCCGGGGACGTATTTTTGCCCGGCTGCAGATGTTCCTTTATTTTTCGGAAGAAACATAAATAGCAGTAATAAGATTAATACTATTGCCAACACAGCGAATACTGCGGTGTAAATGATTTCTTTCATATGCAGTACAACAATTTTCGTTTTGGAACTCATAGTGACCTCCTGTATTTTGTTATGATATTTTCGCTTTCTATAATGTATGAAGAAAACTGTGAAAATATGCATTGTAATCATTTGGCCTGACAGGCTATAATGGATAAGAGAAAAAGGAAAGGGAGATAAATATGTTTATAATTGCGGGACTTGGCAATCCGACCCTTCAATATGAAGGAACAAGACATAATGCAGGATTTGATGTCATAGATGCTCTTGCAGAAAAATATAATATATCTGTGGATGGCAGAAAAAACAGAGCTTACGTTGGAAAAGGGCTCATAGAAGGAAAGAAGGTCCTCCTTGTAAAGCCGCAGACATATATGAACTTAAGCGGGGAAAGCATCGGGAGACTTGTGGATTATTATAAGGTGGATCCGGAGAATGAACTTTTGGTTATTTATGACGACATCAGCCTTCCGCCGGGACAGATCCGTATCAGAAAAAAGGGAAGTGCCGGCGGGCACAATGGCATGAAGAATATTATCAGGCATTTGCAGACGGAAGTATTCCTGCGGATTAAAGTGGGAGTGGGAGAGAAGCCGAAACAGTACGACCTTGCCGATTATGTTTTGAGCCGCTTTTCAAAGCCGGAGATGGAGGAGATGAAAGAGGGCTACAAAAAGGCGGTCCATGCAGTACAGAGACTCCTGGAAGGTGAGATCGAGGCGGCTATGAATGAATATAACAGAAAAGTTAAGCCGAAGGAGATATAAGTGATGCAAGCCTTATGCGGACCGTTGAGAGAACTGGCGGAATTTGAAGAAATCTGTAAGAAAAAAATGGAATGTCCCGGGATGATCAGGATCCTTGGATGTACAGGTTCACAAAAATCACATATGATGTATGCACTGAGCGATGGCTGCCGTTATAAAGTCATCGCCTGTTCCAGTGAGTCAAAGGCAAAGCAGGTCTATGAGGAATACCGGTTCCTTTCGCGGGACGTGTATCTGTACCCGGCTAAGGATCTGCTTTTTTATCAGGCAGATTTAAGGAGTAAAGAGCTGGTAAAGCAGAGGATGGAAGTGATAGAGGCGGTACTTTTAAAAGATTCTGCCGTGATCGTGACAAGCTTTGATGCATTTATGGACGGCCTGCTTCCCAGAGAGGAGATTGAAAGGCGCGTGATCCGTATCGGAGGGGAGGATACGATTGATCTTGCCCTGCTGGAGACAAGGCTTGCGGACATCGGCTATGACAGAGAGATACAGGTCGAGGGACCGGGGCAGTTTGCCGTTCGGGGCGGAATCCTTGACATCTATCCTCTGACGAAGGAGCTTCCGATCAGAATCGAACTGTGGGGAGACGAGGTGGATTCTATTCGCACCTTTGACGTAGAGACCCAGCGCTCCATCGAAAATCTGAGAAATGTGGAAATCTATCCGGCCACAGAATTTCCAAGAGAGGGAGAACACAGAGTTTCCTTTCTGGATTATTTCGATCCCGGACAGACACTTCTTTTTCTGGATGAGCCGGTGCGGCTTTTAGAGAAGGGGCAGGGGGTAGAGGAAGAGTTTATAGAGGCTCAGAAGCGCCGTGTGGAAGGCGGATATGAGGTGTCTGACCAGGAGATGAAGCTGTATGGCGTGTCTGAGATTACGGAGCGGATGAACCGTTACAGCAGCATTGGCTTTTTTGCCCTGGAAATGCGCGCCAAAGGGTTCCACATTCGGGAATCCTATCATTTGCAGACCAAAGGAGTGAATTCCTATAACCGTAGTTTTGAGATGCTGACGCAGGATCTGAAGCGGCTGAAAAGGAACGGGAGCCGTGTTGTGCTTCTGTCTGGTTCCCGGACAAGGGCGAAGAGGCTTGCACAGGATCTCAGG
The DNA here is from genome assembly GCA_910578865.1 of uncultured Dorea sp. GTDB lineage: Bacteria > Bacillota > Clostridia > Lachnospirales > Lachnospiraceae > Dorea_D. The sequence goes on from CAJTRM010000004.1 coordinate 83,090, forward strand.
GATTATAATCTGAGCAGCTATTACAGCGAAGATCTGGAGCAGGAGGCAGGCCCGGGGGAGGTTATGACGGCCTATGGATATATTGCAGAGGGCTATGAATATCCCATGCTTAAATTTACTGTCATATCGGAGACGGATATCTTCGGAAGGTCGCAGAAAAAGAAGAAGCGGAAGGTGTACGAAGGCAGGAAGATCCAGAGTTTTTCCGAGCTGAAGCCGGGGGATTATGTTGTCCATGAAAATCACGGTCTTGGAATTTATCAGGGGATTGAGAAGATAGAGGTGGATAAGATCGCCAAGGATTATATGAAGATTTCTTACGCAAAAGGAGGAAATCTGTATATTCCTGCCACACAGCTTGATCTGATCCAGAAGTATGCAAGCTCTGACGCGAAGAAACCAAAACTCAATCGTCTGGGAACTCAGGAGTGGACAAAGACGAAGACAAGAGTACGCGGCGCGGTCAGGGAGATTGCGAAGGATCTGGTGGAACTGTATGCTGCAAGGCAGAATAAGGAAGGTTATATATATGGAGAGGACACAGTCTGGCAGAAGGAATTTGAAGAAATGTTTCCTTTTGAAGAAACGCAGGACCAGCTCCTTGCCATTGAGGCGGTGAAGCGGGATATGCAGAGCCGCAAGATTATGGACCGCCTGATCTGCGGAGATGTAGGATACGGGAAAACGGAGATTGCGATCCGTGCGGCATTTAAAGCTGTCCAGGAGGATAAGCAGGTGGTATATCTTGTCCCCACCACCATCCTTGCACAGCAGCACTATAATACCTTTTTACAGCGTATGCGGGACTTTCCCGTGCGGGTAGACCTTATGTGCCGGTTCCGGACATCTGCCCAGCAGAAGAAAACGATCGAGGATACGAAAAGAGGGCTGGTGGATATTGTGATCGGAACCCACCGGGTGTTAAGCGATGATATTCAGTTTAAAAATCTGGGCCTGCTGGTCATTGATGAAGAGCAGAGGTTCGGAGTGCAGCACAAGGAGAAGATCAAAAAGCTGAAAGAAAATATAGATGTACTGACGCTGACTGCGACGCCGATTCCAAGAACGCTTCATATGAGCCTGATCGGTATCCGTGATATGAGTGTACTGGAAGAGGCTCCGGAGGATCGTATACCGATTCAGACTTATGTGATGGAATATAATGACGAGATGGTGAGGGAAGCCATTGAAAGGGAATGTGCACGTCAGGGACAGGTTTATTATGTGTACAACCGGGTGGAGGATATTGCCGAGGTGACGGCGCGCGTCCAGCGGCTCGTGCCGGAGGTCCGGGTGGCCTATGCCCACGGACAGATGAAAGAGCAGGAGCTTGAGGCAATTATGTATGATTTTATCAACGGAGAGATTGATGTTCTGGTCTCCACAACGATCATTGAGACCGGACTTGACATCTCGAATGTTAATACTATGATTATCCATGATGCGGACCGTCTGGGGCTTTCCCAGCTCTATCAGCTGCGCGGGCGCGTGGGGCGTTCCAACCGTATGGCTTATGCGTTCCTCCTTTACCGGCGGGATAAGATGCTGAAGGAGATTGCGGAAAAACGACTGGCGGCCATCCGGGAATTTACGGATCTTGGTTCCGGATTCAAAATTGCGATGCGGGATCTTGAGATTCGCGGGGCCGGAAACCTTCTGGGCGCGGAACAGCACGGCCATATGGAAGCAGTGGGGTATGACCTGTACTGCAAGATGTTGAATGAGGCTGTGAAGCATTTGAAGGGAGAGCTGGAGGAGGAAACCTATACTACTACTATTGACCTGAATGTGGATGCTTTTATTCCGGATTCCTATATCTCCAATGAATACCAGAAGCTGGATATCTATAAGCGGATTGCAGCTATTGAATCGGAGGAGGAGCGGGAGGATATGATAGAAGAGCTGGTGGACCGTTTCGGGGATATTCCGAAAAAGGTAGAGACCCTTCTTCTGGCGGCCTCTTTGAAAGCACTGGCCCACAGTGTCTATGTAACCGCTGTGGAGCAAAAAGGAGAATCCTGCACATTTTTCATGTATGAAAAGGCAAAGGTACATCCGGAGAGGATCCCCGGGCTTCTTAGTGATTTTGCGGGTGATCTTTCTTTTAAGGCAGATCCGCCCATGTTCGTCTGGCAAAAGAAAAACACCAGAAATAAAGGGCAGGGACAGGGAATCCTGGAAGTTGTGAAAAATGTGTTAATTGGGATAAAAGGATTGATTGATCCGTAAAAAGAGGATATACTGTATAAGTTAGCAGGTACTAAGGAGGGTATGAACAGAGATGAAAAAGAGAGCATTGATATGGATAATGGCAGGTGTGCTTGCGGCGCTTCCTCTTACGGGCTGCACTTCGTTTGAAGGAAGTGAAGTGGTTGTAAAGATGGGGGACAAGGAGATTACGGCAGACCTGGCGAATTTCTATGCAAGATATACACAGGCTCAGTATGAGACATTTTACGGGGCGTATTTCGGAGACAATATGTGGGGATCTGAGGCAGCAGAAGGGGAGTCTTATGAAGAATCTGTAAAAAATACGCTGCTTGAAGATCTGCAGACAATGATTCTTCTTGAGGAGCATATGGGGGATTATGAGATTGCGCTTACCGACGGAGAGAAGGCTGTCATAACAAAGGCGGCAAAGGAATTCGATGAAGATAATTCTCTTGAAAATAAAGAGAAGATTTCCGGTGATGTAAAGACGGTGGAACGGATGCTCACTCTGCTTGCCATTCAGCAAAAAGTGAGGACGGCCATTGAAGCCGGGGCAGATACAGAGGTTACGGACGAAGAGGCAGCTCAGAAGAGTATGCAGTACGTGTTATTCCCTTATAAAACTACGGATGAGGATGGAAAGAGCAAAGAGCTGACTGCCGACGAAAAGGCAGCGGTCAAAGAAAAGGCGGAAGTTCTGGCGCAGAGCCTTAAGGACGGAGGCGATATCAGCACGCTTGCAGCCGCAGAGACTCTGGATGTCCAGACGGCAACCTTTGATAAGGAGTCTGCGGTTCCGGATGCGGATCTTGTAAAGGCCGCGGATCAGCTTCAATTAAATGAATCCACAGATGTGATTGAAACGGATGCAGGCTGCTATGTGGGCAGAGTGACAAGTCTTCTGGATCCACAGGCAACAGAGAATAAGAAGCAGGTGATCGTCAATGACAGGAAGACCAAGCTTTTTACAGATACCTGTGAGAAGTGGAAGGAAGGTATGGATATTAAGGTTAATAAAAAAGTCTGGAAAAAGATAGATTTTAATGACCTGAGCGTTACTATGAAGCAGAAGATCGAGCAGCCTTATACCGATGAGGTTAAGACAGACGATCAGGAGGATGCGGGAAACAGTACAGAGGAATAAGCAGATTGCAAGGAGCCCGGAATGTAAATGGTTGGACATTTGCATTCCGGGCTCCTGTGGCTTCGGCAAAGATTTTACGGAAACTGACGGCTACTGCAGAATGGACATAAGGATGTCGTTGACCAGTTTTCCGTCGGCTTTTCCTTTGACTTTAGGCATCAGGACTTTCATGATGCGTCCCTTATCTTTGGCAGTCGGGGTTTCAATGCCGATTTCAGACAGGGTTTCGCTGATGATCTCTTTGATCCCGGCCTCGTCCATCATTTTTGGGGCATATTGCTCCAGGACAGCAAGACGGCGGCTGCATTCGCTGATGATCTCTGTGCGTTCCGGAGGGGTCATTTCCAGAGTCTCTTTTGTCTGTTTGATTTCTTTTAAGATGACCTGAACTTCTTCTTCCGGCGTTAAGTCGGAGCGCTTGTCGATCGCTTTATTTTTAAGGGCTGCCAACAGCATGGATAAAGTTTCTTTTGTGTCTTTTTCACCGGCTTTCATAGCTTTTACCATGTCGGCCCTTACTTCTTCGATTTTGCTCATGATTGATTCCTCCAGTCATGTGATCATATTTCCAAAAAGATTTGGATGATGTTACAAGTTTAACAGATGCAAGAAACATTTTCAATACTGTATAATTTTCCCGGCATTTACAGATACTACTGCTGTAAATGGAAAGTACAGTAAATGGAGGAAGATTTTATATGAAGGCAACAGGAATTGTAAGAAGGATTGATGATCTTGGAAGGGTTGTTATTCCGAAGGAAATACGAAGGACCCTCCGCATCCGTGAGGGCGATCCCCTTGAAATATTTACAGATCGTGAAGGAGAGATTATCCTGAAAAAGTACTCGCCGATCGGAGAACTGTCTGCATTTGCAAAGCAGTATGCGGAGAGTCTTTCGCAGACGATGGGGTGTCTCGTTGCCGTGTGCGATATGGATCAGATCATTGCAGCAGCCGGATCAGGCAAAAAAGACCTGATGGAAAAATACATCAGCAAGTCACTGGAGAAGCTGTTAAATGACCGCAGTTCTATTCTGGTATCCTCAGGGGATAAGAAATATGTGAAGATTACCAGTGAGCAGGAAGAAGATTATGCATATGAAGTTGTTATTCCGATCATTTGTGAGGGCGATGTGATCGGAGGGGTTATTTTATTGTCGAAAGATGAGAAAAACAAGCTTTCAGAGCTGGAACAAAAGCTGGCTTTCTGCGCCGCTGATTTTTTGGGCAGGCAAATGGAACAATAGAGGCATAAAACAGGTCTTTTCCTCATAACTTGTGATAGACAAGGAGGGAGTTATGATGGAAAGACAGGTAAAGAGAGAATCGAAGGTTATGTGGGTCCTGAAGTCACTGTTGTTTTCTTATATTGTCACGGGAGTGCTTCTGGTGCTGTTAACTGTACTGCTCTATAAGTTTGAGCTGGATGAGAAGCTGGTTTCGGCGGGGATTGTGGCGGTCTATGTGCTTGCGACTATGGCAGGCGGAATTGTGTTGGGGAAACTTGCGGGCACGCGGAGATTTCTGTGGGGCATAGGACTTGGGATCGCTTATTTTGGACTTTTGATGCTGATTACCCTCGGGGTATACCGCACACTGAACGGAAACGGGGTGAATCTTGTCACTGCCTTTATTTTGTGTGCGGGCGGAGGCATGACAGGCGGGATGATTTCCTGAGATACCGCAGCAGCCTGCCCCTGAAAACTTATGAGGCTACCCTCAGTGAACCGTGTGTCCCCTTGTCCACTGAGGGTATAGAAGCCTGGGATGTCATGGAACGCAGCCTGCATCTCAGGCTTCATCAGCTTTGGGATGGTTCTTTGAAGTGTTCTGTATAAATATATTGCGAAATTATGTATTGGATGATATAATGACAGAAGTTAAGCAAAGGTTAAGGAGGATATGGAAGTGAAACATGTAAAGACATTAAATACACAGACACTGAACAACACAGTAAGGAAGGGCGGATGCGGAGAGTGCCAGACATCCTGCCAGTCGGCATGTAAGACATCCTGTACTGTAGGCAATCAGACCTGTGAACAGAAAAAATAGTTTTGTTTCTATTTATAAAGGAAGCAGATGGAGACAGCGGTCTTAAGGTCGCTGTTTTTCATATTGTTTTTTATTGACTGAAAGGGGTAGCGTTTTGATTCACCAATATAAGAATAACGGATATAACATTGTCCTGGATGTATACAGCGGAGCAGTTCATGTGACCGATGACCTGTGTTATGACGTCATCGCCCATCTGAATGGGAAACATGAGGATTATACGGCGGAAACGTTAAGAGAGCCGGGGGTATTTGAAGAACTTAAAGGGGCATTAAAGGATGTATATGAAGAAGGGGATCTGAAGGATGCTCTTTCTGACATTATAGAACTGACGGAGCATGGACGGCTGTTTACAAAGGACGAGTATGAGTGCCTGATCAGTGACGTGAAGCAAAGGAAGACAGTAGTCAAGGCATTGTGCCTGCATATTGCCCATGACTGCAATCTGGCGTGCAAATATTGTTTTGCAGAAGAAGGAGAATATCATGGAAGGCGGGCGCTGATGAGCTTTGAGGTAGGCAGGAAGGCGCTGGATTTCCTGATCCGCAGTTCGGGGAACCGCCGGAATCTGGAAGTGGATTTCTTTGGCGGAGAGCCGCTGATGAACTGGCAGGTGGTAAAGGATCTGGTCGCATACGGCAGGGAACAGGAGAAGCTTCATGATAAGCATTTCCGCTTCACCGTGACGACGAACGGAGTGCTTCTGAATGATGAGATCCAGGAATTTGTAAATCGGGAAATGGACAATGTTGTTCTGAGCCTGGACGGGCGGAAGGAGATCAATGACAATATGCGTCCGTTCAGAAACGGTAAAGGGAGCTATGACCTGATCGTGCCCAAATTCCAGAAGCTGGCAGAGAGCCGCAATCAGGAACGGTATTATGTGAGGGGGACATTCACCAGAAATAATCTGGATTTCTCGGAGGATGTCCTGCATTTTGCCGATCTTGGATTTAAACAGATGTCCATAGAACCGGTGGTGGGGCCTGAGACGGATCCGTATGCGATCCGTGAGGAGGATCTGCCGGTGATCATGGAAGAATATGATAAGCTTGCAAAAGTTATGATCGCGCGGGAAAAGGAAGGAAAAGGTTTTAATTTCTTTCATTTTATGATAGACTTAGAAGGCGGGCCGTGTGTGGCGAAGCGTTTGTCAGGATGCGGCTCGGGGACAGAATATCTGGCTGTGACCCCGTGGGGGGATTTCTATCCATGTCATCAGTTTGTGGGGCAGGAAGAGTTCCTGATGGGCAATGTGGACGAGGGGATCAAGAAAACGCAGATTGCAGATGATTTCAGAGGATGCAGCGTTTATTCAAAGGAAAAATGCAAGTCCTGTTTTGCAAAATTTTACTGCAGCGGCGGCTGTATGGCCAATGCTTATCATTTCCATGGCACGATCCATGATACGTATGATATTGGCTGTGAGATGCAGAGGAAACGTGTGGAGTGTGCGATTATGATGAAAGCGGCATTATCATAAAGGCCAGAGAGAACAGAAAGGAAGTTGACCATGAAGAAGAACAAAGGCATACTTAGTCTTGTTGTGACGGCAACTCTCATTGGACTTCTTGGATTTACGGCAATCGTCGGGTTCGGGAAGGGAGGCACCGGTTCAGCAAAGAATATTAAGCTTGGCTTAGACCTTGCCGGCGGCGTCAGTATTACTTATCAGGTAAAGGAAGACAACCCGTCAGAGAGTGAGATGAATGACACCATCTATAAGCTTCAGAAGCGTGTGGAGCAATATAGTACAGAATCCAGTGTATATCAGGAGGGGGATGACCGGATCAATATTGAGATTCCGGGAGTGTCCAATGCCAATGAGATCCTGGACGAGCTGGGGCAGCCCGGTTCCCTCTATTTTATCGCACAGAAGGGAAGCGACGGTTCTGCCAATTACAGCCAGATTAATTCTACCGGGGACGCGGCTCAGGATTATAAGCTTGATAAGACGCTGGAAGAATTAAAAGAGGACGGCTCTCTGGTGCTGACAGGTACAGATGTAAAGAGCGCGAGGGCAGAGACGACCGAAAATCCGACGACAAAGGTAAAAGAAAATATAGTTTCCCTGACATTTACCAAAGAAGGGACGAAAAAATTTGCAGAGGCTACAAAAAAAGCTTTTGAGGCCCGTGAAAGTATCGGTATCTATTATGACGGAAGTTTTGTGAGTGTTCCGAATGTAAATAGTGCGATTGAAGACGGACAGGCCCAGATCACGGGAAGTATGAGCTTTGAGGAGGCAGATACCCTTGCCTCTACCATCCGTATCGGCGGCCTGAAGCTGGAACTTGAGGAGCTGCGCTCTAACGTGGTAGGGGCTCAGCTTGGAGAACAGGCCATCAGTACCAGCCTGAAAGCGGGCGCCATTGGCCTTGCTGTTGTATTTTTATTTATGATCTTTGTATATTATCTTCCGGGGCTTGCAGCAAGCCTTGCCCTTTTGATCTATACAGAGCTTGTGATCGTCATTTTAAATGCGTTTAATGTAACATTGACGCTGCCTGGTATTGCAGGTATCATCCTGGGCATCGGTATGGCCGTGGATGCAAATGTAATTATATTTGCCCGTGTGAAAGAAGAGATGGCGAAGGGGAAAAGCGTGCGGAATTCCCTGAAAACAGGATTTCAGAAGGCAATGTCCGCCATTGTGGACGGTAATGTAACGACATTGATCGCCGCCGCGGTATTGTGGCTGAAAGGTTCCGGTACGGTGAAGGGATTTGCACAGACACTGGCGATCGGTATTGTTGTATCTATGTTTACGGCTCTTGTGATAACACGTATGATTGTGTACGCGTTCTACGCAGTGGGCTTAAGAAGTGAAAAATTATATTATCATCCGGCAAAGAAGGAGCGCACAACGATCCATTTCCTGGGGAAGAAGAAGGTATTTTTCGCTGTTTCTGCAGGGATCATCCTTCTTGGGTTTGCATTTATGGGTGTGAATAGCTCCAGAGGAAACGGTGCGTTTGCGTACAGCCTGGAATTTGAAGGCGGTACAGCCACCAATGTTACATTTGCAGAGGATTTCTCCATTGATGAGATAGATCAGAAGATTGTGCCGGTGGTAGAAAAGGTAACCGGTGACCGTAACGTGCAGACGCAGAAAGTAGCGGGGACAAACCAGGTTGTGATTAAGACGGTGACTCTGGATCTTGCAAAGCGTGAAGCATTGAATAAAGCGCTGGCAGACGAGTTTGATGTAGACACAAAGGAGATCATGGCGGAGAACATCAGCTCTACAGTAAGTGGAGAGATGCGCCGGGATGCTGTGGTTGCAGTAATTATTGCGACGATCTGCATGCTTCTTTATATCTGGTTCCGGTTTAAGGATATTTGTTTTGCAACGAGTGCGGTTACGGCCCTGCTTCATGATGTCCTTGTTGTGCTTACGTTCTATGCGATTGCAAGGATATCTGTGGGCAATACGTTTATTGCATGTATGCTGACAATTGTAGGATATTCTATCAATGCTACGATTGTAATCTTTGACAGGATCCGTGAGGAGATGCGCTATAAAACAAAGAGTACGGATCTGGAGGAAGTGGTAAACAAGAGTATTACACAGACGCTGACGAGAAGTATTTATACGTCCCTTACTACATTTGTCATGGTTGCCGTCCTGTTTGTTATGGGGGTAAGCTCGATCAAGGAATTTGCGGCGCCGCTGATGATGGGAATTGTATGCGGGGCATATTCATCTGTGTGTATCACAGGCGCTCTGTGGTATGTTATGAAGAACAGAAACGGTCAGAAGCAATAAAGCGTGTATGGATTATGTAAAGTCCAAGATGTAAATGGGTCCGCCACATACATCTTGGACTTTCTTTGAGTCGGCACGGATGATCAATATGGAGGTGTGAGATGGAGCAGTGGGTGTTGCTTCGGAAAGGAGCGGATTTTGAAGGGATCGCCGGGAAGTTCGGAATCAGCAGAAGGCTGGCAAGTCTTGTGCGGAACCGGGAGGTGGTCGGTGAGGAGGCAATAGAGCGGTATCTGAACGGGTCGATGTCAGATCTGTATGATGGGATGCTTTTGAAGGACATGGACCGGGCAGTGGAGATTTTGAAGGCTAAGACAGAAGAGCATAAAAAAATCCGTGTCATTGGGGATTATGATATTGACGGCATCAATGCCACATATATTTTGCTGGAGGGACTGGAGAGGCTTGGAGCAGATGTGGACAGTGATATCCCCAATCGTATGACGGACGGGTACGGCCTGAACAGAGAGCTGATCGAGCGGGCGCACAGAGAACTGGTAGATACGATCATTACCTGTGATAACGGGATTGCCGCAGCCGGAGAGATTGCATATGCAAAAGAACTTGGGATGTCTGTGATTGTGACAGACCACCATGAGATTCCTTATGAAGAATCGTGCAGCGCGGAAGATGGGCGAAAGTACGTGCTGCCTCCTGCAGATGCTGTGATTGATCCTAAGAGAGAGGACTGCAGCTATCCCTTTGACAGGCTTTGCGGCGCCGCCGTGGCGTACAAAGTGATGGAAGCTTTGTATATAGTATGTGGGAAGGCCCCCGGGGAGTTGGATGACCTGATTGAAAACGTGGCGATCGCTACGGTGGGGGATGTTATGGATCTGGTGGACGAGAACCGCATTTTTGTGAAAGAGGGCCTCAAACGGCTGCGAAAGACTTCCTCGCCGGGGCTTGGGGCACTGATGGACTGTACAGGAATCCGCAGGGAGCGCATGAGCGCTTATCACATTGGATTCGTGCTGGGACCTTGTCTGAATGCAAGCGGGAGGCTTGATACGGCAAAGAGGGCGCTGGATCTGCTCCGCAGCCGCAGCAAAGGAGAGGCGGACCGTATCGCGGGAGATCTGAAGTCGCTCAACGACGACAGAAAGGCTATGACACTTAAGATGGCAGAGGAGGCTGTGGAGCAGGTGGAGCATACAGAGGCCGGAAAAAACAAGGTGCTGGTATTATATTTGCCGGAATGCCATGAAAGCCTGGCGGGAATCGTGGCCGGAAGGATCAGGGAAAAGTATTACAGGCCTGTGTTTGTCATTACAGATGCCCGGGAGGGAGCCAAAGGTTCCGGCAGGTCCATTGATGCGTACCATATGTATGACGGGCTTCATCAGTGTAAGGAGCTCCTCGGAAAATACGGGGGCCATAAGATGGCCGCGGGCTTTTCCCTGGAAAAGAAGCATATTGAAGCGCTCAGGGACAGGCTGAATCGAAACTGCTCCCTGACGGAGGCAGATCTGACAGAAAAGGTAGTGATCGATATGGAACTTCCGTTTTCCTGCGTCACTCCGGAATTTATTGCTCAGCTGGAGGTGCTGGAGCCTTTCGGAAAAGGGAATGTAAAACCTGTTTTTGCCGGGCGGGATATTGAATTGTTAAACGCAAGAATTTTGGGCAAAAATAAAAATGTATTGAAAATGAAGGTGAGGGATGCACAGACACAGATCGATGCCATGTATTTCGGGGATCTGAAAAAGGTAAAAGATGTGCTTGAGAGCCGGTACGGAAGCGGGTGTTTTGAGAGCCTTCTTGCGGGGCGCAGAGGAGGCATGCGTATGTCTGTTACATATTACCCGGATCTGAATGAATATATGGGAAGGGTAACTCCTCAGATTGTAGTGACCCATTGCTGTTAGGATGCTGTACACATGACGGGCCGCGGCGTATGGTTCTGAGAAAAGACTTGGCTGAGTGGTACAGAATTGTTTGAAAATAATGTCAACTAATGCTATACTTATGATTGGGCGTTTAGGTCGAAAGATATTTTACAAGGAAATGGAGAGGATCAGTATGAAAACGATAGAGGAGTATGTAAGAAGTATACATGATTTTCCGGAGCAGGGAATCATTTTCAGAGATGTAACAAGTGTATTGCAGGATGCGGACGGACTTCACCTGGCCATTGATCTTATGCAGGAAAAGCTTAAAGATGTTGAGTTTGATGTCATAGCAGGACCGGAATCAAGAGGATTTATTTTCGGTGTCCCTATCGCCTACAATTTGCATAAGCCGTTTATTCCGATCCGAAAGAAGGGAAAGCTGCCCTGTGAGACAGTTTCCATCCAGTATGAGCTGGAGTACGGTACGGCAGAGCTTGAAATGCATAGAGATTCCATAAAGCCGGGACAGAGGGTAGTCATCATTGATGACCTGATTGCCACAGGGGGGACGAATGAGGCGATGGTCAAGCTGGTGGAAAGCCTTGGAGGGATTGTTGTGAAAGCTGTATTTCTGATGGAGCTTGCAGGCCTTAACGGAAGAAAACGGTTAGAAGGTTATGATGTGGATACCGTGATCTGCTATCCGGGGAAATAGATGATAGTTTGTTGAGAAAATGAAAAGGAAGGAGGCAATGATATGTCTAAGAAAGCAACCACATATGAATCTTTGGACGATAAAATCGCAGCAAGTACGCTTACGAAAAACCTTGCAGAGGGGCTTGATATTGTTGACGGACATGCGGTCAAGGAAGAAAGAGACTATGAGAAACCGGATGAATTGTACGACATGTTAATTGCCCGTGTCCGTAAGTACCATCCGTCTGCAGACGTGAGCATGATCGGCAAGGCTTATGAGATTGCAAAGAAGGCTCACGGGGATCAGTGCCGGAAGTCCGGGGAGCCGTATATTGTCCATCCGTTGTGGGTGGCTACGATCCTGGCAGGGCTGGAGATGGATAAAGAAACGATCACAGCAGGGATGCTGCATGATGTTGTGGAGGATACAGAGATTAGTGACGAGGAGATCAAAAAAGAGTTTGGGGCAGAGGTTTCACTTCTGGTGGACGGTGTCACCAAATTAGGACAGTTGTCTTATTCTTCGGATAAACTGGAGGTTCAGGCGGAGAATCTGCGCAAGATGTTTCTTGCCATGGCAAAGGACATTCGGGTTATTATTATTAAGCTTGCCGACCGGCTGCATAATATGAGGACTCTGCAGTTTATGACGCCGGCCAAGCAGAAGGAAAAGGCCAGGGAGACGATGGACATCTATGCGCCCATTGCACAGCGGCTTGGTATATCCAAGATTAAGACAGAACTTGACGATCTGTCTCTGAAGTATTCTCAGCCGGAAGTGTTTTTTGATCTTGTGAATCAGATCAATGCCAGGAAGACGGAACGGGAAGAATTCGTTGACCAGATCGTGGAAGAGATCTCCAGGCATATGGAGAATGCCGGTATTAAATGTGAGATCAGCGGGCGTGTAAAGCATTTCTTCAGTATATATAAAAAGATGGTGAATCAGGATAAGACGGTGGATCAGATTTATGATCTGTTTGCGGTACGTATTATCGTGGATTCTGTTAAGGACTGCTACGCGGCTCTCGGAGTGATCCATGAGTTATATACACCGATCCCCGGGCGTTTCAAGGATTATATTGCCATGCCGAAGCCTAATATGTACCAGTCTCTGCATACCACTCTTATGAGTTCTGTGGGACAGCCCTTTGAGATTCAGATCCGCACGGAGGAAATGCATAAGACGGCAGAATACGGTATCGCTGCTCATTGGAAATACAAGGAATCTAATGACGGAAAGAAGAGCGTGGAAGCTCAGGAAGAAGAAAAATTAAGCTGGCTCAGGCAGATTCTGGAATGGCAGAGGGATATGTCTGATAACAGAGAATTTCTGAGCCTGATCAAAGGTGACCTGGATCTGTTTGCAGAGGATGTATATTGCTTTACGCCTCAGGGGGATGTGAAAAATCTTCCCAACGGTTCTACTCCTATTGATTTTGCTTACGCCATTCACAGTGCGGTGGGCAATAAAATGGTGGGGGCAAGGGTAAACGGTAAACTGGTCCCTATTGATTATAAGGTTCAGAACGGGGACAGGATTGAGATCATGACCTCGCAGAATTCCAAAGGCCCCAGCCGGGACTGGCTGAATATTGTCAAGAGTACACAGGCGAAAAATAAGATCAACCAGTGGTTCAAGAAAGAGTTTAAAGAGAGCAATATTATCCGGGGGAAGGAAATGCTTGCTTCTTACTGCAAGACGAAATCGATCGTGCTGAGCGATATTATGCAGCCGAAGTATCAGGAAGTAGTACAGAAGAAATACGGATTCCGGGACTGGGAGGCGGTGCTTGCAGCTATCGGCCATGGAGGTTTAAAGGAAGGCCAGGTAGTCAACCGTCTGGCAGAGGAGTATCAGAAGGAGCAAAAGCAGGAGCTGACAGACGGGAATGTGCTTGAGAAGATTGCGGAGGCTTCTAAGAACAAGGTGCATATTGCCAGATCCAAGAGCGGCATTGTGGTAAAAGGAATCGATGATGTGGCCGTAAGGTTTTCCAGGTGCTGCAGTCCGGTTCCGGGGGATGAAATCGTTGGATTTGTAACCCGCGGAAGAGGACTGTCTATTCACCGCACGGACTGTGTGAATATGATTCATCTTACAGAGGCAGAGAGGGTAAGACTGATTGATGCCGAGTGGGAAGGAAGTATCGCAGAAGAGGCGGGAGGCCAGTATCTTGCAGAGATTAAGATGTATGCCTATGACAGACAGGGACTTCTGATGGAGATGTCCAGAATCTTCACGGAATCTGATGTAGACGTTAAATCTATGAATGTGCGGACCAACAAGCAGGGTACAGCTACGATCGAGACGGGATTTATCGTCCACGGCAGAGAGGAACTTGAAAAAATCATCAAAAAACTCCACCAGATCGAAGGAGTCATGGATATTGAAAGGACAACAGGGTAGCTTGTGATGAAAGTTGAAAGATTTGTAGTAGGGATCCTCAGCACCAATTGTTATCTGGTGATCAATGAGGAGACAAAAGAAACGGTAGTGATTGATCCGGGCGCCTGCCCTTCTTATCTCGTGAGCCATATAAAGTCGGAAGAATTAACGGTGACGGCAATTCTTCTGACCCACGGACATTTTGACCATATGATGGGACTCACCGGGTTTTTGGAGGAATGGGATACTCCTGTGTATGTACACGAGGGGGATGAGGAGATAATGACCGACCCGAGAGTGAACCAGTCTGCCATCTATACCTCGGGATATACATTTGACAAAGCCCGGTATTTAAGGGATAGACAGACTCTGGAATGTGCAGGGTATGTGTTTGAGGTCATCCATACTCCGGGACATACAAAGGGTGGCTGCTGCTACTATGTAGAGTCAGAGGGTGTGCTGTTTAGTGGTGATACACTGTTTCAGGGCTCTGTGGGACGAGCGGATTTCTCCAACAGCAATATGTCAGATCTGGTGCATTCTGTCAGGGAGCGGTTGTTCCGTCTTCCGGAGGATACGCTTGTCTATCCGGGACATATGGGAGAGACAAAAATCGGGCACGAGAAGAAATACAACCCTTATATACAATAAGGCCATGATTGGAGCAGTAAAATGATCGAAGTGATCTGTAACGATGAGACGTATGTTTATAATGCATATCATATGACAAAGGCTTTTTATCCATTCCGGGAGATTGGTTCCCGGGTGGAAGAAAAAGCCTCTAATTATATAGAGATAGTGTTTCCAGAAGGGAAAAGGGTGGAAATCTCCGGAAGGCAGGGCGCCAAATCTGATATTGACAAAGAATTATACAGAAGACTGAAGGATATAACCGGACGCTCCCTTGCGTGGGGAATACTGACCGGTGTGCGGCCTACGAAAATCGCTATGAGGAAACTGGAGGAGGGCTGGGAGAAAGAACCATTTATCTCCTGGTTTGAGGAGCAGTTTTTGGTAAGCAGGGAAAAAGCCTGTCTGGCGTGGCAGATCGCTGCAAGAGAGAAGACACTTCTTCAGAGACTTGATTATGAGAACGGATACAGTTTGTATGTGGGAATTCCTTTCTGTCCGACCGTATGCACTTATTGTTCCTTTAGCTCCGGCGCGCTTTCTGAATGGGCGGACAGCGTAGATGCATATCTGGATGCGCTTTGCAGGGAACTTATTTTTATCAGTAAGGCATGTGCCGGGAAACGGCTTAATACAATTTATATTGGAGGCGGGACGCCGACAAGCCTGGATGCTGGCCGGCTTAGGCGGCTGCTTGCGTGTATCAGCGATCATTTTTCCCGGGAGCATCTGCTGGAATATACGGTGGAAGCCGGGCGGCCCGACAGCATTACGGAAGAAAAGCTCCGGGCATTAAAGGAGCATAACGTTACCAGGATCTCTATTAATCCACAGACCATGCAGCAGAAAACACTGGATGTGATCGGAAGAAGGCACACGGCAGAGGCCGTCTGCCATACTTACCAGATGGCCAGGGAAGCCGGGTTTGACAATATTAATATGGATCTGATCGCAGGGCTTCCGGGGGAGACACTGAAGGACATGGAGGACACACTCAGGCAGATTGAGATTCTCAGTCCGGACAGCCTGACGGTTCATTCGCTGGCAATTAAGCGGGCGGCGAAGATGGGGCAGCAATGGAAGCAGAAGGGAACGGAAAGTCCTATGCAGGAGGGAGACATCGGAGGAATGATCCGTGCCGCAGCCGTACAGGCTCAAAGGATGGGGCTTTCCCCGTATTATCTGTACCGGCAGAAAAATATAGCGGGAAATTTTGAAAATGTGGGCTATGCAAAGGTTGACAAAGCCGGAATATACAATATACTTATTATGGAAGAAAAGCAATCTATTATTGCGGCGGGAGCCGGCGCCTCCACCAAGCTGGTGCAAAAGAGGCCGGTGCCTGTTCCCGGCAGTAAGAAGGGCAAAGAGACAGATCTGATACGGATTGAGAATGTGAAGGCCATTGACGCCTATATCGAACGTATCGACGAAATGATAGAACGAAAAGGAGAATGGCTATGGCATTGAAGAAGAAACCGGTTACCGGCATGAAGGACATGCTTCCCGATGAGATGGAGATCCGGGATTACCTTATCGGCCTGATCAAGGATACTTATAAGACGTTTGGTTTTACATCCATGGAGACACCCTGCGTGGAGCATATTGAGAATCTGTGCAGCAAACAGGGCGGGGATAATGAGAAGCTGATCTTTAAGATTATGAAGCGTGGAGAAAAATTAAAGATTGGCGAGGCGAAAGAAGAAAATGATCTTGCAGACGGCGGACTTCGATATGATCTTACCGTGCCTCTTGCAAGGTATTATGCGAACCACTCAAACGAGCTGCCGTCGCCATTTAAGGCGCTCCAGATCGGAAATGTATGGAGGGCAGACAGACCTCAGAAGGGGCGGTTCCGGCAGTTTATGCAGTGCGACATCGATATTCTGGGAGAGGGTTCTGTGCTGGCAGAGATTGAGCTCATCCTTGCGACCACATCTATGCTGGGGAAACTTGATTTTAAGAATTTCACGGTGTGCATCAATGACCGCAGCATCTTGAGGGCAATGGCAGCATTCAGCGGCTTTCGTGAGGAGGACTTTGACGAGGTGTTTATCATTCTTGATAAGATGGATAAGATCGGCCGGGAAGGTGTGGCAGAGGAACTGGAGGAGATGGGCTATACCAGAGAAAATACAGAAGCCTATCTGAAGCTTTTTGAGATTGCGGCGCCGGATGTATCGGGGATCCGCAGCCTGAAGGAGAAGCTCGGCGATTATCTGCCGGATGAGACCGCAGAAGGAATGGAAATGATCATGTCCAGTGTGGAGGCGGCAAAGGAGTGTGCATTCACATTAAAATTTGACCCTACGCTGGTGCGGGGGCAGTCATATTATACAGGGACGATCTTTGAAGTTGTGATGGATGAGTTCGGAGGTTCTGTAGCAGGCGGCGGCCGTTATGACAGGATGATCGGTAAGTTTACCGGGCAGGATACACCGGCATGTGGTTTTTCTATCGGTTTTGAGAGAATCGTTATGCTGCTGCTGGAAAATGGTTACCAGGTTCCCGGGGGAAGAAAGAAGAAGGCATATTTACTGGATAAAAAGATGTCTGAGGATGGCCTGTTAAAAGTGCTGGCTCTTTCAAAGGCTGACAGAGAGGCCGGGAAACAGGTGCTGATCGTTCGTATGAAGAAGAATAAGAAGTTCCAGAAGGATCAGCTGACAGAAGAGGGATATCAGGAAATCGTTGACTGTTATGCAGACAATATAGATCAGTTATAGAATAGGAGAACAAAAAGATATGGCAGAGTCGATGCAGGGATTAAAAAGAACACACAGGTGCGCCGAATTATCGGCGGCAAACATGGATGAGCAGGTAACGGTTATGGGCTGGGTGCAGAAGAACCGAAATAAGGGAGGTCTGGTATTTATTGATGTAAGAGACCGTTCCGGGATTATTCAGGTTGTCTGTGAGGATGGAAAAACAGATGCGGCACTGATTGAGAAAGCGGCGAGACTCCGCTCGGAGTATGTTGTGGCAGTCAGAGGTACCGTGAAAAGGCGTTCCGGTGCGGTGAATGAGAATCTCGCTACCGGTGAGATTGAGGTTATCCCGGAGGAACTCCGTGTTCTGTCCGAGTCCGAGACTCCTCCGTTTCCCATTGAAGAGAACTCAAAGACAAAGGAAGAGATCCGCCTGAAATACAGATACCTGGATCTTAGAAGACCGGATATGCAGCGTAACCTGATGATGAGGAGCAAGGTGGCTACTTTGACCCGCCAGTTTCTTGCAGATGAAGGGTTTCTGGAGATTGAGACTCCGGTTTTGATCGGGAGTACGCCGGAAGGGGCGAGAGATTACCTTGTACCCAGCCGTATTCATCAAGGACATTTTTATGCGCTTCCACAGTCTCCGCAGCTGTTTAAACAGATTTTGATGTGTTCTGGCTGTGACCGGTATTTCCAGCTTGCAAAATGCTTCCGTGACGAGGATCTGAGGGCGGACCGGCAGCCGGAATTTACACAGATTGATATGGAACTTTCTTTTGTAGACGTAGATGATGTCATTGATGTAAATGAAAGGCTGCTTGCAAGGCTGTTCCAGGATGTACTGGGGGTAGAGGTTCCGCTCCCCATTCCGCGGATGACCTGGCAGGAGGCAATGGATCGCTACGGTTCTGATAAGCCGGACGTTCGTTTCGGTATGGAACTTGAGAATGTGACGGAGGCAGTAAAGGACTGTGAGTTTGCCGTGTTTAAAGGGGCCATCGAACAGGGAGGATCTGTCAGAGGCATCAATGTGAAAGGGCAGGGACAAATGCCTAGGAAGAAGATAGATAAATTAGTAAGCTTTGCAAAAGATTACGGAGCAAAGGGTCTTGCCTATATTGCCATTCAAGAGGATGGAAGTGTGAAATCTTCTTTTGCAAAATTGATGAAAGAAGAGGAAATGTCTGCATTGATCCGGGCCATGAAGGGAGAGAACGGAGACCTTCTTCTTTTTGCCGCAGACAAGAATAAAGTAGTGTGGGATGTGCTGGGGGCGCTGAGGCTGGAGCTTGCACGCCAGATGGAGCTTCTTGACAAGGGTGAATTTAAGTTCCTGTGGGTGACAGAATTTCCGCTGCTTGAATGGAGTGAGGAACAGGGCCGTTATGTTGCTATGCACCATCCGTTTACGATGCCGATGGAGGAGGATCTGCAGTATATTGACAGTGAGCCGGGGAGAGTCCGCGCCAAGGCATATGATATTGTGTTAAACGGCAATGAGATCGGCGGAGGGAGTGTACGTATTTTTGACCCGCAGATTCAGAGCAAGATGTTTGAGGTGCTTGGCTTTACACCTGAGCAGGCGCAGGAGCAGTTTGGGTTCCTCCTGACAGCGTTCAAGTATGGAGTGCCGCCTCATGCAGGGCTTGCTTATGGCCTGGACCGTATTGTGATGCTGATGGCGAAAGAGGACAGCATCCGCGACGTGATGGCATTTCCGAAGGTGAAGGATGCGTCCGATCTTATGACGGAGGCGCCTACACAGGTAGATAAAAAACAGCTTGACGAACTGGGGATTGCAGTGAAAGGGAAGTCTGACGAATCCGGTAATCAGATCGGATGATATGCTGTGCGGAGCGCGGCAGGCCCGGCGGAGGCCTGCCTGCTCGTGCGGCTACAGTAATGGAGTCGGCGGCTTTTGCGGCGCAATTAAAAAAAAGCTAAAAAAATAAAAAAACTATGTTGACAAATACTGGATCGTATAGTATAGTAATTATTGTTCTGAGGAACACAAATACAAAATATGCGACAGTGGCTCAGTTGGTAGAGTACGACCTTGCCAAGGTCGGGGTCGCGGGTTCGAACCCCGTCTGTCGCTTTTGATTATGAAGTGGAAAATGATTTTCCAGAGTAATGAAAGAATGTGTTTAGCACATTCTTTTTTTATACAAATGAAGGTAGGCAGGTGATATTATGACAGTTACACAACAGGAGAAGAATCCACTGGCTTCGGAAAAGGTAGGGAAATTGATCCTGGGTTTTGCGATCCCGTCGATCATCAGTATGGTAGTCAATTCCCTTTATAATATCGTAGATCAGATTTTTATCGGCCAGGGTGTGGGGATCCTGGGAAACGCTGCTACCAATATTGCATTTCCGGTGACGATCATCAGCACGGCTGCGGCGCTTTTTCTTGGAATCGGAAGTGCATCTAATTTTAATATAGCCTCAGGACGGGGGGAACATAGAAAGGCCGTCAGTTATGCCGGAACCGGGCTTGGGATGCTTGGGATCTGCGGCGTGGTATTGGCTGCTGCAGTATTATTGTTTTTGAATTTTCTGCTTCATGTGTTTGGAGTTACACCGGAGATTCTTCCTTTTGCCCGGGAATATGTAGGGATTACAGCTTTGGGGCTTCCGTTTATTGCGCTTACAAATGGAGGAACACATCTGATCCGGGCGGATGGCAGCCCGAGATATTCCATGGTTTGCATTTTAAGCGGAGCGATCCTTAATACGATTCTCGATCCGCTGTTTATTTTTGGATTCCACTGGGGAATCCGGGGAGCTGCAGCGGCCACTGTTATCGGCCAGATGGTTTCAGGGTTTCTGGTGATTCTTTACTTTGTCAGGTTTCGGAAAATGGAGTTGTCGGCTGATATGCTGATACCAAGAGCCGCCTGTTTAAAGGAGATAGGTGCTCTTGGGATGGCATCATGCATCAATCAGGTTGCGCTGGCGGTCGTACAGATCACGATGAATAATATTTTAAGGCATTATGGGGCATCCTCTGTGTATGGGACGGAGATCCCTCTGGCGTGTGTGGGTGTCATTGCCAAGGTAAATATGGTGTTCCTGTCTATCTGTATCGGGCTTTCCCAGGGCTGTCAGCCCATTTGGGGGTTTAACTATGGGGCGGGATCCTTTGGCAGGGTCCAGGAAGCGTACAGAAAGGCGTTTCAAACTGCAGTTGCAGTAGGAATTGTGTTTTTCCTGTGCTTTCAGCTGTTTCCGCGGCAGATTGTCAGTATCTTCGGCAGCGGGAGCAGCCTGTACTATCAATTTGCGGAGAGATATTTCCGGATTTTTATGTTTATGACATTTGCAAACGGGCTTCAGCCTATCAGTTCCGGATTCTTTACCTCTATCGGAAAGGCAAAGCTGGGAGTGCTGGTATCGCTTACAAGGCAGGTATTGTTTTTGATTCCGCTGATCATTGTATTCCCGATGCTTCTGGGCATTGACGGTGTTATGTATGCAGGTCCCATCGCGGACAGTGCGGCGGCGGTAACGGCTGTTTCCTGTGCCGTTCGGGAATTGAAGAAGATGACGGCCCCGTCCGGAACCGGGAGGGCAGAACAAACAGAATAACAAACAGTTAAAAAACAGTGCAGCAAAAAAACTGGCGGATAGGGATTGTCCTGTCTGATAAAGTATGGTAGAATGAATCGGAACAAAATAAAAAAGCAGAGTAGGAGTGTGTGCGTTAAGTGCCAGACGGACGGGGAGTTGCCGGCCGGACGAAGAGCAGGAAATGCTCGCGGTACACATTCCGCATCCCGCTGCTACACATAGACAGATGAAAACTACCTGCTTATGCGTAGCTTTAAGGACTACTGCAAAGGAGGTATTTTTTATGAAGAAATTTAAGGCACTGTTTGTAGACTCGTTTCAAGAACTGAGGGATGTCAGGAAACTGGCTGTGGCGGCAATGCTGCTTGCAATTGCCGTGGTGCTTGGTTTTTACCGGCTCCAGCTGACAGACTATATTCGTATCGGATTTGATTTCATTGCCAAAGAGTCTGCGGCGATGCTTCTGGGACCGTCCATCGGATGTGTAGTCGCAGGGCTTACGGATATTATTTCGTATGTGATCAAGCCTGTGGGTGCATTTTTCCCTGGACTTACGTTAAGCGCTATGCTGGCAAGTGTGATCTACGGGGTCGTTCTGTATCAGAAGCCTCTCAGCCTGAAAAGAGTGATTTTGGCAAACGGGCTGGTAACGGTCATTGTAAACCTGCTCCTGAATACCTATTGGATGACTATTTTATTAGGAAATGCATACATGGCGTTATTTCCGGCAAGGGCGGTAAAGCAGCTGATTATGTTTCCTATAGAAGTCGTGCTGTTTTATACAGTGGCCAAGGTTTTTTCAAAGGCTGATATTTTTGCGGCACTGAAGGGACAGGCAGGAAGATAAGGAGAGAAGTGTATGCAGGAGAGGACGACCATTGGGTTTATGTTTAAACAGATCAACAATGTGTATGAAAAAGAGTTTAATAACCGCCTGCGTACACTTGGTATTACTTCATCTCAATGTGAGGTGCTTGATTACCTGTTTTCAAGCGGAAAAGAAGAAGTGACCCAGAGAGACATTGAAAAAGCACTGAACCTGAGAAACCCTACCGTTACCGGAATATTAAAAAGGCTGGATGAACGGGGGTTCATCCTGTCGATTCCCAGCAACAAGGACAGGCGCTGCAAGAATATTTATCTGACGGAGAAGGCTTATGATATCCGGAAACGTATGGAGATGGATCGTAAGAAGATTGATAAAATGCTGACCCTTGGAATGAACAAAAAAGAAAGGGCGGCGCTTAAAAGGATGCTTGAAAAGGTACTTTATAACATAGCTGAGCCATAGGCCCGGCTATGTTGTTCTATTATAGTATGACCGCAGGCCGCAGCTTTTTGAGAAGAAGAGGTGGATAGGAATCAGAGCAGATGTAGTGTCTTATCTGTTTGCCGGTGCAGGCAGAAAGAAAAAATTACAGTTTCAGATTGTTTTTCAGTGTGCTCCGCTGCTGAAGGGGATGAAAAGGGCAAGCCTCATGTCTGTGGAAGAGGACTGCCTGGAGGAGCTGAAAGCTATATTCAGCCATACCGGGATCCGGTGCCGCCTTCTTGGATTGTGCAGAGGAAGAGCGCTTGTGTTGTGCTACCGGGAGAGTGAACTGGAGGAATACGTTAATCGGCCTGAAATCCGCCGTTTTCTGGCGTCATATGGTTATGGCGGGGATGGGATTTCGGATTTCCTTGACCGGCTTTCCGGGAGGATGGAGCGCTATATGGCTCAGAAAGGGGAATTTCCCCATGAGATTGGAGTGTTTCTTGATTATCCGCTGGAGGATGTCAGGGGCTTTATCGGAAATGGCGGGAAAAACTGCTTTTTGTCAGACTATTGGAAGGTATATGATAACCCGTCAAAGGCGCAGCTTATGTTCTGGGTGTATGACCAGGCAAAGTGCAGTGCGGTGAATGAGTTTCTGGCGGGAAAGTCCGTCCGGGAAATTATGAAAGTGAATCGGAACGGATAAGAAAGAAAAGGGAATTTTTGGAACAGTTTATGATAGAATAGATACATGTGTACAGAAGGAGGAAGAGCGGCAGATGAGTTTTGCAGATAAAGTGTTTATTGATATGTGCAGAGATATTATTGACAACGGGACAGACACAAGAGGGGAAAAGGTACGCCCGGTGTGGGAGGACGGGACTCCTGCCTACACGGTGAAGAGATTCGGGGTGGTGAACAGATATGATCTGTCAAAGGAGTTTCCCGCCCTCACACTCCGCAGGACGGCTATAAAGAGCTGCACCGATGAGCTTCTGTGGATCTGGCAGAAAAAATCCAATAATATCCGTGAACTGAATAGCCACATATGGGACAGCTGGGCGGATGAGGACGGTTCGATCGGCAAGGCCTACGGGTATCAGATGGGCGTAAAGCATCAGTACAGAGAGGGAATGTTTGATCAAGTGGATCGAGTGATCTATGACCTTAAAAATAATCCGTACAGCCGCCGTATCATGACAAATATTTATGTGCATCAGGATCTGTACGAGATGAACCTGTATCCCTGTGCATACAGCATGACGTTCAATGTGACGAAAAAGCCGGGGCATGACAGGCTGACCTTGAACGGTATTTTAAACCAGCGTTCCAATGACGTGCTGACGGCCAACAGCTGGAACGTGTGCCAGTATTCGGTGCTTCTGCATATGATGGCGCAGGTATGTGATATGGAGGTGGGAGAGTTTGTCCATGTGATTGCAGATGCACACATTTATGACAGACACATTCCTCTTGTGGAGGAGCTGATCAAACGTGAGCCGCTTCCTGCCCCGAAGTTCTGGCTGAATCCGGAGGTGAAGGATTTTTATGATTTTACATGCGAGGATGTAAAATTTACGGACTATAAGACGCATGAGCAGATAAGAAATATTCCGGTGGCGATATAGGAGGACAGACAGGTGAGATTGATCGTTGCAGTAGATAAGAACTGGGCAATTGGAAAGGATAATAAGCTGATGTGGAGTATTCCGGGAGATATGAAGTTTTTTCGGGAGACCACAAAGGGAAATGTTATTATTATGGGAAGAAAGACTCTGGAAAGCTTTCCTCAGGGGCAGCCGCTCGGGAACCGCGTCAATATTGTAATTACAAGAAATCCAGATTACAAGGTGAAGGGAGCGGTTGTTGTCCACAGTGTGGAAGAGGCTCTGGAGGAGGCGGCGAAGCATGAGGGCGAGCCTTATGTGATCGGCGGGGAGAGTATCTACCGGGCAATGCTGAAATACTGTGATGTGGCACTTGTCACAAAGATTGACCATGCTTTTGACGCAGATACTTATTTCCCTGATCTGGATGCAGATGAGGAGTGGGAGATGACAAACATCAGTGAGGAGCAGACCTGCTTCAATCTGGAATATTATTTTACAGTTTATGAGAGGGCAGACAGATAAGATGAAGATCTTAAGTATTACGGCACAAAAGCCAAACAGCACAGGAAGCGGTGTGTATCTGACAGAGCTTGTAAAGGAATATGCGGCGGCCGGGCATGTGCAGGCAGTTGTGGCAGGGGTTTATGAAGAGGATAATGTAGAACTGCCGGACGGGGTAGCTTTTTACCCCGTTTATTTCTTGAGTGAGAAGCTGCCCTATGCCATTGCGGGGATGTCCGACGAGATGCCCTATAAGAGCACGAGATATTGTGATATGACAGAGGAAATGACCGGACAGTTCCGGGAGGCATTCCTGGAGCAGGCCGGGAGGGCGGTCAGAGAGCTTGAGCCGGATGTGATCCTGTGTCATCATCTGTATCTTTTGACAGCCATCATCCGTGAAAATTTTCCGGAGTACAGGGTATATGGTTTTTGTCATAATACAGACTTGAGACAGATGAAAAAGACAAAGCTTGAGCGGAAGTTCATTGCAGATCAGATCAGGGGACTTGACCATATTTTTGTCCCGCAGCGGGCACAGGAAGAAGGAGTGCAGGAAATCTACGGGGTGGAGCCTGAAAAAATCACCCGTGTGGGGATGGGATATAACAGTGAGATTTTCTGTGTGAACAATGAGAAAACGATGTGCAGGGCGGCCGCAGGGGACAATCCCGCGGCATATGAAGCAGAGCAGGAGAAGGGCACAGTAAAACTGGTCTTCGCCGGAAAGATCGCGGAGAAGAAGGGGGTTATGAGCCTGCTTCGTTCTCTGACCAGACTGGCAGTGAATCAAAAGTATCTGCTTTCGCCGGAGCATATTTGCCTGTATCTTGCAGGCAGCACCGGGAATGAGGAGGAGTATGCGGCTATCCGGGAACTTGCGGAAAAATGTCCTTGCGAGGTGCGTTTCCTGGGGCGGCTGTCTCAGCCGGAGCTGGCAGAGGTATATAACAGGTGTGATATTTTTGTGCTGCCTTCGTTTTTTGAAGGAATTCCCCTTACGGTGATCGAGGCGCTGGCGTGCGGGAATCGTGTTGTCATGACAGATCTGCCGGGAATTGCAGACTGGCTGTCTGATGCAGTGCCGGGGGCAGATATCCGTTATGTCAGGATGCCGGGAATGTGCAATGCAGATGAACCGGTGGAGGAGGATCTGCCGGCCTTTGAGGAAAGACTTGAAGATGCACTGGCCCAGAGTATCCTGCAGGGGAAAACCAGGAGGGCGGATATGAGCCGGATCTCCTGGACAGGTATCAGCCGCAGGGTGTTGGAGAGGGACGATGCAATTGATGAAAAATATTCTGTAAGGCGGAATTCAGATGGATAAAATAATCAGTTGACAATGCTCAGCCGAATCGACTATAATAATTACAATTATCTGACAAATGTTATGACAGGGAGGAGTACATAAGTGCCCGAAGCAAAGAGAGAAGACGGATGGTGCAAGTCTTCGTGAAGGATTTGTGGAAGTAGCCCTCGAACAGTGAACCGAAAGCATATGACCTTCCGGGTATGGAAATGAGAAAAGGTGCAAGTAGACTTCAACGTAATCCCAGCGTTAACGGGGAGCGGTATCGGAAAAGAATTCCTGTGCCGGCAGAGTGCAGAGACGGTGGTCTTTGAAGTTAGGTGGTAACACGGATGTTATATTCGCCCTAAGCATATGGCTTAGGGCGTTCGTTTTGTCAGAAAAAATACAGGAGGTTGTTGAGAATGAAGAAAATCAGTGGAAACAAATTACTGGTGAAGGCGCTTCGCGAGGAAGGAGTAGATATCCTGTTCGGTTATCCAGGCGCGTGTACCATTGACATTGGCGATGAGCTTTATAGACAGGACTATACAAAAGTGATTCTTCCAAGGCAGGAGGTGGCACTTGTCCATGAGGCAGATGCCTACGCAAGGTCTACGGGGAAAGTGGGTGTCTGCATGGTGACCAGCGGGCCGGGCGCCACGAATCTGGTGACCGGGCTTGCGACGGCATACTACGACAGTGTACCGCTGGTGTGTTTTACCGGGCAGGTAGCGAGGCACCTCATCGGAAATGACGCCTTTCAGGAGGTGGATATTGTCGGAATTACCAGAAGCATTACCAAATATGGAGTGACAGTGAGAAGAAGAGAGGATCTCGGCCGGATTATAAAGGAAGCGTTTTATATTGCACGGACGGGAAGGCCGGGGCCGGTTTTGATTGACCTTCCGAAGGACGTAATGGGAGAACTGGGGGACGGCGAATATCCGAAGGATGTCAATATCCGGGGGTATAAGCCAAATACAGGTGTACATATCGGGCAGCTGAAGCGTGCCATCAAGATGCTCGGCAAAGCAAAGCGGCCGCTGTTTCTGGCAGGCGGAGGCGTCAATATTGCAAGGGCGAATGAAGTGTTTACAGAGCTTGTGGAAAAGACAAATGTCCCGGTCGTTACAACGGTTATGGGAAGAGGGGCAATTGCTACTAATCATCCGCTCTATATCGGAAATCTGGGAATGCATGGAGCGTATGCATGTAATATGGCGGTCGGCGAATGTGATCTGCTGTTTTCCATAGGTACAAGGTTTAATGACCGGATCACCGGAAAACTTCATTCTTTCGCTCCAAAGGCTCAGATCGTACACATTGACATTGATACGGCTGCAATCTCAAAAAATGTACAGGTGGATGTGCCGATTGTGGCAGATGCCAGGGAGGCTATAGAGAAAATGCTGGAGTATGTGTCAGAATGCGGGACGCAGCGGTGGCTCGACCAGGTGGAAGGATGGAAACAGGAACACCCTATGGCAATGAAAAGAAAGCCTATTATGACGCCGCAGGATATTATTGATACGCTGAACCGGGTGTTTGACCAGGCCATTGTGGTGACGGATGTGGGTCAGCATCAGATGTTTGCGGCTCAGTTTGTAGAGGTTACAAAAGGAAAGAGGCTTTTGATGTCAGGGGGTCTCGGGACTATGGGATATGGACTGCCGGGCGCCATCGGGGCGAAAATCGGCAATCCGGATACGCCCGTTATTTCCATTTCCGGCGACGGCGGGATGCAGATGAATATCCAGGAAATTGCCACGGCAGTATTGGAGGAGCTTCCGATTATTTCCTGTATTTTTAACAACAATAACCTGGGGATGGTACGCCAGTGGCAGAAGCTGTTCTATGGAAAGCGTTATTCTATGACCTGCCTGCGCTCCGGCGCCGCCTGCCGGGGAAGGTGCGGGGAGGTGGAATGCCCTGCGTATACGCCGGATTTCATTAAACTGGCAGAGAGCTACGGCGCTATTGGCATCCGGGTGACAAAAAAAGAAGAGATTGAGCCTGCGTTCCGGGAAGCAATGAAGAGTACAAAAACGCCGGTGATCATTGAGTTCGAGATCGATCCGGAGGATCTGGTGTATCCGATGATCCAGCCGGGCGGAACGTTAGAAGATATGATTCTGGATTGTTAGTGGAGGGAAGGAATATGAGTGGAAACGGAATGAAAAAAAGATGGATTTCTCTGTATGTAGAGAATCAGGTTGGTGTCCTTTCAAAAATATCCGGCCTGTTCTCCGGCAAATCATACAATATGGACAGTCTTACTGTGGGAACCACAGAGGATCCGACAATTTCCAGGATGACCATTGCGACGGTCAGTGACGATGAGACTTTTGAGCAGATCAAAAAGCAGCTGAACCGTCTGGTAGAGGTGATTAAGGTCATTGATTTTACGGATATATTTGTAAGGATGAAGGAAATATTATATGTAAAAGTGCGCAAATGTACGCCAGAAGATAAGGTGGAGCTGTTCCAGATCGCAGAGACCTTTCGTGCCAAGGTCATTGATTACGGGAAGGAGAGTCTTCTTCTGGAATTTGTGCAGACAGCTACGAAAAACGATGCTGTTATCAAGCTGATGAAGGAAGAATTCAAGAGCATCGAGGTAGTCAGAGGCGGAAGTGTAGGGATTGAATCCATCAGTATGATGGAGCGGTAAGGAAGTGCGATTTTTTGTTTTTATGCAAAAAACAGAGTGCACTCTTGAATTTCCGGGACAATGGTATTATAATAAGCTCAGATTATAAAAGAAGAATCATAATTATAGAAAGAACGGAGGAGAATGAGGATGGAGAAGAAGAATATTGACTGGGGAAATCTGGGATTTAATTATATAGAGACGGATCAGAGATACGTTTCACACTATAAAAACGGAGCATGGGATGAGGGTGCTATGACCTCAGAGTCCAGCGTGGTCATCAATGAGTGTGCATGTGTGCTTCAGTATGCACAGACCTGCTTTGAAGGATTGAAGGCTTATACAACAGAGGATGGGAATATCGTGATGTTCCGTCCGGATCTGAATGCCAAAAGGATGGCGGATACGGCAGTGAGGCTTCAGATGCCGGCGTTTCCGGAGGATCGGTTTGTGGATGCAGTTCACAAAGTGGTGGAAGCAAATGCGGCGTATGTTCCTCCATATGGTTCCGGAGCTACGTTATATCTGCGACCGTTTCTATTTGGCTCTAATGCAATCATCGGAGTAAAGCCTGCGGACGAGTACCAGTTCCGTACGTTTGCCACACCGGTAGGGCCGTATTTTAAAGGCGGCGCGAAGCCGATCACACTCCGGGTATGTGACTATGACCGTGCTGCTCCTCACGGGACGGGGCATATAAAAGCAGGGCTTAATTATGCCATGAGTCTGTATGCGATTGTGGACGCACATAATCAGGGCTATGACGAGAATATGTACCTGGATGCCGCGACAAGGACGAAGGTGGAGGAGACCGGCGGAGCGAATTTTATCTTTGTAACGAAAGACGGAAAGGTTGTGACGCCGAAATCACCGACCATCCTCCCGTCGATTACCAGGCGTTCTCTCATGCATGTTGCCGAGAAATATCTGGGTCTTGAAGTGGAGGAGAGGGAAGTGTTTTTCGATGAAGTAAAGGATTTTGCCGAGTGCGGGCTCTGCGGTACGGCAGCAGTGATCTCTCCTGTCGGGAAAGTGGTCGATCATGGGAACGAGATATGCTTCCCATCCGGAATGGAGGAGATGGGGCCGGTCACAAGGAAATTGTATGATACACTGACTGGGATTCAGATGGGACGTATTGAAGCGCCGGAAGGCTGGATCCACAGAGTTTGTTAGTTTACCTGTTATGGCAGTAGTTTAATAAAAGACGCAAAAATAAGAGAAGTCCGGGATACAAGTAGCAATCCATTTGTATCCCGGACTTCTCTTATTGACGGGAGTGTATATATAGTTTTTTGAATAAACAGTATAAAACAGTTGACAACAGTTATAAACTGTTATATACTGTTAACAGCAAAGGAGGAATAAAATGAAAATAATAATTAATCATTCTTCCATGCAGCCAATCTATGAGCAGATTACTGAACAAGTCAAAGGAAAGATTATGAAAGGAGAGCTGCAGGCAGATACCCTTCTTCCCTCTGTCCGTACATTGGCGAAGGAGCTGAAGGTCAGTGCATTGACAGTCAAGAAGGCTTATGATTCTCTGACACAGGAAGGGTTCATTATTACAGTGCATGGAAAGGGAAGCTTCGTGGCATTTACAAATCAGAGTATGATGCTGGAGGAGAAAAAGAAAGAGGTGGAGGCTGATCTGGAGATGGCCATCCGGAAAGGCAGAAGCTGCGGCATGAGCAACGAGGAGATTTTACAGTTATTTGAGATTGTTTTGGAGGAATAGCAGGATGTTAAGGTTAGAGAATGTGAAAAAACAATATAAGGATTTTGAACTGGATTGTTCGATTCATGTGAAGCCTGGTTATGTTACGGGGTTGATCGGGGCAAATGGTGCAGGAAAGAGTACCGCCTTTAAGGCGATTCTGGGGCTTATCCATACGGACGGCGGAAGGATTGAGATCTTTGGCAGGCCGGCAGAGGAAATGACAGTAAAGGATAAGGAAAGATTTGGCGTGGTGCTGGCTGATTCTGGATTCGGCGGTTATCTGACTATTCGGGATCTGTGTCCGGTTCTGAAGAGTATGTATAAACATTTTTCGGCCGGGGAGTTTGAGGCAAGATGTAAGAAGTTCCGATTGCCTCTGAATAAGAAAATCAAAGAATTCTCTACCGGAATGAAGCGGAAGCTTCAAGTGCTGGCAGCCATTTCCCATCGGGCAGATCTGCTGATCCTGGATGAACCTACGGCCGGGCTTGATGTGGTGGCAAGGGATGAACTGCTTGGACTTCTCAGGGAGTACATGGAAGAGGAAGGACGCGCGGTTTTGATCAGTTCACATATCTCCGGTGACCTGGAAGATTTTTGTGATGATATCTATATGATCAATGACGGGAAGATCGTCCTTCACGAGGATACAGATGTGCTGCTGAATGACTATGGGATCCTGAAGCTTGACAAGGAACAGTATGACATGGTGGAGAAGGAATATGTGCTCTGCCATAAAAAAGAAGGGTTTGGTTATAGCTGCCTGACAGACCAGAAGCAGTTTTATCAGGAAAATTATCCGGATATCGTAGTGGAGAAAGGCAGCATAGATGAAGTGATTCTGATGATGATCGGAGGTGAGCGATAATGAAGGGCTTATTGATTAAGGATTTTAAAATGCTAAAGAGTCAGAAACAGTTTTTTGCAATCATTACGTTGATCGGTATTCTTTTTTTGGCTACTTATAATAGCATGTCATTTGTGATCAGTTATATTACGATTGTATTCGCTATGTTTGGGATTACATCTTTGAGTTACGATGAAGCAGACAATGGGACGGCGTATCTGTTTTCGCTTCCTTTTGATCGGAAGACCTATGTGGCAGAAAAATATATTTTCAGTTTTCTGATGTTGCTTACAGGCTGGGGAATCATTACTGTATTATCTGTAATTGTCAGTTTTATACGGGGAATGGAATTCGACAGCTGGGAGATGGGGGCGACGTCACTGTCAGTCATCACACTATCCATCCTGTTTTTATCAGTGTCTTTTCCTATAGAATTCAAATTTGGAGTAGAAAAAGGCAGGATTGGATTCATAGCAACCTTTGCTCTGCTTTTCATAGGGTTTTATTATTTGGCCAAAATAGCGTCGATCGAACCGGCTGAATTGTTTGAGAAAATAGTGTCCTGCCCTGTAATTGTGCTGGCAGCAGTATTGTGTGCATTGTGGGCTGCAGTCGTCGGTATTTCGGTGGCGATCTCTATAAGGATCGTTGCGAAAAAAGAGTACTAAAACCGTAACAGTTCAGCCATAGCCTGAACTGTTACCTAAACCGGTTATAAATTTACAAAAACCCTTGCATTTGCAGGGGTTTTATGCTATTCTTTTATGGTCGCAAAAAACACGCATATATACGTCCGGTATGGTGCCGCACCCGGAAAAGAGGGATGGTCTTACGGACATAGGTATATGCGGAAGTAAAAACCAGATGGAGGAAAGAAACATGAGCGTTATTTCAATGAAACAGCTTTTAGAAGCAGGTGTTCACTTTGGACATCAGACAAGAAGATGGAACCCTAAGATGGCTCCGTATATTTACACAGAGAGAAACGGCATTTACATTATCGACTTACAGAAATCTGTAGGAAAAGTAGATGAAGCTTACCAGGCAATTTCTGACATTGCATCAGAAGGCGGTACGATCCTGTTCGTAGGGACAAAGAAGCAGGCACAGGACGCAATCCGGACAGAGGCAGAGCGTTGCGGTATGTTCTATGTAAATGAGAGATGGCTTGGAGGTATGCTTACAAACTTCAAGACGATCAAGAGCAGAATCGGACGCCTGAAGGATATTGAGAGAATGTCAGAGGACGGTACCTTTGACGTATTGCCGAAAAAAGAAGTTATCCAGATTAAGAAAGAGTGGGAGAAGCTTGAGAAGAATCTGGGTGGAATTAAAGATATGAAGAAGATTCCGGATGCGATTTTCGTAGTTGACCCGAAGAAAGAGAGAATCTGTGTTCAGGAGGCTCATACACTTGGAATTCCGCTGATCGGAATTGCTGATACCAACTGTGATCCTGAAGAATTAGATTATGTAATCCCGGGAAATGACGATGCGATCCGCGCAGTAAAATTAATCGTTTCTAAGATGGCAGACGCAGTAGTGGAAGCCAATCAGGGAATGACTGCAGCTGATGAGGTATATGAAGAGGCAGTTGAGGACGTAGAGGAAGCAGTAGAAGAGTAGAGACGACAGGGAGGAAAATAAAATGGCAATTACAGCTAGTATGGTAAAAGAGTTAAGAGAGATGACCGGCGCCGGGATGATGGACTGCAAAAAGGCTCTTAACGAGACAGACGGCAATATGGATGCAGCAGTAGAGTACCTGAGAAAGAACGGACAGGCCAAGGCAGAGAAGAAGGCCGGCCGTATCGCTGCAGAGGGTATTGTTATGGCTGAGGTGAAGGATGATAAAGCAGCAGCTATCGTGGAAGTAAATTCTGAGACAGACTTCGTTGCCAAGAACGCAGAGTTCCAGGAATTTGTAAAGGCAGTTGTAAATCAGGCACTTGCAACAAAGGCAGCTGATATGGACGCATTTATGGCAGAGGCCTGGAATGAGGATGCATCCAAGACAGTGAAGGATGCACTTACAGAAAAGATTTCCGTGATCGGCGAGAACTTAAGTATCCGCAGATTTGAAAAAGTTGAGACAGAAGGCTGTGTTGTATCTTACATTCACGGCGGCGGACGTATCGGTGTCCTTGTGGAGGCTGATACAGATGTTGTGAACGACGAAATTAAGACATGCTTAAAGAATGTAGCTATGCAGGTTGCTGCTATGTATCCGAAGTATGTATCCCGTGATGAAGTAGATCAGGCTTTCTTAGACCATGAGAAAGAGATCCTTTTTGCACAGGCAAAGCAGGAGAATGCCGGTAAGCCGGACAATATCATTGAGAAAATGGTAATCGGACGTCTCAATAAAGAGATGAAAGAGTTCTGTCTGTTAGACCAGGTATATGTACAGGACGGTGACCTTACTGTTGCCAAGTATGTAGAGAAGGTTGCAAAGGAGAACGGTGCTAAGTTAGCAGTGAAGAGATTTGTTCGTTTCGAGACCGGTGAGGGGCTTGAGAAGAAGAATGAAGACTTTGCGGCTGAGGTGGCAGCACAGATGGCTGGAAACTAGGTGAATCAAGTCCGCAGGACGCAGATGAACCGTATGTTGGAAGCTATGCAGCGTTGCTTGGCGAACCGAGCCTGAAAGGCGAAGGTGAGGTTAGCAACAGTCGCATGAATCAGTAGAAATATGTCGAAAACAGACGAATAGAGATAAGAATGGGAACCCTTGTAAGTGGTGTGGAAATGCCATTTACAGGGGTTTTTAATATGTGATATCATGTAAAAAGTTGTGATGGATATTGTTCGTAAAACATGATAAAATAAATAAAAAAGAGTATGGGAGTTGATTTTATGCTAGTCAGTACAGATAAAAAATGGGATTATGCATTAGGTATGATTAAAGTAGACGGATTAGAGCCATCCCCAGAATTTAAAAAATTAATTGAAAAAGAAAGTTGTGGAGAAATGACCACAGAGGATATGCGTAAAGTTTTAGACAAAAAATATAAGATGAAAGAATAAGGACATTATTATGAAAGATCCATATTTATATCCACATACAGATATTCTGAAGAATCTTGCTGATATACGGGACAGGGAAATGTTATCGTGCATGGAAGCAGAATATACGAGTATACGGCTTGCGGAACTTGTGACAGGAGAATCCGTCAGCCGTTTTGATTTTCATGGAAAAGACTGGGAAGTATTGAAACCACGGCTGGAGAAAAGCAATAATGGCAGTTATTGGGTAAATAAAATATCCAGAAACCGGGAGCGGGATAATGAAGTCAATAAAAGGCTGTTGTTTGAGGACTGGACGGTTATCCGGTTCTGGGGAAATGAGATAAAGAAAGATGTGGAAGAGTGTGTGAAGGTTGTGGAAGAGGCGGTTTGGGATGTTGTTTTTGGGGAAGAGTGATATTCTGATTTTTGGTAAGCTATATAGGATAACGTGATAAATAAACATTGACATACTACGGAAGTGGTTAAGTAAGCAAAGATAAAAAACTAAGGGAGGGGGATTCATTTCAATGTTTTTTATCATGGGAGTTACGCAGGGAAGAAAGAATTTTGACTATAACCAGATAGTGGTTTGCGGGCATTGCGGTTCTTATGGAAGATATCAGGTGTACATGACTTACATGTGTTTATCGTTATTCTTTATCCCCTGGTTAAAATGGAACAGACAGTACTATGTACAGAGTACATGCTGCAATACGGTTTATTCTCTTGCACCGGAGATAGGGAAGAAGGCTGCAAGGGGAGAAAATATAGAAATCCTGCCGGAATACCTGATACAGGTGCAGCCAGGATACAAAAGCAGATTCAAAAGGTGTGGGAACTGTGGATTTGAGACGAAGGAAGAATTTGAGTTCTGCCCGAAATGTGGAAGGAGATTTTGATATGGGTACATTGGTGATTTATTATTCGCAGACGGGAACGACCAAAGCTGTTGCTGAGAAGATCGCGGAGGTAAAAGAGGCTGACATAGTAGAAATCAAGCCGGAAAAACCTTATGAGATGTCTTACGGGAAGACGGTATTGACATCTTTAAAAGAGAAATTTACAAAAGCACGTCCTAAGCTTGCAATGGAGATACCGGATATCCAAAAGTATGACCGGATTCTGATTGGATGTCCGATCTGGTGCGGAGGTGCTCCTAATGTAGTCCTGACCCTGCTGGATGCCTTAAATTTAACTGGAAAGCATTTGGCTGTATTTACGACGAGCGGCGCGACAAAACCGATAAAACTTGCCGTAAGCTTGAAAAAAGCATATTCGGAAGCCAAGTGGCATAAGCCGTTGAATGCAAATGGCATAACCGAAGAAGGGATTAGAAACTGGATGTAGAAGGTATAGATTTTGGCAGATACTTTAGCAGCAAAGCTGAGAGAAGGGAAAGAAATCATGGTGAAACAGATTGTAAGAGACGTATTCTTCCTGGGGCAGAAATCAGAACCGGCAGCCAGGGATGACCTGCAAGTGGGGAGAGACCTGCAGGATACTTTAAATGCCAACCGTGATCGTTGTGTCGGCATGGCTGCCAATATGATTGGCGTGAAGAAAAATGTGATTATTATAAATATGGGAGTTATCGACTTGGTGATGTTCAATCCGGTGTTAGTTCGGAAAAATGGACTCTATGAAACGGAAGAAGGCTGCCTGTCCCTTGACGGGGTTCGTAAAACGAACCGTTATCAGGAGATTGAGGTAGAATATTATGATTTCAACTGGAAAAAACAGAAGATAAAGTTGGAAGGTGGGCCTGCACAGATTGCACAGCATGAAATAGATCATCTTTCCGGGAGGGTGATATAGTGATGGGATATCGAATACAGACCGTTCAGGGCGACATTACAAAAGTAGATGATCTGGAAGCAATCGTAAATGCAGCAAACAACAGCTTGCTCGGCGGCGGGGGCGTAGACGGAGCCATTCACCGGGCGGCCGGTCCTGAGCTTCTGGCTGAATGCAGAAGCCTGCATGGCTGCGGGACAGGAGAGGCAAAGATTACCGGAGCTTATCATTTGCCATGCAAATATGTGATCCATACGGTAGGACCTGTCTGGCATGGCGGGAGGAAAGGGGAAGAACAGCTCCTTGAAAATGCATATTGGAATTCGCTTAAGACTGCAGTGGAGCATGGGATTCGGACGATCGCATTTCCGTCTGTCTCAACAGGAGTGTATAGTTATCCTGTAAGTCAGGCGGCGCTTGTGGCAGTCAGAACCGTGCGAAAATTCTGCGAGGAACATATGGGAAAGATAGACATTGTGAGATTTGTCCTGTTTGATCCGGAAACGTGTGCTGCATATGAGCGTGCAATTCTGGAAACAGAAATGAATAAGGAGGTAAGACGTTTGGATATCAGCAGTTATGAAAAGTATATTTCGGAAGAAACGATGATGGGGCCAAATAGTGTGAGGATTTTAGCAGAATTATTTGAAAAACATCCTCTGCAGCCAGGTCCAGATGACCTGATTCTTGATCTGGGATGCGGAACGGGATTAACAAGCCTTGTAATTGCGAAAGAAACAGGAGCAAAGGTTTATGCAAATGATCTATGGATCAGTGCAGAAGAGAATGGGAAACGATTTGTCCAATGGGGAGTCAGTGAACAGATCGTGCCAATTTGCGAAGACGCGAATCATCTTCCGTTTGAAAAAGAGCAATTCAATGCTCTGGTTAGTATTGATTCTTATCATTATTTTGCAGGCTTTGATGGATTCTTTCAAGAGAAGATTCTGCCGTTTCTGAGAGACAGAGGAGTGGTTTTGATTGGTATTCCTGGTTTGAAAGATGATTACGCAAGCCGTGCTGAAGAACTGCTTTCTGATTGGCTTGGTGCGGATACCTATATGTTCAAAAACCCGGCACGATGGAAAGAGATTATTGGCCGCCATGACAGAATTGAAGCAGTAAAAACGTGGGAGATGGATTGTTTTGGAGAAGCGTGGAGTGAGTGGCTTGCAACAGATAATGAATTTGCCCGCAATGACAGACAGTATTTTGAAACAATCATCAAACCATATACTTGTTTTGTTGGTATTTATATAAAGTTGAAATAGGCATTGTAATGTAATATAAATGGAAATGCAGCAGGTTTTACACCGCTGCTGGATAAAGAGGGTAAGCCGGTGGTAACGCCTTGATTCCCACAACTTTCAGAGTCGATGAGCTTGTGAAATAAAATCACAGTTCGTCGGCTCTGTTTTTATTTCGTGAGGTTTTATGGCAAATGTAAATATAATTTGTCTATATTGCAAAAAAAATAGTTGCCTATGCTCCGTTTCTGAGATTATCAGAAGAATTCTGCGCTCTTTGCATATTCGCCGGTCAGATTGAAATTGTGCTGCATCGGTCCGCGGCCATGTCCAAGGTTCAGCATAGCTCCCAGCGCCCCGGAGAGGTATTCCTTAGCCCGCCGGATTGACGCAGGCAGATCGAAGCCTTTGGCAAGATTGGCGGCAATGGCACTGGATAACGTACAGCCGGTGCCGTGGGTGTTGGGATTGTCGATGCGTGTTCCATAGAACCATGTCCCGGTTCCATTTGTGTACAGGAAGTCGTTGGCGTCGTTGATGTTGTGCCCGCCTTTGAGCAGGACAGCGCAGCCGTAGGCATTGCATATGTGCCTGGCAGCGGTCTCAATATCCTTTTGGCTGCGTATGGTCATCCCAGAGAGGAGTTCCGCTTCCGGGATATTGGGGGTGGTTATCGCTGCCAGAGGAAGCAGACAGCACTTCAGCGTGTCCAGCGCCTCCTGATCAATCAGCCGGTCGCCGCTGGTTGCCACCATCACCGGATCTACCACAATGTTTTTCGCCTGATAGATTCTCAGACGCTCCGCGATTTTCTTGATTAGCCTGCAAGAGGCCACCATGCCGATCTTCACTGCGTCGGGCGGGATATCTTCAAACACTGCGTCAATCTGTGCCCCCAGAAATGCGGGAGTCATTTCTATAATTTCTTTCACGCCGGTGGTGTTCTGAACCACCAGTGCTGTGACAGCGCTCATGGCAAAAACACCGTTCATGGTCATTGCTTTTAGGTCGGCCTGAATCCCGGCACCTCCGCTGGGATCAGTTCCGGCAATGGATAATACTGTTTTCATTCTCGTGTCTCCTTTATACTATTTTTTAGAAATTCAGTCTAAAATACCGGGCCGTTCGGAGGAAAAATGGCGCTGTGAATTCTCAGGGGTTCACCATTTTCTCCGAGAGAGCCCGCAGCTTCCGGCAGGTTTCTTCAATGTCCTTTGCCGCGAAAATGGCGGACACCAGGGCCACACCGTCCACGCCGCTGCCGGACAGCTTAAGAAGGTTATCCGGGGTGATGCCGCCGATGGCTACGACAGGAAGATCCACCGCATTACAGATGGCCTGTAAGATTTCAGAGCTCATCTGATCCACATCAGACTTGGTACTGGTGGGGAACACTGCGCCAAGCCCCAGGTAATCTGCTCCTTCTTGAACGGCCCGGCGTGCCTCCTCCACAGTGTGGACGGAGACTCCAAGAAGCATCTCCTTCCCTATGCGGCGGCGAACATCGCCTGCGGCCATATCCGATTGGCCCACATGAATACCGTCCGCCCCGCAGGCGAGGGCAATATCCACATGGTCATTCACAATAAATGGAACGTTGTATTGGCGGCATAATGCACAGATTTCCTCCGCCTCCTGAAGAAATACTGTGGCTTCCGGTTTCTTTTCGCGTAGCTGTACACAAGTTACACCGCCTTTTAGTGCAGCTTCCACCTGCTGATAAAGCGTCTGATTTCCAACCCAGGTCCGGTCAGTGACGGCATAGAGTAGCATATGCTGCTTATCGCATTTCATAGTTGGCTCCTTTCTCCAGTTCTGCCGGGGTCAGGCGGTACATGGCATCGATCATATAATTCCGGTACGAGGAATTGCCGTCCAGATCAGTCATGCGTCTGTGAGCGATTTCCCCGCACAGTCCCACGGCGCACACAGCGGCGGCAGCGGCTTCCAGAGGCTGCTCCGGATTGGCGGTGACGAAAGCCGCCGTCAGGGCGGAGAGCTGACAGCCGGTACCGGTGATGGCAGACATTTCCGGCAGGCCGTTGCGGATGCAGAATACTTGTTCCCCATCTGTCACGATGTCGATAGCCCCGGTGATGACGATGACCGCCCCGGTGCGCCGGGCAAAATCTTTGGCAAAGGATGCTGTTCCATCCAGATTTTCCTCTGTCACCTGATCAGCTGCATCGGCGTCTACTCCCCTGGGGGTGCCACTGCCCAGAGCCAGAGTTTTTATCTCTGAGATATTGCCGCGGATAACCGTGAACTTTATTTCTTTCATCAGTCTCAGGGCAGTGCCTGTGCGTAATGTGGATGCTCCCGCCCCCACAGGGTCCAGTACCACGGGATGTCCCAATTCATTGGCCCGCTTTCCGGCAGCGGACATGGCGGCAATGGTGCGATGGTTCAGTGTCCCGATGTTGATGTTCAACCCTCCGCAGATGGCGGTGATCTCCACGGCATCCTCGGGCTCATCTGCCATGATGGGCGATCCGCCGCAGGCCAGAAGCATATTGGCACAGTCATTGACAGTGACATAGTTGGTAATATTGTGTACCAGGGGAGCCCTTTGCCGGACATTTTCAAATAGTTGTTTAAAC
Source organism: uncultured Dorea sp. (assembly GCA_910578865.1). Lineage (GTDB taxonomy): Bacteria > Bacillota > Clostridia > Lachnospirales > Lachnospiraceae > Dorea_D. The sequence continues at coordinate 122,630 of CAJTRM010000004.1, forward strand.
ATAGCATTTCACTCCTTTACAGTGGGAGAAAACAGCCCCTTTATGGCGGCGTTTTCTCTGATGACAGCAGGCAAAGTCTGCCGTTTAATTATTCCTTCTTGTAAACAAACAGTAAAAAAACAGGGAACACCCGAATTGGGATGCTCCCTGAAAAAGTATATGTTCCTCTGCAACTTCCTCCGGCGGCATTATCCGCATCAGGTTTAAGGGTCGAAGGTCTACCTTCCTCTCAGCCTGTCACACAAGCTCCCCTGTTCATTTGTTGAAAGAATTATAGCATTTGGTTTTCCGTTTTGCAAGTGACTTCCATGAAAAATAAGAGTCAGATGAGTGGCAGCCGATTTTCCATGAATACAGTTGACAGACCAGAGTACTAATTCATATAATAATATACAGTGATATTATATGTAGTTCACATAGGAAGAATTAGTAGGAGGTAAAGAAACATGAAAAGCATTCGGACAAAAATCACCCTGTGTCTTATGGTGACAGTCCTGGCTACACAGCTTGTGGTGGGAGCGTCAAGCATTACACTCAACTACAAAAGCACCGTCTCAACTGTGGATCAAATGATGAGTGAGACTGCAGTACTTGCGGCAGAACGTATTGAGCAGGAACTGACCGCCTATAAGAATGTCGCTATGGACACCGGCTGCATTCCGCAGCTTCTTGATGAAACCGTTTCGTTGGAGGAAAAACGCTCGCTTATCGATGAGCGTGCCAGCATGCATGATTTTCAGCGAGGGAATATTGTCGGAGCGGATGGTATCAGTATTTTTGACGGAAATGATTATTCTGACCGTGAGTATGTCAAACAGGCAATGCAAGGAAATGTCTATGTATCAGAGCCGTTGATCAGCAAGGTGACAGGAGAGCTTTCTATTATGGTAGCGGCGCCTATTTATAAAGAAGGAATGAAAGGTTCCGATATTGAAGGAGTAGTTTATTTTGTTCCTCACGAGACATTCCTGAATGACATTGTCTCGTCGATCAGTGTCAGTGAAAATAGCCGCGCATACATGATCAACCGTTCCGGCGACACGATTGCGGATACTACATTGGAGACGGTTACTGTTCAGAATATTGAAAGCGAAGCAAAAAGTGACGCATCCCTGGAAGAACTGGCGTCAATCCACGCTGCCATGCGTGAGGGAAAGAACGGGTTCGGGAACTACAAGAACGGCAAGAAAAGTATGTTTGCGGCTTATGCGCCGGTAAATGGTACAGATGGATGGAGTGTGGCGGTTGTTGCCCCACAGTCGGATTATCTTTCCGGTACATACTTTGATATTGCCATAAATCTGGTGATGATGGCACTTGCTATCCTGCTTTCCATCATAGTCGCCCTTAAGCTGGCCAACAACATCGGGCGGCCCATGAAAGCCTGTGCAGAGCGTATGAGGCTGTTAGTGGAAGGCGACCTGGAATCTCCGGTTCCGGAGGTAGTGAGCAAGGATGAGACCGGAATGCTGACGCAATCTACAGCCGAGTTGGTGGAGGGCCTGTCTACCATTATCCATGATATCGGTTATCTTCTGGGCGAGATGGCGAATCAGAATCTGGATATCCAGTCCAGTCATCGTGACGCCTATGTGGGAGATTTCCAGAGCATCCTGCATTCGATGCGTAACCTGAAAGTCGAATTGAGCGAGATCCTTCGGCAGATCAATACTTCTGCAGATCAAGTTTCAAATGCCAGCGACCAGGTATCTTCGAGTTCTCAGAATCTGAGCCAGGGCGCTGTGGAGCAGGCGAGCTCCGTAGAAGAACTGGCTGCCCGGATCAGCGAGATTTCCAGTCAGATCAAGGATACTGCGGACAGTGCCCAGCAGGTACGTGAGCAGACCCATCATGCGGGAGAAGGCGTTTCTGTCTGCAATCAGCAGATGCAGGAACTGATGGGAGCTATGGAGAAGATACATTCAAGCTCAGAAGAGATCGGAAAGATTATCAAAACGATAGAAGATATTGCATTCCAGACCAATATCCTGGCACTGAATGCAGCTGTAGAGGCTGCGAGGGCAGGTACCGCAGGTAAAGGATTTGCTGTTGTGGCAGATGAAGTACGTAATCTTGCCAGCAAGTCCGCGGAAGCTTCTAAGAATACGTCCCTGCTTATTACACATTCTACAGAGGCAGTGCAGACGGGCACGAAAATAGCAAGGAATACGGCAGATGCATTGTCGGATGTTGTGGAGAATATACAATCTATGGTTGGTTCGATTGATCAGATTTCTGTTGTGTCCAATGAACAGTCCGAAGCTGTACTTCAGGTCAACGAAGGAATCACACAGATTTCCTCGGTTGTGCAGAGCAACAGTGCTACGGCTGAAGAGAGCGCGGCGGCCAGTCAGGAGCTTTCCGCGGAGGCAGCTAATCTGAAACAGCTGGTAGACCGGTTTACACTTGCCAGAAATTAAACCAACGAGTGTTTTTGCTGTAAAATGCTTTGAGGTAAAATATGCATCCAGGGTCCTCACAGGCGCAATCAATCATGTATTGTGCCTGTGAGGACCCTGGATTTTTCACGGGCGCAGAAATTTGTTAATCATGTTATTTGACTTGATTTTATCAATGTCATGCTTTAAAATAAAATTCATGGGGATTTTGGAAATCTCTTAAGAGTGGATAGGAGGCAGCCGTATGCAGAAACGTATTTTAGTAGTGGACGACGATGAAGTGAATTTAATGAGGACAAAGCGGATCCTGGAGAAGAATTATGACGTGATTCTCGTGGAATCAGGGGCAGAAGCACTCAATACGATCAAATCCGAAAAGATTGATCTGATTCTCCTTGATATCGCAATGCCGAAAATGAATGGGATTGAAACATTTAAGCACATAAAGGATTACCCTGTTGAGATTCCAGTGATTTTTCTAACGGCATCAGGGTTTGAGGATGATGTAGTAAGCGCGATCAATATGGGGGCTGTCAATTATCTGAAAAAACCGTTTTACCCGCAGGAATTGATGAAACGGGTTGTAAAGGAGCTTGAAAAGAAATGAGAGAAGAGGGGCAGACAAGTAGACATCTGCTTTTGGCCAGCATTGTAAGTACAGTAAGTATAATGCTGGTCATTATTACGATAGTTATGAAGTGGGAGATATGGATGGTTCCACTGATTGTATTCGGCGGCTTCAGTGTGTGGTGCCTTCATATCGGTAAAGTGGGCTCGGAAATGGTTTATGAAAATCTCTGTGCCGGCCTGATGATGGTGGAGTTTTTCTTCTTTGGTGTACATAAAGACAGTCTGTTTGATATATCAGCTGTAGCCTGTATGCTGGTGATCATTTTTTCTCTGTTTGACAGGCATCTGCTTCTGTACATATTGGAAGGACTCTATCTAATGGAACTTTTGTATCATTTGTTGTGCCTGCACACGATTACCACTGCTCTGTCGGTGTCAGATGTGATGAGTCTTGTGCTTGGAATCGTCGTGATGACCGGAGCAGTGTTGATTGCGAGATACAAGATTCATATGAGGAAAGAGGCAAAGGAAAGTTATCTCCGAGCGTTTGCCGAGCTGGAGACGGCGGAGCGTCAGAATGCTGTTTTCCTGTCCAATGTATCTCACGAGCTCAGAACGCCGATCAATATGGTGCTCGGTATCAGTGAAGTTATATTAGAGAAAGAAATCTGCCCTGAGATCCGGGGAGATATGCATTCCATTCAGATGGCAGGCAAACGGCTGTCCAGCCAGATCAATAATATGCTTGATTATACAGAGATTTTAGAGGGTACGCTGACTCCGGCCAGGGAGGAATACATGATTACATCGGTACTGAATGATGTAATTACTATGGTGTCAATGCAGAATTCCGGCCATCAGTTGGAGATAGTATTTGATATTGACCCCAAGATTCCGTCAGTTCTGATCGGAGATGCCGAGAAGATATCCCACGTACTGAAAATTTTGCTGGAGAACTCCATCAAGTTTACAGAAACAGGCGGAATTAATATCTGTATTGAATTTCGGAGGGAGAGTTATGGGCTTAATCTGGTCATAGATATTTGTGATACAGGTATAGGTATGACAGATTCCCAGCTTACACAGGTATATGATGAATTTTATCAGGCAGACTCCGGAAGCAGGCGGCTTGCAGGAGGGCTGGGGCTTGGGATTCCCATTGCCCGGGGGCTGCTCCATTCAATGGGCGGATTTATTCATTTTGAGAGTGAGGATCAGGGAGGTCTTCAGGCCCATATTATCATTCCTCAGGGAATAGCAGACGATCGGCCGAGCCTGACACTTTCAAATGCGAAAGAATTGTGTATCGCCTGCTATTTCCGGCCGGAGAGATATAACTGTGAAGAGGTCAGACGGTATTATGACAGGTTAATCCTGCATCTGGTGGAGGGACTTGGCATTGAGGGATACCAGGCTCATAATTTTGAAGGGCTTCTCAAGCTGCAGCGCAATTATGCACTGACCCATGTGTTTGTTGCACAAAGTGAATATGAAGGGAACAGTTCCTATTATGAAGAACTTGCAGATCAGCTTCGGGTGGTTGTCATCGCAGAACGAGAGTTTATATTGAGCAAGGACAGCAAGATGCTGGTGATCCGTAAACCATTTTTTGCTCTTTCTGTAGTAAATCTGCTCAACGGTGAGTTGAGTGCAAATGGGTTTGAAGAGGCACAGGCCGCAGGGCGCAGACCGTTTTCCTGTGTAGGGGTCAAGGTCCTGGCAGTAGATGATGAAGAAATGAATCTTGTGGTTGCCAAGGGAGTTCTGGGAAGTTATGGGATAGAGGTGGATATCTGTTTAAGTGGTAAGGAAGCGATAGAACGGTGTAAAGATACTTCTTATGACATTGTTTTTCTGGATCATATGATGCCGGGCTTTGACGGTGTGGAAACCCTGAGGCGTATCCGGGAGATCAACAACGGAGCATACGAGGATCTTCCGGTAGTAGCCCTGACAGCGAATACGATCAGCGGGGCAAGGGAAATGTTCCGGAATGAAGGATTTACGGAATTTATACCGAAACCTATTGAGCGTGCGGTTCTGGAGCGGGTGCTGAGGAGAATACTGCCAAAGCATTGTATACAATATAATGCGGAGCCTGTAGCCGAGTCCGGACTGACGGAGGAAACAGAAAAGGCAGTTTCGCTGGAAAGCGTGAATCCTGTGGAGGAAATCCCTGAAGAGGAAACTTCCTTTACTACAGATGCTACGGAAGGAAATCCGGAAGAGAAAGCTGCAGACATGGCGGAAGACAGTCCGGCGCAGGATGCGGATGCTCAGGAAGGCGAGGGAGGCCAGTCTTATGAGCCGCTTGTGCAGGCTGGCATCAACGTGAAAATGGGACTTGACTTTTGCTGTGGCGAAGATGATTTTTATCTGGATATGCTGCAGATGTTTGCCTCCCAGCGTGCAGAGAAGACAGATGAGATTAATTTCCTGTATGAGTCAGCCAACTGGGCGGACTATGCCATCAAGGTGCATGCATTAAAGAGTACGTCTCTGACAATTGGTGCAGAAGAACTTTCAGAGCATGCAAAAGCACTGGAAAAAGCAGGAAAGGATGAAGACGTAGAATACATCCGGATGAACCATTCCAGATTACTGCAGCTGTATGAAGAGGTCGGTGAGAGCATTGCACGATTATAAGGATTAATCATGCAGCGAGGTCCTGTGCCTGCTGCACTTTCTGAGGGTGTCTATTTAGGGAGAGGAGGAGACATTTCGTGATAAGAAAATGGATAGAGACCATCTTTGATCATAAAATAAAACTGCGGGAGCGTATGTTCCGCGTGGCTACGGGTATCTGTATGTTTGCTGCGGTGTTTGTAATGCCTATGGGCAGGAACATAACGAATCTGCTTATCCTTATGGCAAGTCTTGTTTTTATGGGTCTGGTCGTGAAATTCAGCGTAAGGAAGGGATGCATTAATGCAGGGGCAACCAGTATTGCAGTGCTGATCCTTGTACTCTTCCCAATCAGTTTTTTCACGGCAGGAGGTTTTTACAGCGGAGTTCCTGAATGGCTTGTAATTTATTTTGCATATATCAGTATTACGCTGACCGGTAAGAGGAAGATTGTGTTTTTCCTGGCATGTGTAGCTGAAGCGCTGGGCTGCTATTATGTTGCCTTTTATTATCCGCATTATGTGATGCCGAGTCCGCGGAGTCAGTCATTTTTTAATTCGGCCAGTTCTGTTGTTTTAGTCGGTGTACTGATCAGTGTACTGCTGCTTTTTCTTAACAGGCTTTATGAAGAAGAAAATGAGATTGCCAAGCAGCAAAAGAAGGAAATTGAGGAGCTTAATAAAGCGGAAAACCATTTTTTCTCCAGCATGAGCCATGAGATCCGTACGCCGATCAATACAATTATCGGATTAAATGAAAGTACCCTGAGAGGTGAGGTTCCCGAAGAGGTTGCTGAGAACGCAAGGAATATCCAGGGAGCCAGCAAGATGTTGCTTACTCTTATCAATGATATCCTGGATCTGTCCAAGATTAAATCCGGCAAGATGGAAATCGTGGATGTTTCTTATGAAACGGGAGAACTTTTTTCGGAAATTGTCAATATGATCTGGATCAAAGCGAAGGAAAAGGGTCTGGAATTTAAGCTGCATGTGGATTCTTCTATTCCAAGTATGCTCTGCGGAGATGAAGTCCGTATCAAGCAGGTTTTAATAAACCTGTTAAACAATGCCGTAAAATATACAAGCAAAGGTTCTGTCACACTGTCTGTCCGCTGTGAGCGCCTGGGGGTTAACCGGGTACGTGTCTGGTATTCTGTAGAGGATACCGGCCAGGGAGTGAAAAAAGAAAACATTCCGTACATTTTTAATGCATTTAAAAGAGTGGATGAGGAAAAGAATCGACATATTGAGGGTACAGGGCTTGGGCTTAGTATTGTCAAGCAGCTGGTGGAGCTGATGGGAGGCGAGATCAGCGTTAACAGTGTCTATATGAGAGGCTCCATATTTACGATTGCGCTGGAGCAGGATATTATTGATAATAAGGAGCTTGGTACATTTACATTGACTTCCCGTGCGAAGGTGCATGAAGGAGAACAGTACCGGCAAAGCTTCGAGGCGCCGGATGCACATATTCTTGTAGTTGATGACAATGAAATGAACCTGATGGTCGTCTGCAAGCTCCTGGCGGCAACGCAGATTCAGATAGATGTGGCAATGAGCGGTGCTGAATGTCTCAAGTTTACGCAGATTCAGCATTATGACTGTATTTTAATGGATCATCTGATGCCGGAGATGGACGGGATACAATGTCTTCATGAGCTGCGTATGCAGCCGGGAGGATTGTGTCAGAATGTGCCGGTTGTGGCGTTGACTGCCAATGCAGGAAGTGATAATCAACAGCTCTATCGGAAGGAAGGGTTCAGCGGCTATCTTGCAAAACCTGTCAGCGGCGCGCTGCTTGAAGCGGCAATCTTGAGTATCCTGCCGCAGGAACTGGTGAAGTTGAACGAAGAAGCAAATCAGTCTGAGATCGGAAAGGATGTCCTGATTTTTGAAGAGGCACGGAGGCAGCCTCTTATGATAACAACGGACAGTGTATGTGATCTTCCGGAATCCTTGAAAAAGGAATTTGGTATTTCTATCTGCCCTTACTATGTAGTTACAGATCACGGGCGTTTTCTGGATGAGACTGAAATTATGGCAGATGAATTGCTGCTGCATATGGCGGAAGGAGACAAAGGTGTTTCGCAGGCTCCGGAGGTAGAGGATTATGAGAGGTTCTTTGCAGAGAAGCTGTCGGAAGCTCAGAATATCATTCATATTACGATGGCAAAGAATACCAGCAAGGGATATTTCAATGCACTTGAGGCGGCGAAATCCTTTGAAAATGTTACGGTAGTTGATTCCGGACATCTTTCCAGCAGTATGGGACTGGCGGTGCTGTATGCTGCCTATATGGCAGAAAACCAGGTGCCAAAGGCTGAGATTGTGAAAGCAGTGAAAAAATTAAGGCGTTTTATATCTTCGGCCTTTATTATTGACAGCACTCACATGATGTGCCAGGCTGGACAGATACCCAAGAGGATTCAGGTTCTCTGTGATTCGTTGCTGCTTCATCCGGTCATTGTATTGCGGAAGAGCAAGATGGTAGTGGGAAGCATGGAGGTTGGCGATTTTAACCGCGTTGCCAGAAGCTATATCCGGAAAGTCCTACGGGATTCAAAGAATATTGACCGCCGGATCTTGTTTATTACCTACGCCGGTATGGATGAAAAAAAGCTTCAGTATATTCAGTATTATGTACGACAGCACTGTCCTTTTGAAAGAGTATATCTGCAGCGGGCGTCTTCGGCCATTGCATGCAATTGTGGTCCCGGATCTTTTGGATTGCTGTTTGTGAAAAAGAATGATGTTGATATTTCTTATTCTCAGGTGTCGGGTCTGGATCTGTCAAACTGATGCGGAATATATAGATAAACGTTATAATGTCATTGAAAGTATCAATTGGAACGGATTCTCTTTCTATGTTATGATATATGCAGTAATATATAGTGATGCGGACGCATTGAAAAGGGAATCCGGTGCAAATCCGGAACAGCCCGCTCTACTGTGAGACAGACGAAAATCCTTAAGTCGCCTGATGCAGACGGGGGTTTAGAAGGTTAAGTCAGGAGACCTGCTATATATGAAAGAATCTTTTCGGTGGGGGAAAGACAACAATTCAGTTGTTTTTTCTGCACCGTTTTTTAATGAAATATTTCTACAGGGGGATATTATGGCAGAGATAAAGGATTTTAACTGTACCTATGATAATTCTGCGGGAATTCATGAAGAGGTGACGGCAGGTCTTGGCCTTGTATTTCCCGATGCGTATCTGCATGCAGAATCTATGGCAGTTTTGGCTCTGGCCTTAAAGCGGCATGACGGCGCTGCGTTTTGTGAACTCCCGTTTTGTCATACAGTAGAGGCAGAGGCCATGGGGGGAGTGATCAACTACGGAAATGAAAAGGCAGGTCCGCGGGCAAAAGAATACATATGCAGCTCTGCAGAGGAACTGCTTAAGCTTCCGGAGATTGATTTTACAAAGGGAAGGATCTGTGAGGTGCTGAAAGCGTGCAGGATTTTGAGAGAGCAGGGGGAGCACGTAGTGCTCCAGGTATCAGGTCCGTTTACTATTTTGAATGCATTGATAGATCCAAGGCATGTGTTTAAAGCAATGCGGAAAAGGCCGGAGCTAATGAAAGAGGTGTTCTTTAAGCTCGGGGAAGAGATCTTCCGGTTTGTAGAAGAGGCAAAAAAATGCGGTGTAGAGCTGATCAGCTATGCGGATTCTTCCGGAGGCGTGAATATCTTAGGCCCGAAGATGGCGCAGCAGGTAGTTGAGGATTTTACTTACCATTTCTTAAAGAGGATCGAAGGGGCGGCAGATTCCGGTACCATAATCTTGCTGTGTCCCAAGACTACATTTGCGCTGCTGGGGACAGAAAAAGCAGAACTGGAGGATATGGAGCTTCCGGGTCCTGTGTATTATGGGGAAGCATGTATCCATATGATCGGAAAAGCGAGGTTTGCAGGCCAGATGTGCATTAAGAATGTGGGTTATCGGCTGGAGAACGGGATGTTTAAGGCTGTAGTGCTTCGATAAAATGAAAAGGAGGGTGTATATGAGCACGAAGGAAGAATTGTTAAAGAGACTGTCAGACGGAGTGGTGGATATGGAAGAGGACGATGTGGCGGAAGCTGCCCGGGAGTATCTGGACGAAGGATATCCTGCATTTGACGGGATAATGGACGGCCTGGTAGACGGAATGAACCGGGCAAGCCAGCTTTATGAGGAAGAAGAATATTTCGTGACGGATGTGCTTCTTTGCTCAGATGCCATGTATATAGGACTTGATATTTTGAGGCCGTTTCTTCCGGAGGAGGAAGGAGATGCCAAGAGAAAGGGCATAATCGGAGTCGTAGAGGGAGATACACACGATATCGGAAAGAATCTTGTGAAAATCATGCTGGAGACCGCAGGATTTCATATGATCGATCTGGGAAGGGATGTACCGCTGCGGAAGTTTGTAGATACGGCGAAGGAAGAAAAGGTAGAGTTTATCTGTATGTCTACACTTATGACAACGACTATGGGAGGAATGAGCGACGTAATCCGGCTGCTTGAGGAGGAAGGGATGCGCGATCAGGTGAAAGTGATGATCGGCGGCGGGCCGATCTCCCAGAAATATGCGGATAAAATCGGTGCGGACGGTTATTCCCGGAATGCGGTGGAGGCTGTGAAGCTTGCAAAGAGATTGCTGGATATTGCATAGGAGAACGAGATGTTGACACCAAAAGAACGATTGAGGACAATTATGGAAGGAAAGCCGGCAGACAGGCCGGCCTGCATCTGTCCGGGCGGTATGATGAACATGGTGACGTCAGAACTGATGGAGGCTGTGAAGATCTATCTTCCGGAGGCACATACAGATGCAGAAAAAATGGCCGCACTTGCAAAAGCAGTGTATGAAAAGGAATGCTTTGAGAATTATGGAGTTCCGTTCTGTATGACCGTGGAGGCAGAGGAAATGGGGGCAGAGACAGATCTGGGGTCAAACGTCTATGAGCCCCATGTGATCCGTTATGCCATAGATTCCGTCAGCGAGTATCAAAAGCTTTCACCTGTGGACTTAGGTTCCGGGCGGGCAAAGGTAGTGTTGGATGCGATTCGTATCCTGAAGAAGGAGGACTCAGACGTTCCCATTGTTGGTAATCTCACAGGGCCTGTCAGTACGGCAAGTTCGGTGATGGAGCCGGTAGTGTTTTATAAGGAACTTCGGAAAAAGAACCGGGAAGCCCACGCTTACATGGAATTTATTACGGAACAACTGATTCTCTTCGGAAGAGCACAGATTGAGGCAGGGGCGGATGTGATCGCTGTTTCCGATCCCAGCGGAACCGGGGAGATTCTGGGTCCGAGATATTTTGAAGAATTTGCGGTGACATACATCAACAGGCTGCTGGATGCCCTGCAGGAAGAAAAAATGGGGACGATCGTACATATCTGCGGGCAGATGAGCCCGGTGTACCGGGAGGTGGATCTGATTCACAGCAATGTGTTAAGCTTTGATTCCGTTGTATCGATGAAGGAGGCAAGGGAGCATTTAAGGCCGCGTGTCCTGATGGGAAATGTCAGTACCTATGCTCTGGAATTCGGTGATCAGGCTAAGGTAAGGACGCTGACAGCGGGGTGTGTGAAAAATGGTTCTGATATCATTTCTCCTGCGTGCGGACTGGGAATGAAATCTCCGCTTGCGAATGTGCAGGCGATACTTGCCTGCCTGAAGGAAGGGCAGGTGTGATATGGGCTCCATAGCAGTAAAGGGCACAAGGTTTCCCTGTGGGAAGGGAACTCTTTTAAAAAATCTTCTTGATGCCGGTATTTTTGTAGATAATCCCTGTAACGGGACGGGAATCTGCGGGAAATGCAAAGTGCGTATTCTTCAGGGAAAATGTTCTTTGATGTCAGAGACGGAGCGGCGCCTGCTGAGCGAGGAGGAAATTGCATCCGGAGTCCGTCTGTCCTGTATGGCAGAGGCTTTGGGGGAGGTGGAGCTTGAGGTTCTTCAGCAGGACCGCAAAGGGAAAGTATTGACAAAGGGATATGTGCCGGATTTTAAAAAAGATACCTGTAAGAACGGATACGGAATCGTGATCGACATCGGTACGACAACCGTAGTTACGGCTCTTATAGACCTGACAGACGGAGCGGAGCTTTCCGCATCCTCTATGGTTAATGCCCAGAAGCATTTCGGCCTGGACGTCCTGACCAGGATCACATATGAGTATGAGCATCCGGAGGACGGGGCGCGCAAATTACAGGAGGCTATTGTACATTCTGTCAATGAAATGATCAAGGAGGTCTGTGAAGATGCTGCGGTGAAGCCGGAGGAGATCTGTGAGATTGACGTGGCGGCGAACTGCACGATGATGCATATGTTTCTCGGTGTGGATGCCCGGCCGATCGGCAGGTCTCCTTACAGGCCTGTGTTTCTGGAGGCGAAAAGGCTTTTGGCAAAAGAGATCAGAATAGAGGCCGGAGAGGATACAGTGCTGTACTGCCTTCCTCAGGTATCGGCCTATATCGGAGCCGACATTGTGGCAGGTGCCTATGTGTGCGGACTAAAGGAGACCCGGGAACATGTCCTGTTTATTGATATCGGGACAAATGGCGAGATCGTGTTGGCAAGCGGCGGGCGCCTGCTCTGCTGCTCATGTGCGGCGGGGCCTGCCCTGGAAGGGATGAATATCAGTTCCGGTATGCGTGCGGCGGACGGCGCTGTGGAGGACGTAAGGATTACGGAGCAGGGAATTGAGCTTACGGCAATCGGAGGCGGAAGGCCCGAAGGAATCTGCGGAAGCGGGATTCTGGCCGTAGTCAAAGAGCTCCTCCGTACCGGGATTGTGAAAAAAACAGGAGTATTTGTAAAGAAGGACAGGCTTCCTGAGACGGATTACCGATATCCTATGATCCGCATGAACGGAACGAAACGGGAGTTTGTCCTGAATGAGGATCCTCTTTTGATCGTTACACAGGGGGATGTCAGGCAGGTGCAGCTTGCGAAAGGCGCAATTCTCTCAGGGTTTACTGCACTTCTTCAAAAGGCCGGGATTACGATGGAGGAGCTGGACAAGGTGATGATCGCAGGTCAGTTCGGTGCACATCTTCCGGTGGAATTTCTTGTGGGTACCGGGATTCTTCCGGAGGGAGTAAAAGAGAAACTTGTCTATGTGGGTAATTCTTCTAAGACGGGGGCGTATATGGCATTGATGTCCCGGACGGCAAAACAGGAGATCGAAGAACTGGCGGATAAAATGGAATATATGGAACTTGCGGAGACAGAGAATTATGAACGGATATTTACGGAAAGCATGATTTTTCCGGAGTTTTAAGGAGAAAGCTTATGGAATATTTCTCGGATCCGGTCACCTGTATGGATGTCATCAGCAAGAACCAGTCCGATCTGGAGTGACCTGGCAGATGCAGGATTGTTTTCGTTTAGTATCAATAACTGTGAAGACCTTTCTGCTGCTAAAGAGGCTGTCGGGGATAGGATGAGGATCGCGGGGAATGTCCCGCCTGTGGATGTCATGAAAGAGGGGAGTATTGATGAGGTGATCGAATCCCGCAAAGAGTGTATGAGGAAATGTGCCGATAACCCGGCAGGCTTTCTATTAAATACCGGATGCCAGCTTCCCATCGGAACACCCAAGGCGAATGTAGAGGCATTTATTTATGCTGCAAGAAAATACGGGCGCGGTGCAAGGCTTGGCTGTATACCGAAGGGACTCGAGGAATAAAGCAGCCGGCCCGGATCAAATTTTTTCTTCATTTTTAATTCCTTCTATATAAAAATACAAAAATATAGAGTATAATGCAGTGATATACAAGCTGCTGTGCCTTGTTTTTATATGGAAGGAGGAAGAAATATTTTATGGAAACAAATCTGACATCAGGAAGTGTGCTTAAGAATATTGTTTCTTTTTCGCTGCCATACCTGTTATCCTACTTTCTGCAGACACTGTACGGAATGGCGGATCTGTTTATCATTGGACAGTTCAATGGTGTGGACAGTATTACGGCAGTTTCCGTCGGCAGTCAGGTCATGCATATGCTGACGGTTATGATCGTTGGCCTGGCTATGGGATCGACGGTCACTATCGCAAAAGCAGTCGGAGCCAGACAGTCCAGGGATGCTTCTGTGGCGGTAGGCAATACCATTACGCTGTTCATGGGGATATCTGTTATCGTTACAGCATTGCTTTTAATTCTTGTCGATCCGGTTGTGGCAGTCATGTCTACCCCCGCCGAGGCTGTCCGGGGGACTGTGGACTATCTTACCATCTGTTTTATAGGTATCCCGTTTATAACGGCATATAATATTATCAGTTCCATCTTCCGCGGACTGGGGGATTCTAAAAGTCCGATGTATTTTATTGCAGTTGCCTGCGGGGCGAATATTGCCCTGGATTATCTCTTTATCGGTGGTTTTCATTTTGGCGCGGCGGGAGCGGCTCTTGGCACTACATTGTCGCAGACCATAAGTGTTGTTGCTGCCCTTCTGGTAATTCAGAGGAGTAAGATCGGAATATCTATGAAAAGGACTGATCTCAGGCCTCAGAAAAAAACGATGGGGCAGATCTTGAAAATCGGAATTCCGGTCACCCTTCAGGATGGGTTTATTCAGATTGCTTTTATCGTAATAACGGTCATTGCCAACCGCAGAGGGCTGAATGATGCCGCCGCCGTGGGAATCATAGAGAAGATCATCGGGATCGTATTCCTGGTGCCGTCTACCATGCTGTCCACAGTTTCTGCGCTTTCTGCACAGAATATCGGGGCCGGGAAGCACGACCGGGCAGCATTGACCTTACGGTATGCCGTCTTGATCACGGTGGGCTTCGGGGTGACAGTCTCTGTGGCGGCACAGTTTGTCAGCGGTTCCGTTGTGGAGATGTTTACCGGAGATAGGGAGGTAATCCGTTTGGGAAGCCAGTATCTGCGGGGATATATCTGGGACTGTATATTTGCGGGTATGCATTTTAGTTTCAGTGGATATTTTTGTGCTTACGGCATGTCGGGAATTTCATTTTTACATAATGTGCTGTCTATTGTCTGTGTTCGTATACCTGGTGCGTTTCTGGCATCGAAATATTTTGCGGATACGTTGTTCCCGATGGGGCTGGCGGCTCCCGGAGGATCGCTGCTCTCTGTTGTTGTCTGTGTGATCGCATTTATATGGATGGCCCGCAGGTTTAGAAGGCAGGGATTTTTGGAAACTGGAGATCTTAAGGGGATTTAGCCAGATTCAAGATTGTCCTTGATATGCGGAATGCACAAGAGTATAATAAACAGCGGGTTTTATTTATCCCGGTGCTTGTCTGGCACCGTATGAATCACATTTTTTAGAATCAGGAGGAAGGTAAAATGAATGAGAAAGTATCGGCTTTATTAAATGATCAGATCAACAAAGAATTTTATTCGGCATATTTGTATCTTGACATGGCAAATTTTTATGCTCAGAAAGGGTTGGACGGATTTTCCAACTGGTATGAGATCCAGGCTAAAGAAGAGCAGGATCATGCGATGCTGATGTATCAGTATTTACATAACAACGGTGAAACAGTTGTTTTTGAAGCGATTGCTAAGCCCGATAAGACATTTGAGACATTGATGGATCCACTGACGGCAGGGCTTGAGCATGAGAAATATGTAACTTCACTGATCAATACAATCTATGAGGCGGCGCAGGAGGTACAGGATTTCCGTACAACTCAGTTTTTAGACTGGTTTATCAAGGAGCAGGGAGAGGAAGAGAAAAACTCTATGGATCTGATCACGAAAATGGAACTCTTTGGAGACGATGCCCGCAGTCTGTATATGCTGAACAGTGAACTGGCGGCACGGGTATATTCAGCTCCTTCACTGGTGCTGTAATTCCTATCTTACAGAGTGCTCATTAAGCAGATATATACATGAAAGATCCCTTGTATTGATGTTGTTCAGTACAAGGGATCTTTAAAATACTCCATCCATTGGATTATCCTCCTTATTCACTTGATATCTATCTGAAACTATTATCTCAAATAGTGTTTTTCCTGATGATAAATGAACTATGCCATTGGACTATACCTCTTTCTCTGGATTTTTACTTGAATGATAAGCTTATGTTTTTGGTGGTCCGTCCTCCTTTGTTTTTGATAGGTTAATCATACAATATTTATCTGAAAAAGTCAATAATAAATTCAAAAAAAATAATAAAAAAAGAGAAAAAAATAAATTAAAAGAAAAAACAGATAATTAAAAAGAATTTTCTGGCATTATATACAGTGATTAGAATGGTAATATGAGGATACATACGATAAAATGTATCTTTGAAATTTAGGGATATTTATTTTTTATCTGGTTATTGATTTCTAAAGCGGTGTCGATTATAATGTGAACAGTGAAAGGTGGCACTCATATATGAAGAGAAAAACAAAGCAATTTTTGTTAACCAGTGCAATAGGCATGATTATTCTTGGCACAATTGTTTTTTTAAGGTTATCTGCAATTATGTCTGATAAAAGTGAATCGACGCTTAACAATGTCAGTGAGACTTATATGTCAGGGATCAATGAGCAGCTGCAGAGGAAATTTGAGGCGGTTATTGAGTTGAACTTGCAGCAGGTAGGGGGAGTTGTAGGCCAGATTGCGGAACAAAATCTTATATATAGCGAGGAATTGAGGGACGAGCTGGCGTTATGTGCAAAGATCAGAGATTTTTCTTTTATGGCGCTGTATAAAAAGGACGGAACGTCAGATGTTATTTACGGAGAGGCTCTGCAGGCAAATGAAACAGGCACATTTTTAGAAATGCTGAAACAGGAAAGCATAAAGGTCAGCAGTGGATTCAATGTAAAGGGAGAAAAGCTTTTTCTGATTGCAGTTGATGCACGTTATCCGATGAAAGACGGTCAGACCAGTGATATGCTTGTGGCCGGAATGCCTGTGGACTTTCTGGAAGAGCTGCTCAATCTGGATGAAGAGGGCACCGACTTTTTTTCTCATATTATTGATGAAAACGGAAACTTCGTGATCCGAAGCAGCGAAGCGTTCAGAGACAGTTATTTTGACCGAATCGACGCGGTTTTTGATGTGCATAAAGGGAAAACCCCTGAACAGTATAAGGCAGAGTTAAAAGAAGCCATAGAGACGGAGCAGGCGTTTAGTTCCTGTGCGATGATCGAAGGAAAGCACCGGTATATTTACTGTACGAAGCTGGAGGGTGCCAGCTGGTATCTTCTCTCGGTTATGCCGTATGGAACTCTGGATGAGGCAACGAACAGTCTGGACCGTCAGAGGCAGACCCAGATGGTAACCGCAGGTGCAATTATACTCGGGGGCTTCCTGATCGTATTTGTTCTGTATTACCGGATGTCCCAAAAGCAGTTAAGAGCATTATACCAGGCAAAAAGGGAAGCGGATAAGGCCAACCAGGCGAAGAGCGAGTTCCTGTCCAGCATGAGCCATGATATCCGCACACCGATGAATGGCATCGTAGGTATGACGGCGATTGCACAGACGAATATAGGAGATCCTGTCAGGGTGAGGGATTGCCTGGCAAAAATTTCCCTGTCGAGCAGACATTTACTTGGACTTATCAATGATGTGCTTGATATGTCCAAAATAGAGAGCGGAAAGCTGACGCTTAACATGAACATTGTCTCCCTCAGGGAAATTATGGATAGTATTGTGAATATTGCTCAGCCTCAGGTGAAATCCAAGGATCAGAATTTTGACGTTTTTATTCAGAATATTCAGATTGAGGATGTTTATTGTGACAGTGTCAGGATCAATCAGGTATTGATCAATCTTCTGTCTAATGCGATTAAGTTTACTCCGAAGGGAGGAAACATTAATATTTATCTGGAGCAGGAGGATTCTCCGAAGGGCGATAATTTTGTAAGGTGTCATTTCCGGGTAAAGGATAATGGAATCGGAATGACGCCGGAGTTCCAGCAGATTATTTTTGAGAGCTTTTCCAGAGAGGAAAAGCAGCAGGTAAATAAGACGGAAGGAACCGGCCTTGGAATGGCAATTACAAAGGCGATCGTTGATGTTATGGAGGGGGATATCATCCTGAACAGTGCACCGGATCAGGGAAGTGAATTCCATATTATCCTGGATTTGGAAAGAGCGGTCGTGCAGGAAGTGGACATGGTTCTTCCGCCGTGGAAAATGCTGGTAGTAGACGATGATGAGGATATATGCTTAAGCGCGGTCTCTGCCCTGGAGAAAATAGGGATAACCGCTGACTGGGCAGTGGGCGGAAGGAAAGCAGTACAGATGGTAAGACATCACCATGAACGGGGAGAGGATTACCAGATCATACTTCTGGACTGGAAGATGCCGGATATGGATGGAAGGCAGACGGCAAGGGAGATGCGGAAATATCTGGGAGCAGATATCCCGATTATTATCATCTCTGCCTATGACTGGAATGATATTGAAGAAGAGGCTAGGATGGTAGGCGCGCAGGGATTTATTTCAAAGCCGTTGTTTAAATCTAATCTGTTCAAGGGACTCAGCGTTTACATGCTTGAGGAGCAGGAGACAGAAAAGAAAGAGCAGGAGGAGACTCAGGAATTTGTCGGTAAAAGGGTTCTTTTAGCGGAGGATAATGATTTGAACTGGGAGATTGCCGAGGATATCCTTTCGGAAGAAGGATTTGAAGTGGAGCGGGCGGAAGACGGAAAGATATGTGTGGATAAGTTCAGTCAGTCAGAGGAAGGGTTCTACGATGCAGTCCTGATGGATATCCGGATGCCGGTTATGAATGGATATGAAGCAGCAGAAGCTATCCGGGCTCTTGACCGCTCAGATAAGGGTCTGCCGATTATAGCGAT
Source organism: uncultured Dorea sp. (assembly GCA_910578865.1). Classification (GTDB taxonomy): domain Bacteria; phylum Bacillota; class Clostridia; order Lachnospirales; family Lachnospiraceae; genus Dorea_D. The sequence continues at coordinate 140,994 of CAJTRM010000004.1, forward strand.
GTCTGCCGATGCGTTTGCGGAGGATATCCAGCATAGTCTGGATTCCGGTATGGATGAACATATAGCAAAACCGATTGATATTGGCCGTCTGATGCAGCTTTTAAGAGAATATTTGCAATAATTACTGATCGGGGCTTCCATCGGAGGCCCCGGTTTCAGGAGGGCAGGATTTATGGTTTTAAGTAACTGTACAGTATGTTCTGTTTGCGGTTCGGATCCTTCGACTCAGAAAAGAATCCGGGTACAATGTGTCGGAGACAGGATTATATTATATTTGAAAAGAGAAAATGAGCTGTCAGGTTCAGAGAAGGTAAGAATAGACTTTTATGATGAACAGATCGGCTGCATAAAGGCGGATTGTGAACTTATTATCCGGAAAAATAATGATCTGTCCGATCAGGAGCCGTGGATTGCAGACTGTGAGATCTTGGAAGTAGTTGAGATAGCTCAGTCACGAAGGAATCTGCGGGCAAAGGTAGCTAATGAGATCACGCTTACATCCTTTCGGCAGGGAGATTTTGAGGGAGACATTCAGAATATCAGTGTGGATGGTCTGTATTTTATTACAAAAACAAGACTCGAATGTGATGATACAATTGAATTTTGTTATACATTTGTGGAAAGGGAGTACCGTTTGAAGGCAATTGTCCTGAGAGAAGAAAATTTCCGTGACGGACGCTACGGCTATGGATGCCAGATTACGGAGTTTCCGCAGGAAGCCAAAAGAGATGTACAGCTGTATATATTTAAGAGACAACAGGGCAGGATATGGTAATATGTTTACTGTATTCGTCCTTTTTATTTTGTGATTTTTACTGATTCCTTAACTTTATTTTAAAAATTTTTCTCTGAAATTAAGCTTGAAGATATGGGTGTATTTCTGTATAATAGAAAAAGTTTTGTTTTAAAACATAAAAAGAAGGAGGATATACATGGAAAGAGATATGACAACCGGCAAACCTTCGAAGGCAATTTTGAGTTTTACGATACCTATATTTATCGGGAATATATTCCAACAGCTTTACAGTATGGTGGATACGGTGATTGTTGGTAAGTTTGTAGGGAATGAGGCGCTGGCGGCCGTGGGTTCCTGCGGAACATTGATGTTTTTGATCCTGGGTTTTCTGGTTGGGCTGACAGCAGGCTTTACCGTAGTTACGGCCCAGCATTATGGGGCGGGAAATTTGAAAGCTGTGCGGCAGTCTGTGGTATCGGGGGCTGTCTTGTCGGGAATTGTGTCCGTAGTGCTCACAGTGGCAAGTATGCTTCTTATGAAAGATATCCTGCGCTGGATGAATACTCCTGCGGATATGTACCGGGAGGCCTATGGATACATTATGGTAATCTGCGGCGGCATTGTGGCGCAGGTGTTTTATAATTTCCTTGCGGGTATTTTAAGGGCGCTGGGAGACAGTAAAAATCCGTTATATTTTTTGATTTGTGCTGCAATCCTTAATATGGTATTAGATCTTATATTCATAGTAGGATTTCATATGGGAGCAGAAGGAGCGGCCTATGCCACAGTAATTTCCCAGGGTATTTCCGGCCTTTTATGCCTCATCTATATTATCAGGAAGGTGCCGGAACTTCATCCGGAGAGAGAGGACTGGAAGGTGAACCGGGATCTGGCAAAATGGCAGATGGGAATCGGGATTCCTATGGCTTTTCAATTTTCCATTACAGCAGTAGGTACCATAGTCGTCCAGGCAGCGTTAAACATCCTGGGATCTGCGGCTGCAGCCGGATTTGCAGCGGCAAGCAAGATTGAGCAGATTGTGACACAGGCCTATGTTGCGATCGGAACGACGATGGCGACCTATTGCGCACAGAATATGGGAGCCGGTAAAATCGGCAGGATCCGCAGCGGAATCAGAAGTGCCACTGTTATGGGCGTCGTTTATGCGGTTATAACAGGAATCCTTATTTTCTTCGGCGGAAAATATATGACAACGCTGTTTGTGTCTGAGAATCTGAATCAGATTATGGATTATGTAGATATTTATCTGAAATGTGTGGGGGTTTCTTTTATTCCTCTGGTATTTGTGAATCTGTACCGCAGCGGGCTTCAGGGAATGGGGTTCGGCCTGCTTCCCATGACTGCCGGTATTGCAGAGCTGGTTGGCAGAAGCGGGGCGGCGCTGATTGCGTCAGGCTTCGGAAGTTATGTGGGGATCTGTCTTGCAAGTCCCGCTGCCTGGATACTGGCAGGGGCGCTTTTGGTCTGCATGTATATTACAATTATGAAAAGATACCCTGAGGAAACAGAAGAAATGGAAGAAGATCAGGCGCCTGTATTGAAATATGACGTAAACTAATATATTCCATTTTCTGCATTCCTATGGTATAATTTATTACAGGTATGCAAGGATAATAAGATATAAGGAGCACAGGACATATGAAAAGAGTATTGTTGAAACTTAGCGGGGAGGCTCTTGCCGGAGACAAAAAGACCGGATTTGATGAAGACACCTGCATGGGTGTTGCAAAACAGGTGAAAAAGCTTGTAGATGACGGTGTTCAGGTTGCGATTGTAACCGGCGGAGGGAACTTCTGGAGAGGAAGGACCAGCGAGACCATCGACCGTGTAAAGGCAGATCAGATCGGTATGCTTGCGACAGTGATGAATTGTATCTATGTATCAGATATTTTCCGCTATGCAGGAATGAAGACAGAGGTGTTTACTCCTTTTGTATGCGGGGCATTTACCTCTTTATTTTCCAAGGATGCGGCGGTGGAGGCTCTTGAGGCGGGGAAGGTCATTTTCTTTGCGGGTGGAACCGGCCATCCTTATTTTTCCACAGATACGGGGGCTGTACTCAGAGCCATTGAGATTGAGGCGGACGCTATGCTGCTTGCAAAGGCTATAGACGGGATCTATGACAGTGATCCGAAGGTGAATCCTCAGGCAAGGAAGTATGATGAGATTTCGATTCAGGAGATTATTGATAAAAAGCTGATGGCTGTGGATCTTACGGCGTCGATTATGTGTCTGGAGAATAAAATGCCGATGCTGGTATTTGGATTAAATGAAGCAAACAGTATTGTAGAAACTATGACAGGGACATTTACAGGAACAAAAGTTACTGTATCATAAATAAGGGAGGAAACTTACTATGGATGAGAAATTGAAAGTCTATGAGGACAAGATGAAGAAGACGATGGCAAATCTTGAAGGAGAGTTTGGGACAATCCGTGCAGGACGCGCGAACCCGAATGTGCTTAACAAGATTACAGTGGATTATTATGGAACGCCGACGCCTCTTCAGCAGGTGGGCAATATTTCTGTCCCGGAGCCGCGGATGATTCAGATTCAGCCGTGGGAGAAAAATATGCTGAAGGTGATTGAAAAGGCAATCCAGGTTTCTGATCTTGGAATCAACCCTACCAATGACGGTTCTATGATTCGTCTTGTGTTCCCGGAACTTACGGAGGAGCGCAGAAAAGAGCTGGTTAAGGATGTCAAAAAGAAAGGCGAGGGCGCTAAGGTGGCTATCCGCAATATTCGCCGCGACGGTAACGATGCATTTAAGAAATTAAAAGGAACAGACATTTCTGAGGACGGGATCAAAGATCTGGAAAATGATCTTCAGAAAATGACAGATAAATTCATCAAAGAAGTCGAAAAGGCTGTGGAAATAAAATCCAAAGAGGTTATGACGGTATAGGAAGAGGTTATAGGACAGACCCTGATAGATGAAGGGTCTGTCGTTTGTGTAAGGAGAATGATCATGAAAATCCCGCAGCATATTGCGATTATATTAGACGGAAACGGACGGTGGGCAAAGGCCAAAGGAATGCCGAGGAATTACGGGCATGCACAGGGGAGCAAGAATGTGGAGCGTATCTGTGAGGATGCGTATCGCATGGGCGTGAAGTATCTTACCGTGTATGCATTTTCGACAGAAAACTGGAGCCGGCCCAGGGATGAAGTAGATGCACTGATGAAGCTTCTCCGCAATTATATGAAAACCTGCCTTAAGACTGCGAAAAAAAATGATATGAAAGTCCGGGTCATCGGTGATCTTGCCGGGCTGGATGATGATATCAGGAACAGGATCGTGGAACTGCAGGAAGCGACGAGGCAAAACGGCGGGCTGAATTTCCAGATTGCTCTTAATTACGGGAGCAGGGACGAGATCCTTCGGGCAGTGAGAAGGCTTGCAGCAGATTGTGCCAAAGGCGTGCAGAAGGCGGAGGAGATTGACGAGCATATATTTGAGAGCTATCTGGATACTCATAATATTCCGGATCCGGATCTTCTAATCCGCACAAGCGGTGAGCTTCGGCTGTCCAACTATCTTCTGTGGCAGCTTGCGTATACAGAATTTTATTTTACAGATATACCATGGCCGGATTTTACAAAAGAAGAATTAATGAAAGCTATTGAGCAGTATAATAAGAGGGACAGACGTTACGGAGGGGTGAAGGAGGCCGGCGAAAATGTTTAAGGAGAGACTGATAAGTGGTATTGTGTTAGTGATTATACTGATTGCAACCGTAGGTTATGGGGGAAAGGTCCTGTTTGCAGCTGTAGGGCTCATAAGTCTCATTGGGATGTCTGAGTTGTATAAGATCTCGAAAGTTCAGGGCAGGCTTCCGGGCATTGTAGGGTATGTGGCAGCGGTTTGCTATTACGGTCTTCTGTTTTTTGGCAGAAGGGAGCTTGTGACCATGATATCCGTCTTGTTTTTGGTGCTTTTAATGGCTGTTTATGTATTTTCCTATCCGGAGTATATGGCGGGGCAGATCATGACTGTGTTTTTTGGATTTTTCTATGTGGCTGTCATGCTGTCTTATGTGTATCAGACAAGAATGCTGACGGAAGGCAGCGTCGTTGTCTGGCTGATCTTTTTGAGCTCATGGGGATGTGATACCTGCGCGTACTGTGTGGGGGTGCTGTTCGGAAAGCATAAGATGGCTCCGAAACTGAGCCCGAAGAAGTCGGTAGAGGGCGGAATCGGCGGAGTTGCCGGAGCTGCTCTGCTTGGTGCATTGTTTGCTATGGCTGTGAACCGGTGGGGCGGACAGGCGACGGACCCGCTTTATTATGCATTGATCTGCGGGGCCGGAGGTGTGATTTCCCAGATCGGGGATCTTGCTGCGTCGGGGATTAAGAGAAATCATGATATTAAGGACTATGGGAAACTGATTCCCGGACACGGCGGAATTCTCGACCGGTTTGACAGTGTGATCTTTACCGCGCCGGTCATTTATTATCTGGCAGTATTGTTTGCCGGATAGATGAGATAGATGAAATAGTGATATTGGCAGACTGAGGCGTGCATATATATAGTAAGAGAGGGATTATATGAAGAAAATAGCGATTCTGGGATCGACAGGTTCCATCGGGACACAGACTCTGGAGGTTGTCAGGGGAAATGGGGATATTGAGGTGCTGGCGCTTGCCGCAGGCAGGAATATAAAGCTTCTGGAACACCAGATTCGGGAATTTCATCCGGCACTTGCAGCGGTATGGAGTGAAGAGGACGCTCAGAGGCTGCGTCTCCGGGTGGCTGACACGGGTACAAAGGTGCTGTCCGGTATGGACGGATTACTTGCCGTAGCTGTGATAGAGGAAGTGGAAATATTAGTCACTGCTATTGTAGGGATGATCGGGATACGTCCCACGATAGAGGCAATCAAAGCCGGAAAAAATATTGCTTTGGCCAATAAAGAAACGCTGGTGACAGCAGGACATCTCATTATGCCCCTTGCAAAGGAGCGGAATGTGTCAATCCTTCCGGTGGATAGTGAACACAGTGCAATCTTTCAGTCTCTTCAGGGGAACGAAAGCAAAGCAATCCATAAGATCCTTCTTACGGCGTCCGGCGGCCCGTTCCGTGGAAGGAAGCAGGAGGAACTCCTGGAGATTCGGGCAGAGGAGGCCCTGAAGCACCCCAACTGGACGATGGGACGGAAGATTACTATTGATTCTTCTACAATGATAAATAAGGGGCTGGAGGTCATAGAAGCCAAATGGCTTTTTGGGATGGATATGGATCAGATCCAGGTGGTCGTACAGCCGCAGAGTATTATTCATTCTATGGTGGAGTATGTGGACGGCGCTATTATAGCTGAACTTGGCACTCCGGATATGAAGCTTCCGATACAGTATGCCCTGTACTATCCGGAACGGAGATATCTTCCGGGGGAGCGGCTTGATTTCTGGCGTCTTGGAAAAATCGATTTTGAGAAACCGGATATGGAGACGTTTTACGGCCTGAAGCTTGCGTATGAGGCAGGAAGGCGGGGCGGAAGCCTCCCTACGGTGTTTAATGCGGCAAATGAACTGGCAGTGAGTATGTTTTTGAACCATGAGATTAAATACCTGGAAATTATGGAGATCATTGAAGATTGTATGAAAGCCCACAAGGTCATTGAGAATCCTACTCTTGATGAGGTTCTTGAGACGGAAGCGGCAACTTATGAACGGATTGAAAGCAGGAGGTAATAGTTAGGTTGGGTATTATATTTGCAATACTGATTTTTAGTTTTATCGTATTTTTTCATGAGCTGGGACATTTTGCACTGGCTAAGAAAAATGGCATTGATGTAGAGGAATTTGCCCTTGGCATGGGGCCGAATCTGTTCTCGAAGGAGTATAAGGGGACGAAATATTGCCTGAAGCTTCTGCCGATTGGAGGATTGTGCATGATGGGAGAGGATGAGGAGGCCTCGGATGCCCCCGGGAATTTTAATAATAAATCTGTATGGGCGAGGATCAGTGTGATCGCGGCAGGGCCGGTGTTTAATTTTATCCTTGCATTCCTTATGGCAGTTGTACTGATTCTGATGATCGGATATGATAAGCCGGTGGTCTCAGGAGTAACGGAAGGGTATCCAGCGGCAGAAGCGGGACTCCGGGAGGGGGATACGATCATCCGTATGAACGGGAAGAAGATCAATATCTTCCGGGAAATTACCTCTTATAATCAGTTCCATCAGGGGGAAGAAACGGAGGTTACCTATTGGCGCAGCGGAAAGGAAACGACGGTTACGCTGAAGCCGAAATTTGACGAAGACTTGAACTATTACCGCTTTGGTATCAGCGGAGGCGGCAACCTGAAGGCCAATCTTCTTGAGAGTATTCAGTACGGCAGCTACGAGGTGAAATATTGGATCTGTACTACGCTTGAGAGTCTTAAGATGCTGGTGACCGGACAGGTAGGCCTGAATCAGCTGTCAGGGCCTGTGGGTATAGTGGACGTGGTGGATGATTCTTATCAGCAGAGCAAGCCCTATGGAGGATTTGCAGTCTTTGCACAGCTTCTGTATCTGGGAATTCTCATCTCGGCCAACCTGGGAGTTATGAACCTGCTTCCGATTCCCGCACTGGACGGAGGGAGGCTTGTGTTCCTTCTGATCGAGGCAGTGAGAAAGAAGCGGATTCCTCCGGAAAAAGAAGGGTATGTACACATGATAGGACTGGCAATGCTGATGCTCCTGATGGTGTTTGTAATGTATAATGATATTCGGAGGATTTTCTTTTAGGATTTGAAAATCTTTTGGGAAAATTTTTTCTCTGATATTGTTTACAAATTGTATGTTAAAGTATATAATGAATTCCAGCAGATGATGTTAGTGCAATCACCGAATTCTGAAAATAGAATATAGAAGTCTTTGGGGCAGGGTGAAATTCCCTACCGATGGTATAGTCCATGACCCGCTGAGGCGGCTGATCTGGTGACCTCTTTCAGGAGGAATTCCAGAACCGACGGTATAGTCCGGATGAGAAAAGACATTTTCTGCAAATATTTGCCCGGGGCGTGTTCGTTCCGGGTTTTTATCGTATCCGGAGCTTTCGGACGCCGTAAACGAAATGTCGGCGGCTTTACTCCGTGTATGATAAAAATCATTATATTTGAGGAGGATTGGTGAAATGAGCCAGAAAAATGAAGCTTTAAAACAAGGTACAGTGGCAGGTGCAAGGCCGGGCGTGAAAGTGAAGACGATTGCTTTCGTGGGTCTTATGGGAGCATTGAGTGCGATATTGATGCTGCTTCGGTTCCCCATTCCATTTATGCCGCCGTTCATGTCTTTTGATCTTTCCGGTGTGATGGAGATGCTGGGAGGCTATATGTTTGGCCCGGGCGCGGCATTCGGCATTATATTTGTGAAGATTTTGCTGCAACTTGTGCTCCAGGGGAGCCTTTCGCTTGGGACCGGAGAGATTCAGAACCTCATTTTGAGCAGTTGTTATGTGCTTCCGGCAGTACTTCTTTACTACAAAAGGAAGACAAAGAAACGGGCGGTAGCAGGAATGGCTGTAAGTACGGTTTTTGTGGCGGTCGTGGCGATATTTACGAATCTGTATATGATTATCCCGTTTTATGCAAATCTGATGGGAAAGACTATGGAAGATTTCGTGGCAATGTGTACTGCAGTAAATCCAATGATGAAGGATGCTCTGACAATGGCAGTTTTTGGAATTGTACCGTTTAATCTGATTAAATATGGAGCGACGTCAGTAGTGACATTTCTTGTGTACAAAAAGTTAAGTGGATTTATTAAAGGGATCGTTGAGAGATAGGAGATGATAAGATGAAATTTACACTGGACAAGGCAATTACGTTTGAGTCGGCGGTTACGCGGATGTTTGAGATGCTGGGGACAGATAAGATTATGGCGCTGGCATCCAGTAAGGATGATTATGTGATGGTGCGGAATGTAAGCTGTCTGTTTTATGATGAGAAGATATATTTTAAGACGGATAAGAATTTTCGCAAGACAAAGCAGCTCCTTTTGAATCCTCATGTAGCTCTGTGCTGGAGCGGTATTCAAGTAGAAGGGCTTGCGGAAAATAAAGGTCTGGTTGTTGATGAGCCAGGGCGAAGGTTCGAGGAAGGCTACAAGAAATATCTGTGGCAGAGCTATAATAAATACAGTCATGAAGACACGGAGATTCTTGTGGAGGTATCACCGAAATATGTAGAAATCTGGGATACCAGTGAAGAAGGATATGCATTCCAGCTGTTTTTGGATTTTGATGCAAGAACTGTGGAAGTGAAACAGTATGATGAACATTAATAACAGATTTAGGTTAGTAACAGGGAAGAGAATGTGTCTGAACATTCTTTTCCTTTTTTTGTGTAGTGTGTTTCGGCAAAGCAACGAAAAGCACATAAGTGCGGTTTTGTGAATGGCGTAGACTGAACTGATACATTTATACAGTAAACTGTTTTTAGATATTGGCAAAGATGAAAGAATCCGTTATAATAAAATAGGCTTATTGCAAACAGTCAGGAACGGAAGGTGAAAATAAAAATGGCAGGGCAGAAGCAGCAAAATAGCTAAATATTTTGCATTCAGAGCATAGAATGTAGATAGTAAAGAGAGGAAAACACAATGAAAGATAATGTTTTTTTAAGGGATAAGAAAGAGCTGGCGCTTACAGACTATATGCAGGCACAGGTAAATGGCCGGGAAAATCTTGGAGCAGAGATCCCGGTTGCTGTTTACAGGCTTTTAGAATATTCACTCCGTGAAGAATTGACTGAAAGGTTCGGAAAAGAAGAACAGATTCAGATTTTCCGGAGTGCAGGGTATCGGGCGGGAACGTATTTTGCAGAAAAATATCTGGATTCGTCTCTGGAGATGTCAGAGTTCACAGCGCAGTTCCAAAAGCGTCTGGAGGAATTTAAGATGGGAGTGCTGAGGATTGAGAAATTTGATGAAGATACGGGAAAGATGGTGCTTACGGTTTCTGAAGATGCTGACTGTTCCGGTCTGCCGCTTTTAGGGGAGACAGTTTGTAACTATGACGAAGGATTTCTGGCAGGGGTTCTTACTTCTTATACAGGAAAGTCCTATACTGCGACTGAGGTAAACTGCTGGGCAACCGGAGACAGGGTATGCCGGTTCCGGGCAGATATTGATGAATAGAGAGGAATTATGCGAAAATGGATACGCAAAAGAATTGTGAGCTTTTATTTGAATACATGAAGGGGATTCTTTACGACTCAAAGACAGACAGTCTTGATGTCAATGAGTTGAGCGAACCTTTCCGGGATCTGGGGCAGGGGCTTCAATATATGCAGAATGCAGTACAAGAGCTGGTTACTTATTCTGCAGAGCTTTCAAAAGGAAACCTGTCGGTAGAGTTTCCTGAGGAATATAATTTCCTGTGCGAGAATCTGAAAAATCTTCATGCGAATTTAAACCATCTCACCTGGCAGGCGCAGCAGGTGGCAAAAGGGGATTATTCTCAGCACGTAGCATACCTGGGGGAATTTTCCGATGCATTTAATGTGATGACGAAGCAGCTAAAGGAGAGGGAAGAGCAGCTGAAGGAGGAGACAGAAAAGGCGGAAAACCGTGCCGAGCTGATAGAAGGCTATAATGAGCTTCTGGTGGAAATACTGAGTAAACGCAAGGAATGGCTTCTGGTCGTGGACAAAGACAGCAAAGAGGTTTTATACTGTAATAAGAAAAAGCGGATGGGACAGATGAAAGAATCCTATTGCCAGGTTTGCCAAAAACGCCTTTCTTTCCAGTCGGAGCTGTTAAACTGGAAGAGCGACGAACAATACAGTGTGTGGGAAATGAGCGGAGAGATGGATACATATTACCGTATTACATCTTTTCCGATGGAATGGAAAGAGCGGTCCTCTTATGTGCATGTGGTTGTAGATATTACGGAAGAGAAACGCAATGCCCGCAATCTTGCCAGTGAAGAATATCATGATCCGAATACGGGAATCAGTAACCGCATGTTTTTTGAAGAGTATATGAGGATCGTCCTCCGTGACGATCAGGAGGCAACACTCTCATACCTGTGTGTGGACGGACTGGAAGAAGTAAATGAAAGGTTCGGACATCAGGAAGGGGATGAATATATCCAGAATTTCGTAGAGATCGTTAAGAAAAATTTCCGAGGAGGAGATACTTTTGCACGAATCGGAGGAAATGATTTCTGCCTTGTACTTACCGGGAATATGGAAGAACTGATTAACCGGAAACTCACTTCAATCCTGAAAGAGTTTCAGGAAGAGACCTATCGGAAGTATCGGTGCAGTTTCAGTTATGGTATTGTTGAGGTCATGGGAAAGGATAATGACATGTCCTTAGATGAGATCCTTCAGGAGGCGAAAGAAGGAATGCTTGAGTGCCGGGAGAGAAACCTTGCGAAATACCCGTCATTGTGTGCAGAATAAATGAAATGTGAACAGAGACTGCGGCAGAAGGCAGCAGGAAAAGAGCCCAGGATGTAAATGGACAGATATCTGCATCCTGGGTCTTTGTTTTATACTAGTGTAATGACCGCGTTATATCTGACGAAACTCCGCAGAGTATTCACTCATCTGCAAGACGGATTTTCGACGGCGTAGCTGTGGTTACGGAGAGAAAATCCAACGCGGCAGATGGGCGAATAGGCAAGGAAGTTTGGCTGAATATAATACGGTCATTACACTAACTAAGCTCGGCAATTCTGGACACGCCTACATAGATTTCAGAGATTTTGTACCAGGTGGGATAGTCTACAATACCGGTTGCAGGCAGTCCGAAAACGGACTGGAATTTTCGGACTGCAGCCTCTGTGGCGGGACCGTAGATTCCGTCAGCGGTAATCTTTGGAAGTGCAGGATAGGCGCCGGCAATGACGTTTAATTGCTCCTGCATCTGGCGGACTTTGCTTCCGGTAGAACCATTCTTTAAATTCTGCCCTGGCCAGGACGCCGGTATGCCGGAGATAGCCTCTGCAGTGTTGATGTACATATCTTCGCCGTAATAGTAGCGCAGGATTTCGATAGGAGTATAGCCCTGCGTCGCCAGAGATTGGGAACCCCATTGTGTCATCCAGTTCGGACACTGCACACGCCTGCCGTCGCAGTATTGAGTCAGGATGGGCTGGCGCACATTAGGCCGGGACAGATAGTTGGAAAACAGCTCATCCACGATGACAGAGATGGTATTGAATATGTTCCGTTCTGGAATCCATTTGTGGTCAAAAGCAGTGGAAGAGGTGATGGTAAAATCATATCCCTGATTCCGGTACCATTCTGTATAAACGCGGTTCAGTGTGAAAGACATGATGGCCAGGACATTTGCCCGGATGGCGCTGGGAGACCATGTGGCGTAGATCTCGCTGGACGCTACATTTTTAATATAGTCTTTGTATCTGACATAATAGTTTTTGGCTGTGGTATCACGGGGACTTCCGTCATGGACGACGATATATTCCGGGACGACGACACGGCTTAATACAATCTCCCCGGTCTCATTGGTTGGCTTGATCTCATCCTCTGGTATTTTAGCGGGATACTCCCCATATAATGTATGTGCAGGTATGACAAATACAGATTCCGAAGCCTGTGTCTCATCCAGAGGGCGAAGCGTCAGATTCTGGAGGGCTGTTACGCCTGCAAGGATTTCAGCTCCTGCAATGCTGACTGGTTCGTATCCGGGGGCTTCAACCTGGAGAGTATATTCAGAATAAGGCTGTTCTTCAATAGAAGGATCCAGGCTGTAGTCCAGTGGGGGCGCATCCAGTTCTACTGTTTCTGTCTGTCCGGAGGAGTCTGTCGTGAGCTGCTCCAGCGTGCTCTCCGGAATGCCGGTGTAGGAGATGGAGATGGTTGCACCCTGAATGGGGACAGCCGTGATTTCGGATGTAATATTAATCTGCAGCTTCCCCTGATCGGGAGTATCCTGCTGCTGTTTCAATTTTATGGTGCTCATATAATTAAGTACCTCGCGGAGACTCTGTTGCTGTTATAATATGATGAAGGCAGGAAAAGGTGACGGGATAAAAAGGAGGAGAAATGAGAAGAAAGAGAAGAAAGAAAACAAGAGGATGCTTCGGCTTCCTTGCAGGCGCAGTTCTGGTGATGTGCCTGCCGGCCGTCATTTTGTATATGACAGGGGAAGACCGGAAAATCGGACAAAAGGTAAAAGAAGCAGCAGAAGTTTTTCAGGTTCCGTTTCAGGAAGTTACAGTGCAGGAAGAGGAGCTGGCAGGAAAATACTATTATCAGCTTATTGGAGATGAAGAAAAAGAAATATATAAAGAGATTCTGCAGGGGGCTGCGGAAAGTGAAAAAGAGATTTACATCCATTCCCCGGATGCGGACAGGGCCAATGAACTGTTCCAGTATGTCCTCAAAGATTTTCCGGATTTTTTCTGGTGTGACGGGACTGCAACTTCTACCGCCTACAGCGGGAGCGATCCATATACGGTGATGGAGCCTGCCTATAGCTGTGAAGGAGAGGAGAAGGATTCTATGGCGGATCAGATAGAAGCTTCTGCCAGAGAATGTATGGCCGGTATCAGCAGTGAAGCTTCGGATTATGAAAAGATTCTGTATGTGTATGAGTATATTGTGAATCATGTAGAATATGATCTGGAAGCGCCGGATAACCAGAATATCTACAGTGTATTTGTAAACGGCCGTTCCGTATGCGCCGGGTATTCTAAAGCGGCCCAGTATCTGCTGGAGCGGCTGGGTGTTTTCTGTACTTATGTAACCGGGACAGCCCTGGGAGGCCAGAGCCACGCATGGAACCTGGTGCTCTGTGACGGTGAATATTATTATCTGGATATTACATGGGGAGACCCGGTATTTCTGGCATCGGAGGATTCTAAGGAGCAGTATGACAATATCAGCTATGACTATATGTGCTGTGACGAAAGCGAATTGTTTAAAACGCATACGCCGGATCCGGGGACGGAACTTCCGGCCTGTACTTCCATGAAGGACAACTACTATGTGGTTAACGGAATGTATTATGAATCCTATGACGGGAAGGCGGCGCTGCAGAAGATGAATGATGCTGTCTCGGCGGGGGAAGAGAGTACCGTATTTAAATTTTCAGGCAGCAATGTGTACCGGGATGCACACGATGATATCTTTCAGAACCAGATACAAAAAGCTGCCAGGAACCTGGCTGAAAAATATGGACTTTCACAGGTTTCTTACCGGTATGTGGATAATCCGGATCTTAATAAGATTATCATTTACTGGAACTATAAATAAATATGATTCAATTATGAAAAGGTTATAAAATGTAATAATTTTGTAACAAGTGTTAATAAAAATGAAATTTTTGCATATACTTTATAAGAACAATGGGAATACATTGCGATTATAGGAGGTTATAAGCAAAAATGTTTAAATATAAAAAACGGGACATGGCCGCTTTGCTCTTGACGGTTTCCACATTATTTACCGCAGGTTATACAGGAAGGGAAGAGGCTTATGGTTCCGGTGAGCGCCTGGAGGCTGTCTTTATAGAAACGGAAGGGAAGGCTCCGAATGTACGGATTACAGATATTGCTTCCAGGACTGCCATGTGTAATTTGATAACGGTTACGGATTCCAGCTTAAAAGCTGTTGCAGAGGAAGAGGAGCGGCAGTGGGAGGAAGCAAAGAAGAGAGAGGAAGAACAGAAAAGAAAGGCATCTGAGGGGGTGCGTAGACTGATGGCGTCGATTATCTTCTGTGAGGCAGGTAACCAGTCCTACGAAGGGCAGGTTGCAGTGGGAGCTGTTGTTATGAACCGTGTGGCAGACAGCTCCTATCCGGACAATATAGAAGCGGTCATTTATCAGAAAGGCCAGTTTTCACCGGTGGCCACCGGATGGCTGGACCGGGTGAGGCGTTCGGACGGTTACACTGCTTCCGCCATGCGGGCGGCAGAAGATGCATTGAACGGTGTGGATCCTGTGGAAGGCTGCCTGTATTTTGACCGCGGAGGAAGCGGCAGGAAGATCGGTGATCATTACTTCCATTAATTCTTTTCATTTTTCAGCTGTTGACAAACAGAGAAAGCTTTTATAGGATGGAAAGGTAAACGGCAATTGGAAAAGAGGAACTAGGGATGTACAGGATTTTAATTATTGAAGATGATCTGATGATCGCTAAAATGCTGGCGGCCCATCTGGAGAAGTGGGATTACAAAGTCGCCCTGGCAGAAGATTTTAAAAATGTAATGGAAACGTTTGCACGGGAAGAACCCCAGCTTGTACTGCTGGATATCGGCCTGCCGTTTTTTAACGGATTCCACTGGTGCCAGCAGATCCGTCAGATCTCTCAGGTCCCCATCATCTTCCTGTCATCTCTGGATGATAATATGAATATCGTAATGGCCATGACGATGGGAGGAGATGAATTCATTGAAAAACCCTTTGACCTGAATGTGGTGACCGCAAAGGTACAGGCAATCCTCAGACGGACGTATTCTTTCGGCACGGCCTCTAATGTGATGGAGTATCATGGGGCGGTGCTGAATCTGAATGATGCGACGTTGACTTATCAGGATCAGAGGGCGGAGCTTACGAAAAATGAATTTAAGATCCTTCAGATACTCCTTGAACATGTGGGAAAGATCGTATCGCGGGATGAGATCATCGAAAGGCTCTGGGAGAGTGATGAATACATTGATGATAATACGCTTACGGTTAACGTGGCAAGGCTTAGGAAAAAGCTTCAGGAGTTAGGGATGGGGCAGGCAGTACGTACGAAAAAAGGGATTGGGTATATGGTGGAACTATGAACATATTAAAGGTTTATTTGAGAGAGCATATGAGCCAGATCTGTATGTACAGTGGATTTATGGGGACTTTTGCTGTGATCTTTTTCCTGTACAATGTCCGCGGTGATGCAGTGAAGTATGCATTTTTTCTTTCCTTTCTGTGTCTTCTTGCATATGGACTGACCGGCCTGCTGCGGTTTGGAAAGCACTACAGGAAGCTGATGTGGGTCCGGTCAGAAGAGGTGATCGACCTGTCCGGGCTGCCGCCGGCTCTTTCGGCGGTGGAGGCGGAATATCAGCAGATGCTCAGTCTTTTGCAGGAAAAGAAAGCGGAAGCGGAGTCCGACGGCCTGATAGCCCGTCAGGATATGCTGGATTATTACGGCATGTGGGTGCATCAGATCAAGACACCGCTGTCAGCCATGGCCTTGCTTTTACAGTCCTATGATGCAAAAGAAGAGGCAGACATTCGCTTTGTCAGGGATCTGAGGATGGAACTGTTTAAAGTGGAACAGTATGTGGAGATGGTACTGGTCTATCTCAGGATGGAGGATATGTCTTCCGATCTTTCGTTTGCTGAGTTTTCTTTGGATGACCTGATCCGCCAGGCCGTGCGTAAATATTCCAGAATGTTTATTATGAAGAAGATAAAGCTGGATTATGAGACGGTAAACAGCAGAGTATTGACGGATGAAAAGTGGCTGGTGTTTGTTCTGGAGCAATTACTGTCCAATGCGCTGAAGTATACTCGGAGCGGCCGGATATCCATCCATATGGAGGGGAAAGAGCTGGTGGTGGAGGATACGGGAATCGGAATACAGGCGGAGGACCTGCCGAGAGTATTTGAAAAGGGATTTACCGGCTATAATGGCAGGACGGATAAGAAGTCCACAGGAATCGGGCTTTATCTGTGTAAATCGGTTATGGATAAGCTGAGACACCAGATCCGGATAGAATCAGAAGTGGGAATCGGAACAAAGATATATTTAAACCTTACAAGATTGTAAGAAATAAAGAGGAAAATGTAACCTGAATCTATGGAAGGACATTTTCCTTTTTTCTATAATGTACCTGTAAGAACAAAACAGATACAGAAAGGACGGAAAAAAATATGGCATTGCTGGATGTGAAAAATGTAAAGAAAATATATACCACCCGTTTCGGTGGAAATCAGGTGGAGGCTCTTCGGAATGTGAATTTTTCTGTAGAACCTGGAGAATATGTAGCGATTATGGGAGAATCCGGTTCCGGCAAAACAACGCTTCTTAATATCCTGGCGGCGCTGGATAAACCGACGAAAGGGAAGGTATATCTGAAAGGAAGGGACCTTGGCTCTGTGAAAGAAAAGGAGATTGCTGCCTTTCGACGGCAGAATCTTGGGTTCGTGTTTCAGGACTTCAATCTTTTGGATACGTTTTCTCTCAAAGATAATATCTTTCTTCCGCTTGTCCTGTCAAATCGGAAGTACGAGGAGATGGAAGAACGGCTTTCACCTATTTCCGAAAAATTAGGGATTACGGAAATATTGAATAAATTTCCTTATGAAGTATCCGGAGGACAGAAACAGAGGGCGGCAGTAGCACGGGCGCTGATCACGAAGCCTCAGCTGATTCTCGCGGACGAACCTACGGGGGCATTGGATTCCAGGGCATCTGACGGACTTTTGAACCTCTTCTCAAAGATTAATGAGGACAGGCAGACGGTTCTGATGGTGACTCACAGTGTGAAAGCGGCAAGTACAGCAAAAAGGGTACTGTTTATCAAGGATGGAGAGGTGTTCCATCAACTGTACAGAGGGAATCTTACCAATGACCAGATGTACCAGAAGATTGCAGACACACTGACAGTTCTGACGACAGCAGGGGGTGAGAAGATTGGCTAGTTCTATTTATAAAAGGCTTGCAGTCACAAATCTTAAAAATAATTATAAAACCTATGTGCCCTACATCCTTACGGCTGTGCTCACGGTTATGATGTATTATATTATGGATGCACTTTCCTATAATAAAAGCATAGGAGAAGGGCAGGTGCAGGCAGTCATGCAGACTGCGGTTCCGATCATTGCCATATTTGCCGTCATCTTCTTATTCTATACGAACAGCTTCCTGATCAAGCGGAGGAAAAAAGAAATCGGCGTCTATAACATTCTTGGCATGGGGAAACGTCATATAGCCAGAATGCTGATGACTGAGACAGTGATCACAGCCGGAACCGGTATTCTGGGCGGTCTGGCGGGAGGTCTTGTATTCAGCAGGCTGATGTATCTGGTGCTGCTGAAGATTCTTCGCTATGATGTAAGGATGGAGTTTGAAGTGTCCTGGATTTCGGTAACAAAGACTATAATTTTGTTTGGAGCAATCTTTCTTCTGACTTTAACTTATAATCTTTTGCAGGTCAGGCTCAGCAATCCCATCGAACTTCTGCACGGCACGAACGCCGGTGAAAAGGAGCCGAAGACAAAGTGGATCCTGACTGTTTTTGGTATTGTGGCAATCGGGATCGGCTACGGCATTGCACTGCGGACGGAATCTCCGCTCAGCGCCCTGACTGCATTCTTTCTTGCGGTGGCCTGTGTGATCCTCGGGACTTATGCGCTGTTTGTTGCCGGAAGTGTCGCGGTTTTGAAACTGTTGAAAAAGAACAAGAAGTTTTATTACAAAACCAGCCATTTTACTGCTGTCTCAGGCATGATCTACCGGATGAAGCAGAATGCAGTGGGGCTTGCAAATATCTGCATCTTAAGTACCATGGTCCTGGTGATGATCTCCACGACAATCTGCATGTATGCAGGGATGGAAGACATTATGAATACCAGGTTCCCGATGGAGTTTGAGGTGACCAATTATGCTACTGTACCGGAGGAAGAGACGATCATCGAACAGATTGTGGAAGAGGAATGCAGGAAGTACGGAGTCACAATAGAATCTGGTCTCCGATTCCACGAGGGAGATATAACAGCAAAGCGTGACCGGGAGAATTTTGATTTTCTCACATCTTCTTTCTCCTATAATGAGGAGGGGTTGTGTGAGCTCCATCTGATTCCTGTCTCTGATTATAACGAAATGGAAAACAGAGATACGGTATTGAACAAAGATGAGATTCTGATCTATACACCCCAGGGGGCATACGGAAAGGATCACATGAAATTTGCCGGAAAGTCTTGGAAGATTAAAGAGGAATTAGAAGAATGCAAGATTGAGCCGATGAACCAGTCCGGCCTGATGGACAAATATTATATCATACTCCCGGATATGGATACCATAAAGGAAATCATGAGGCAGGCAGAGGATAAAAGCGGTTTTGAAGAGGAAATAAAAGGAGACGTGTTTCATATATCCTATGTAACCCGGATGGATTTTGAAGGAGGAGAGCAAGAGAAGCTGGAGGTACAGAGGGCGATCGGTGAGCGGTTAAAGGATGCTGTTTCAGGAGGACATTGTACTCCGGAATCCAGAGAACTCCACAGAGAGAGTTTTTATATGTTGTATGGAGGTCTTCTGTTTATCGGCATCTATCTGGGGATCCTGTTTTTGATGGCAACAGTTTTGATTATTTATTATAAACAGATCTCAGAAGGGTATGACGACAAAGAGCGTTACCAGATTATGCAGAAGGTGGGCATGAGTAAACAGGAGGTAAGGCGTTCCATAAGGAGCCAGGTTCTGCTTGTATTTTTCCTGCCGCTGCTGACGGCAATCATTCATATTCTGGTCGCATTTAAGGTGATCACGAAACTGCTGGTTGTGCTTAATATGGTAAATGTACCATTGTTTGCGGTATGTACGGCGGTAACAGTAGCAGTATTTGCAGTATTTTACGGAATCGTATATGGGGTTACGGCAAAAGAGTATTATAAAATTGTGAATTAGAGTTTTAGTATCGGAAATCGGGCAGCAGATTTTAAGCAGGCTGTGATGACGGATGCTGAAGGACGGGACTGATTTTTGGTTTCGTCCTTTATTTAATTGTTTAGTAATAAAATTGTTACAAAATATTAATATTAATTGAGTATTCTATCACAGTATATAGTATATTTTGTCGTATTATGGAGTTTTTTGTATGAAAAATAATAAAATAATGTGGATTCTCGGGGGAGCGGCCCTGATCCTGGTTCTGTTTTTTGTCGTTCGTTCCTTTTGGGATCCGAATCTGCGGGAGACAAAAGAAGGGGTAGCCTGGCTGAAGGAGCTGGAGGCGAAGGATATGGATGAGACAGAGAGTAAAATAAAAAAAGTGAAACGTGATGCCCAGGCAGAAGCAATTGCAAATGGAGAACTGTCTATCTGGGGACAGTTCAGCGATTATGTGATTTTCGGGGATTCCAGGACTGTAGGGTTTTACTTTCATGAATTTCTGGATAAGCAGAGGGTATTGGCAGATGGTGGATTGACGATTCAGGATATTGATACCTATCTTCCGCAGATGAAGACGCTGAATCCATCGTATCTGTTTTTGTGCACTGGGCTGAATGATGTAAGTATCGGTTACTGGAAGACGCCGGAGGAATACGTGACCGCCTATGAGGAGAAGATCCAGATGATTAAGAAGGAATTGCCGGATACGCAGATTATTATTAATTCCATTTTTCCGGCGCAGGATCCGGCTTTTGAACGTGCCAGTGCATGGAAGAAGATTCCGGAATACAATGAGGCTGTAAAAGCATGGTGCGAGGAGAAGCAATATGCCTATGTAGACAATACGGATGTGTATGAGGCATATAAGGATCTGTACGATGTGGACGGAATCCACTTTAAAAAGGACTTTTATCAGTACTGGGCGGTAAATATGCTTGGAGAGGTAGATCTATAATGGATAGATGCATGAGATATATCGGGATATTAAAATACATACTTCTGCTTTTGCTGCTTGTGTTTATTGTAAAGCTGTTAAGCAGCGGAGATATCAGTAAGGCGAAGCCTGAGACAGTGGCAGAGACAGTGACAAAGGCGCTGGATATGAAGGAATTGTCCCAGGCTGATAACCGCATGGTCAAGAGGCTTTACGGGCTGAATGTGAATGATTACGCCGGCGTGTTCCTCTATGTATCAGACTCTAATATGAAAGTAGAAGAACTGCTGATCGTGAAGCTGAAGGATACCGGACAGTCTGAACAGGTGGAAGCAGCGGTCAACACCCGGCTTGAGAGCCAGCTTGCCAGTTTTGAAGGGTATGGGCCGGAGCAATGTAAGCTTTTGAATGATCATGTCCTTGACATAAAAGGGAATTATATTCTGTATGTAGTAAATAAAAAGGCAAAAGGAGCAGACAAAGCATTCCAGAAAAGTCTGTAGGTGAGAAACGTTATGATTTTCAGCAGTGTGTTTTTTTTATTTATGTTTTTGCCAATTACGCTTTTTCTGTATTTTGCAGTCCCAAGAGCGTTTAAAAATGTGGTGATATTGATTGCCAGCCTGATTTTTTATGCATGGGGTGAGCCGGTCTACATCCTGCTTATGCTCTTTAGCATCGTGTATAATTATATCTGCGGATTGGAAATTGATTATGACCGGAAGCATGGCCGCGCCGGAAAGGCAAAATTTGCATTTATCATGGCAGTGGCTGTAAATCTTGGTATTTTGGGATTTTTTAAATATTATGGATTTCTTTTGGAGAATATAAATGCTATACTTCCGATTGAAATTCCGTACCGGGCTCTGCCTCTTCCGATCGGTATTTCTTTTTATACTTTCCAGACGTTATCCTATGTCATTGATGTATATCTTGAGAAGGTGGCCGTCCAGAAAAATATCATATATTTCGGGACATATATTTCCATGTTTCCACAGCTGATCGCGGGGCCTATTGTAAGGTATTCGGATGTGGAAGCACAGCTTTCCGGCCGCCGGGAGTCCCGTGCAAAATTCGGGGACGGCGTGGCGTGGTTTCTGCGGGGGCTAGGGAAGAAGGTTCTGCTGGCGAACAATATCGGAGTAGCCTACGAGGCTGTCGCAGCGCTTCCGGCAGGGGAAATGTCCGTGCTTTCTGCGTGGATAGGCTGCGCGGCGTATACATTCCAGATTTATTTCGACTTCAGCGGGTATTCCGATATGGCCATCGGGCTAGGGAAGATGTTCGGATTCGATTTTATGAAAAACTTTGATTATCCGTATACCTCTGCCAGTATTACGGAGTTTTGGCGCAGATGGCATATTTCTCTTGGTTCCTGGTTCCGGGAGTATGTGTACATCCCCCTTGGGGGCAATCGGGTCAGCCAGCCGAAGGCAATCCGGAATATATTTGTAGTATGGTTTCTGACAGGATTCTGGCATGGGGCGGCATGGAATTTTATTTTCTGGGGAGTCTATTACGGGCTGCTTCTGTTTTTGGAGAAATATGCGCTGAAGCGTGTGCTGGAGCGGCTTCCGAAAGTGGTCAAGCATATTTACACGATGGTATTTGTAATGATCGGCTGGGTCTTGTTCTTTTCGCCGGGGATGGGGAGCGCTGTGAAGTATATCGGCATTATGTTCGGGATTGGAGCCCATGGATTTGCAGACGGGACGGCGGTCTATTATTTGTTGAATTACATGATATTGTTTGTGCTTTCCGTCGTGTGCTCTGTTCCATATACATATAAGAAATTTGTACATTATGCATTTGGAACGAAAGTAGATCATTTTAAGGCTGCTATGGTA
The DNA here is from genome assembly GCA_910578865.1 of uncultured Dorea sp. Taxonomy (GTDB): domain Bacteria; phylum Bacillota; class Clostridia; order Lachnospirales; family Lachnospiraceae; genus Dorea_D. The sequence continues at coordinate 163,100 of CAJTRM010000004.1, forward strand.
TGTTACGCATTGTTGTTTTTGTTATCCACAGCGTATCTGGTAAATGCAACCTACAATCCATTCTTATATTTTAGATTTTAGGAGTGAAAGATGGAGAGGGATCAAAAGAAAACAGATCAAAAAAGAATAGACAGGAGAAAAGAGCAGAAGAGAATCCGGCATAAAAGGCAGTCAGAACTGTCCCGGCGCATGGGAAGGATTTTTCTGGTCATTCTGGGGATTTTTCTGATTATTAATATCATTAAGCCCAAAAAAGAATTTTCGGATTCAGAAAACCGGATGCTTGCCAAACGTCCCCAGCTTACCTGGGAGTCTGTGAAAAGCGGCAAGTATATGTCTGAGTTCGAGGCTTATGTGTCGGATCAGTTTTTTCTGAGGAACCAGTGGATCAGCCTGAAGTTTTATGAGGATAAATTGCTCGGAAAAAAGGAATCCAACGGGGTGTATCTGGGGAAAAAAGGTTATCTGATGGAAAAGCCGGAGGAACCGGACTGGAAGAATGTAAAGAAAAATATGGCGGCTATTACGGAATTTGCCGGACGTCACATGGAGATTCCGATGTATATGGCGCTGGTCCCGAATGCGGCCTATGTCCTGAAGGATAAAATGCCTGCAAATGCGCCGGTGAGAGACCAGCTGAATGATATTGAAAAAGTAGAAAAGATGGCGGGGGACAGTGTGAAATCTATTGATATGGCAGATGCCATGAAGAAGCATTCCTCAGAGGAAATCTACTACAAGACAGATCATCACTGGACCAGTCTCGGCGCTTACTACGGGTTTGAAAAAATTGCAAAGGATATGAAGATAGACGGGCTTGAGACAGAGTACAAGGTCCATGTGGTGAGCGGAGATTTCCAGGGGACACTGGCATCGAAAAGTGGTTATCATGGATCCAGGGATGCGGTGTCCGTGTATGAACCGAAGAACCTTAAGACAGACTATATTGTGCTGTATACCGAGGAGGGGAAGAAGAGCACTTCCATCTATGACAGTAAAAGTCTGAAAGAAAAAGACAAATATACGGTGTTTTTTGGCGGCAACCATGCCAGGATTGATATCAGCACTACACAGATGTCAAGAAGGAATCTGCTGCTCTTTAAGGATTCCTATGCCAATTGTATGGTGCAGTTTTTACTTCCGTATTATCAGAATATCATTGTTGTGGATCCGAGATATTTTTACGACAGCGTGGATAGTATTATTGACAGCTACGGTATTACGGATGTATTGTTTTTATATAATGTAAATACATTTCTCGGGGACAATTCTATCGCAGATGTGCTGATCCAGGAAGAACCGGAAGAAGATTCTCAGGATTCAGAGGAAAGCCGGGAGGACGGCCAGGAGGAAGATGTCTAGCGAAAAGTACAGGCAGGTCAGACCAGGACGGAACGGTTCCTGAAGGTATCAAGGAAAGAGCAAGCATTCCTATAGAGAATGAAATTTGAACTTTGAAAAAATAAAATCTCCCCGTATGATGTATATGAGTTTGACGACTTAATACATCAGAAAACAAAGGAGATTTTATAACAATGAAAGTAAAGTACGAAGACCGCCAGAAACAAAAAGTAATCGCAATCACAACAGACACCCTCGTAGTTGGCGTGGACATTGCTAAAAACTACCAGTGGGCAAGGTTTGTTGATTTCAGGGGCATAGAGCATGACCGTGCCCTGAAATTTAAAAACAGCAAAGGCGGCTTCGAGACTATCTTAGCAAGGATCCGGGAGATATGCAAGAAAGAAAATTTTGCAAAGGCCGTTGTCGGGATGGAGCC
>CAJTRM010000005.1 GCA_910578865.1 uncultured Dorea sp.
GAAACATTTTCCATTCAAAAGTAATTGTAGGTTTTATGAATGTTGGATATAAAATCATGAAGTGTGATAATGAAATAGTTTTAGTATATAGTTCATATAGGAAAACAGTCAAAATATTGTATAGATAACTTGAAATTTTAAGCAAAGTCGCTTATAATTTATATCATAATATATAGCTATTATCCGCAGTTACAGAGCGAGTGTTATCAACAGCGATAACAAAATGATAACATTAGCTCATATAGGCAGGATAATATGGATATATCAAATAATCAAAAGATTTACATACTCGACAGAGAATAAATTCTAAACAAAAATAGTTAGGAAAAGTTGAGTTCGAATAGTAAACAGAAAGCCGGGAAGCCGCATAAATAGCGGACTTTCCGGCTTTTGAAGTGGGGCGTGATACCTTTTTGATACCTATATCTTGATTATTTTCTTACTATACCTTATAATACGAATTGTGATTAGAGTGCCTTTGATTGTTGGCTTGGCAATTTTTTCGTGCGCTTCGTTTAAATTTGAGTTCAATCTTTCAGAAAAAGTAAAAGCAAAAATTTGTATGGAGGGAAGAATGATTATGACAATGATGATTGCATGTATTGAAATGGTGGCTGTGGGCGTTTGTGGAGTGTGCCCTGCTAAGTCAATTTAGATAAGGATTAAACGCCGAGGGGTTCAAATCCCCTGCACTCCATTAAAGTAGGCTACCGTAATGGTAGCCTTTCCTTATGGGAAATGTTATTTCTGTCGCCATTGATAACTATTATTTTTCTTATTCTTCTTAAAGTGGTTTTTGATCAACCACTTCTTGTATTTAGTAATAAAAAAACTACGCATGAGGTGCCGCTTTATATAGCAGAAACGCATGAAGCTTTAAAGATTCATAATAGACCAGATATATTGATTCATGTGTATGATGTTAAAAAAGAGTGGTACTTAGGGGCAATTGTATTGGAATGTAAATACAGAAAAATTAATTCATTTTGGACAGAAAACGGTGGGAGATCCAGTATTGGACAATTACAAGCATATTATAATAATACGCGATCAGATTATCATTTTGGTGGTAAAGGTAAACGTTTAAATATACGTCCAGTAAAGAAAGTAATTGTATTGACCCCAGATATACATGGTGACGGAAGAAGTCAAGAAGATTTTGGTATATTAGTTAAAAGTTTTAAGCCAACGGATACTGGTGAGTTAATTGAATCAGTGACAGATGAATTAAATGCCGTTATTTCTGAATTGAAAGAAATTAGTCAAGAATTGCAGTGGTAGCGAAGTATAGAAAAAGTAATTCGAATAATTTGGTGTAAACAGCATATAATTTTAGTGGATACTTCTATTGACTTTCCGCTTTGTACTTGTTAGTATATTAGTACAAAGAAAGTTTACCACTGACCGATATGTGGTATATAAATGGTCGGGTTGAAAGTTTACCGCTGACCGATATGCGGTATATAAATGGTTGGGTTGTAAGTTTAGTCCTTCGCCGAAAGGCGAGGGACTTTTTCCATATTTCCACAGAGAGGATGGAACGAATGAAGAAAACAGGGTTTTATATCATAAAGGACAGATTTTTTGAAGATATGCCGGATCCGTATCTCAAGGGGAATAAGGCAGGCAATAGACCACATTATTATTGTTTTGAGGATAATGTTACAGGAATTTATTGGATGATACCGCTTTCCAGCAGAATAGAGAAGTTTCGCAAAATAATAGAGAAAAAAGAACAATCGGGAAAAACATGCGATATTCTGCATATTGTGAAACTGGATGATAGTCGAGAAAGTGTATTTTTAATACAAGATATGTTTCCAATTACAGAGGAATACATAGAACGTGAATATAAAATTGCCGGAAATCATTTGATGCTGACCAGTGAACATACGGCAAAGGTAATTGAGAAGAAAGCAAGAAAAGTGTTGGGAATGTTAAAGCGTGGTGTGAAGTTCATGCCTACACAACCGGATGTGCTGTCAATATTGGAGCAATTAAAGCAGAAAGGATAGTGTTTCGTGGCTCTATTTTGACTCTAATAATTTGGCATGAGAAAAATACCAGATAAAATTCAGATAATATGAACACAAAACAGCACAAATGCGTACTGAAAAATACCTAGATTACCCTATCCGCACCCGAGTTCGAATAGTACAAGAGTATATTATTTATTTCATATGGCAGGTAGTCTATGAGATTGCCTGCTATATTTACAATCTATTGTTTCAGAAAAAATTAAGTGGTAATTTGTTGCCAATAGAAATGGTAATTTATATAAAATTGACATACAACTAATGAGGGCAGTATATGAAAAGTACGAAAAAAGATTCAGTGAAAGTGGAAGAAAAAGAGCCGTTTGCTCAGAAACATCCTAGAATCAATTTTGTGATAGGGTTGGCTTTTCTGGTAATACTTGTGTTTGTAGCAATATTACTTATAGGGTTTATATTTTCTTGCTTTGGGAATGGAATTGAGCATTTGGTTGATTTCCTGAAAAAGTTTGTAAGTACCACAGATAAAGTAATTATTGTGGCAATGATAACAGGTATGGTGTCTATGGTCGGTGTGGTTTTTACGTCTGTAATAGCAAAAATCATTGATTATCGATATAATGTAAAAAAATATTTATATGATAAAAGAGAGGCACCGTATGAACAATTTGTAAGCATAATTTATACTATTATGGAAGATACAAAAAAACCTGTAAATGAGCAAATGACAGAATCTGATAAGTTTAGAATGATGTCGGATTTTTCCAAGGGATTAACATTATGGGGATCAAATAAAGTAGTAAAAAAGTGGTTAAGATACAGAAAAGCGTCAATGGAAGACATGAGCCCAGAGAACTCATTATTACTATTGGAAGATATCATTTATGAAATCAGAAAGGATGTTGGACAAAGAAAAAGGTTGGGAAAAGGGGATATGTTATCTATTTTTATAAATGATATTGAAAAAATAATAAAGAAATAAGCATATATGTAGAGAAATGCTTTACAAATGCTACGATATGGAATATACTAATACCATCATGGAGAAAGAGGTGATATAATGGCTCAAATTAGTTTGCGTATAGAGGATGATGTAAAGAAAAAGGCAGAGCAAGCTTGTGCCGATATTGGAATGTCTTTGTCTACGGCTATTAATATTTATCTAAAAAAATTGGGGCGAGAGAAACGGATACCATTTGAAGTATCTGTTGATCCGTTTTATTCGCAGGAGAATATGACTAGGCTTAGAGAGTCTGTAGCGCAAATGGAGGCTACAGGCGGTACGATACATGAGGTGGATGATGATTAAGTCATGGTCAGATGCGGCGTGGGAGGATTTTGAATACTGGACAAAGCAGGATAAAAAGACGTTGAAACGTATTCTTCAACTATTGAAGGATATTGACCGGAATGGATACGAGGGAATAGGAAAGCCAGAAAGATTAAGTGGTGATTTAGCATCCTATTGGAGCCGGCGGATAGATGATGCAAATCGTATTGTTTATCGGATAGAAGATAATACGATAAAGATTGTTCAATGTGGTTCTCATTATAGAGATAAGTAAGGACGGCAACATTCTGGCAACAGAAAATCAGTAAACCAAAATAATTGATGTAATTGAAGTAAAAAAAGGCATATATTTACACAGAACTTAAGAAAATATAGTTAAAAATAGCAAAGAACACGCCGAGTTCGAATAACGGATAGAATCCCGGGAATGCTGATAAAATGGGCATTTCCGGGGTTGTTTTATACTGTTTGGGCTCTACTTATTTGATGAATACTGGATTTTGGGCAGGTATCATGATACCTGTCGTAAGCGTCAAATAAGATAGTGGATAGAAAAATAACCACCGGACCTCTATACTAAAAGGCAGTGGTTATCGATACCATTCCTGTGCTATGGGATTCCACGGCAGATAATCATCCAAATATTCAGGATGTTCGAGAAAGGCACTCCCCGGCAGATCTGACAGGATATAATTCAAATACTTCATTGGTGCAAGACCATTTGCATTGGCCGTCTCTACCAATGTATAGATCCCGGTACTTGCGGATGCCCCGTTCGGATTTCCGCAAGTGCTGTAATGATTCTACAAAACTGGATCATCTGTTGCCCTGGTCGGCAGAACTTCCAAAAGAATGTAGGAAACCACGCCGCTAACAATCTAGCGGCGTTAATTTATCGGTAAGCGTGCGATTTGACGTTTACTATGATATAACACAAAAACTGAAATACAAGATTATAATAACACAAGATATAGTGAATGTCGATTAACAAAACGCCATATTTAGAACTCTGGATACATGATATACTGCACATTGAACTATGAAAGTGTAAGAGAATATAGTACAATAAAGGAAATGGTATTTTACAGAGCAAGGAGTGAAATGATGATAGAGGTCTTATTTGCAGAAAGTGAAGCGGGTTCTATGAAAGTTGCGAAAAATACAGTAATGTTTGGAAAAACAGATGGACCTGTTTCTGTCTGGATTGCTGGAAAAAAGAAACCTCCAAAACGGGAACACACCGGATGGATAGAAGGAACTTCCGAAGAGGTTATCTGTCTTGGATTTATGTTGGATATTGGTGATATCAGTGGAACGATAGACAGTCAGTATCGGAAAGACTTGATTTATTCCTTGTATGCACAGGAACAATGGGGAAAAGATCCGGAACTGGATGCAGAACTTCGGGATCTGACAGACTGCTATATAAAAGAATTGAAGCGACTGAAGGATTATTTAGAAGCAGGAGAGCAGATTCGAGTGTGGTACAGTGAAGCGCCTTATTCTATTTGTGGTTTTTACCAATTATGCAGTGTCCTGTCTCAATATGAAAATCAGATACGAGTTGTAAAACTGCCACAGCATTGTATCCGTGATTATTTGATCATTTCTTATAAAAATTGGGGTGAGGTAGCGGCTGAAGAATTTGCAGGATTTCTGCAATATGAGAAAGAGTTATCCAGAGAAGAGTTAAGGCTTTATAGTTCATTGTGGAGTGAACTGAAGGAAGACAATAGTCCTCTGCGTGCCGTTGTTAATGGCATGGTGACTGGCGTTCCGGAAGATTTTTATGATTTCCTGATTTGGAAAAGGATTACGGAAAAGCCAGAAAAGGAAGCCAGGATGATTGGTGACATCCTAGGAAAGTATCCGGTGAATATCGGTGACTGGTGGTATGCGAAGAGGATTAATGATTTTATTGCCCAAGGCAAAATCCGGGTGGTTCAGGACTCGGAAAATAAATATGCACGGATGATTTGCCTGGCAGAATAGATTTGCAATTGATGAAGAAAAATCAGTAGTTTGCATTACGGAGCATGTACCTGATAATGCGATAGAATGTGAGGATGGGTGGAAGGCGTTTCGAATAGAAGGAATCTTGAATTTTGGACTGATAGGAATACTGGCTAAAATATCAGTTTTGTTGGCGGAGCGAGAAATCGGAATTTCATAAGGAGAGAATAAATAATGGTTAAAGAAGTAAAATGGACAAAATATTTATGGCTGAGCTTGCTCTCATTTGGAGCATTTATGCTTGAACTTCTGTCAATATTTGCAATTGAAGTTATATTTCTGCATGTAGATATACAGAATTATACAATGCAGCAAAGAAGTATTCATTGTATCATAATGGTTTTTATGTGGGCGTTTTTCATTGGTGTTCTCCTGCCTTTTTCAAGGAAGCATTATCATTTTCCAGTAAGGGGAAGCAAAGGGGATAAGATTTCCTCGAAAAGTTGGATTGTAACGTTTGCTTGTTTCATTGGCTGCAAAATTATGACTTTCATTGATTGGCATACATTAAAGATTGTCGGAGAAACACAGGGTAAAACCGTATTCCAATTTTGTGCGCAGTATTTATACTATATATTTGAGGTAATGCTTGTTATTCTAATCATAATATATGGGCAAAAAGCGATTGAAACCTTGTTGAAAAAAGAAAGTGCAATTCCTTTTGGCGGTATTATATTGGCTATGACATGGGGAGCGATGCATTTCGTATCAAGAGGAGTAGGACTTGAAATATGGAACGGAATTTCTACTATGATATTTTCTGTTCTTAGCGGTGTAATGTATTTAAAATTAAACAGGAAATGCTTGTATAGCTATCTTTTTATTGCTATAGGTTATTTATTATAACTTCCATTTATCGAGGAGCAAATAGAGCCCAAAATCGATATTTGGGAGAGCGTTATAAAAATGAAAAAAACTTTAGAAAACTTGATGCATGTATACAACATTATTGGCTTATATCTGTAAAAATGGAAGATGAAAATGAAAAGAGGCTGATTATGCAAACGAAACAAGAAGTAATTACATACTGCCATTCTTTTGAGCAGGTATTTGAGGATTATCCATTCCACGATTCTAATTGGTGTGTAATGCGGCATAAAGGATCTAAAAAGACATTTGCTCTAATCTATAACAAAGATGGATATGTATGGATTAATGTGAAATGTGATCCTCAGTGGAGAGACTTCTGGAGAAGTACTTTTTCATCGGTTGTTCCGGCATATCACATGAATAAGACACACTGGAATTCAATCATCCTGGATGGAACAATCCCGGAGGAAGAAATCAAGCGGATGATTGGTGAAAGTTATGATCTGACAAAGGGGAAGAAGGTATGAGGATTTTAGTAGATGCGGATGCCTGTCCAGTAGTAACGATCGTGGAACATACAGCTGAAAAATACCAGATTCCGGTGATTCTTCTGTGTGATACGAATCATGTCCTGCAGTCTGGCAGCAGTGCAGTTTTAACAGTAGGAGCGGGGGCTGATGCAGTAGATTTTAAACTGGTGAGTATCTGCCGGAAGGGAGATATTGTTGTGACGCAGGATTATGGTGTGGCGGCTATGATTTTGGGAAAAGGAGCATATGGAATACACCAGAGCGGCAGATGGTATACGGATGACAATATCGATCAGATGCTTATGGAGAGACATCTTGCGAAGAAAGCCAGAAATGCGGGAAAAAGGAATCATATGAAAGGACCAGCAAAGCGGACCGCGGAGGACAATATCCGGTTTGAGGAATCGCTGGAAAAGCTGATTCAAAAATGTCAAAGAAAACAGGAACTATGATGTGTCGTGGACGCATACCCTTTCGAGTGCGTAGTGTTGGAAGGGTTGCCCCGGAAAGCGGTTTTGACCATCAGGAGTATTATACAGATGCCTTGTTCCGCGAAATAGAGGAAAGCTCCTTATTGCTTATAATATGATAAAAACTCTTGACATCTGATAGATATCTGTATATTATATAGATGATCGATATATTGGTCGCCTATATAAGGGGGATGAAGTATATGGCTATTGAAAAATCATTAGTTTCTGGAAGTATGACGATGCTTATTTTGAAGCTGTTATCTGAAAAGGACATGTATGGCTATGAGATGATAGATACATTACGTCAAAAATCTCAGAATGTGTTTGAATTGAAGGCTGGAACGCTATATCCACTATTGCACAGTCTCGAAGAGAAAGGTTTGTTGGTGGTATATGAACAAGAAGTTGGCGGCAAAACCAGGAAGTACTATAGTCTGACAAACCAGGGAGGAAAACTTCTAGAGAAGAAAACGGAAGAGTGGAAAAAGTATTCGGAAGCAGTATTGAATGTTCTTGCATTGGAGGTGTGATCTATCGATGAATATTTGAAGATATTGTTAGAACAGATTCGGTGCAAGAAGGCTCGGCCATATATACGACAGGAATTGCAGAATCATATGAAAGATCAGATTGAGGCAAACATTCATGCTGTTTTATGTTCCAATTTATGGAGGAGTCATTTACAAATATCAAGGATTGGGTTATAAGGGATTGATGAAAGCCGCTGCATGGATGGTTATGCCGGTTGTTTTTGTCTTGCGGTTACCGTCAATCATGACAGCAGGTCTGATGTTGATATCAATGCTTGTTATGTTAACAATAGCTATTCAAAAAGATTGGTTTATTGTACAGAAGAAAAAAACAATTGGTGGACTTTGGGGGATTTTCATGGTTATGCCGGTTGTGGCTTTTCTTATGGCGTGTTGGGGAAATGGTTCCGCATCCTATCAGAGAGCACGCATACAGGCATTTGTTTCTAATAGTGGAGATGTAAATTATCTGACTGCAACATTACGTTCACTTTTGACAACAAATAGGCTGATAGGAAGCAGTGGTGTAGATGTATCCGGAACTTTGCCTGAGTTTAATGCAGATTATTTATTAACTTATTTATCATCCATGTACGGTATGTTTGCAGTGATTCTTATATGCTGTGTTTTAGCTGTGTTGATTCTTGCTGTTTTTGACATGGCAATGAAGCAAAAGAATCAGTTAGGTATGATAATGGGATGTGGATGCGGCATGATATTTCTTGTAAGTTTTCTGATAAATGTATTGGAAAATTTAGGGGCGCTTCCGCCAACAGCGACATTTCTGCCATTCCTGTCTGCAGGAGGAAATTATATTACTGTTTCTTATGGATTAATGGGTATTGTATTAAGCATATATAGGTACAAAAATGTTTATCCACGGCATGTAAAAGTCAGTATCCGATCAAATAAAAACAATGGTAGGATTATAGATTGATAGAAAAATTCTCGGAGAAGGCTTAACCGCTTTCCATGATGATGGCACCATGGAATGATTATATCAGAATGAGAAAGAATAGAACGACAGATAAAAAGCTATTAATGAAGTTGCATGAGGCAGAGGAGGTAGTTAAAGACGGCGAAGGCTGGCTCAGCTTGGATGAATTAAAAGTACTTGTCATGGCAGCGGCAAATAATCAGGCATTAACATAGGAGTGATAGGACAACATGAATTAAATGGCGGCGGAATCGTGACTTGGAGATGCGATTCTGCCGCTGTCTTCCTTTGGGGGGATATAATGCGGTCATTACACAAGCGTACCCAGGACATGAAATATTTTTATCACACAGAAAATGAAAATTTTTGAAGTCCATGCTTGGAGCAATAAAGATACAGATTACCGGCACCTCTGACCAAAGGTAAATAAAAAACAGGATTCTGCTCTGGATATGATCGTATAAGAACTATACAATCTCCACGAACATAAGCAAGAAAGTAAATATAGTGGTCTTTACTCATTTCATGATTCAGAGAAATACAGTACTCAATATCAAATTGGTCAATCGATATTTCATGACCGGGTATGCATGGTACAGCCGCTTCAGGTTTTATTTTTCGCCCACAGCACGAGACATTTGCCGCCCCTGTACTTGTTAAAATATTTCCGCAAACCGGACAAATATAAAAGCGTATTTTATCAATCTTTCCGACATCAGGACGATTTGGATGCAATTCTCCCTGTAAAAGTTTTAGAATATCAGCGCCTAATACTGTCGAAAGATTTTCCCAAAGGGAGACATCGGGAGCTCCATTTCCGGTTTCCCATTTTGAGATGGTTTTATTACTGATTTTCAACTGTTCTGCAAGTTGCTGCTGTGTCATTCCCTTTTCTTTTCGCAGCTGCAAAATCAACTGTCCAATTTTTACATTATCCATTTAATGACTTCCTTTCAATCTGCCAATCTACAATTATCCTGCCCAATGGCATCAGCTCACAGTTCCGGTTTTTCGACATTTGTATTGTATTTCGGAAGAAATTTCTCATTCATCTTGAAATCCTCCGTGCCTGCGGGGTCTGCTCCAGATATTCTTCCAGTAGTGATGTTAATTTTTCGGTTTGATCATCTTCCTTGTTCTCATATTTTAAAATTTTTACGACAGAATAGTCAAATCCATTCTCACCGTACTGCTGCCATAATTGCTGCAGCTGTTTATTCGGATGACGGTTTATTGATAATTGAAAACGGTGGCTGTTAAAAGCAAACTGCGTATCTGTGGAAATACCTACGAACATTTCTCCAGACTTTTTACACGTCATTGCAACCAGCCCCATTTCCGGCCGTCGGTTTTTCCATTCGTTTAAAAGTTCCTTCTTCCTGCTTAAATTCATTGTTTTACATACAATCCAATCATATTTAAAATAGGATTGCTTTCTCCTTTCTCCCAGAAGCTTCCAGAGTATTCTTTATTTAGTCTAATACAAATAAGCTACAATGACAATCCACGCTTCGTAGATATCTACTGAGGATACCCTCAGTGTACAAGGAGACACACGGTTTCGCACCACAGATTTGCGATTCTGCTGCGTTACTGTCGTTCAGCGTACGTCCAGTACGCTTCATTCCAGTGCCTTGCAGAAGCGCAAATCTGTGGCGCAAAACTCCTCAGGACCCAAAGACGGTACTTGAGGCGTGTATCCCTTTGTTCACTGAGGGTATAAAAAGCCGTTTTATTTTTTTACGTTGTTTTGCTGGAGGAATTTATCGTCTGATATGGGAAAAATGATATTTGTGAAACAACTGCTGTTAAAGGAATAAAATCATAAACTTTTCAAACTGTCTCATTGCATATATTTTTTCTTTGGATTATGCTTTTATGCAGGAGGTACTTTATTTATGGCTAATGAAAATAAAAAGGACTTTAATGCGATGCTGAATGATAGTAAGGATATGCCTAAATTTCAGACCATTACAGATGAAAAAAGTATTGAGAAGTATGGTGGGGACAGAATGTATTTTGCCCCGCCGATTGAGTATGACAAAGTGATGCGGCTTGTGCCATTTGGCAAACTGTTAACAGTAAGTACAATAAGAGAATACTTTGCAGAGCAAAATGGAGCCGATTTTACAGAGCCGATAACAGCAGGGATATTTGTTTCAATTGCCGCATGGGCGAGCTATCAGCGCGCAGACAATAAAACACCATTTTGGAGAACGCTAAAAGCAAATGGGGAATTAAATGCAAAGTATCCGGGAGGTGTTGAAGAACAGAAGAAAATGCTTGAGAAAGAAGGACACACAATTATTCAGAAAGGCAGAAAGAATCTTAGGTATTATGTGAAGAATTATGAAGACGCATTATTTTCATTGTAAGTTAATTAAAGGATGAATTCTTGAAAAATGCTGAACCGATACTTTTACATTGCAGAATTATACAGTAATGCTTGCAGAAAATGGCATAGAAGCATTGGAGAAGATAAATGTAAACCCTGATCTTATTCTGCCGGACGTAAATATGCCGGGAATGGATGGGATTGAAATATGCAGACGAATCAAGCGAATGGAAATTGTTTTTTTCATAGCATTTAGAATTACGGCCTGTATAAAATCCTGCATATAAGAAGAATGAAAAGTCGTTAGAACGATAAGAAATGCGGGACGCGGCGGTTGCCGTGTCCTTATTTTATTGTGGTAGATGGAGAGTGGAGATGGTATAATCAAGACCATAAGTGAAGAGCTTGTATAGATAAATTAATCATAGAAAGCTGGAGATATATATGTCAAAATTAACATCAATGATGAATATTGGTAAAGAAATGGAGAAAAAGCTAATATCTGTTGGTATTGAATCGAACAAAAAGCTTGGAATGATCTAATTGAGAATCTTTACCGGATAAAGTATAATGAAAAAGATAGATTTCCAATGAGGTGATAACATCATGTATAATATTGCGATTTGTGATGATGAGCAGGACTTTGTGGCAGAACTGGAAGAAATGATCCGGAAATATGCCGGTGAAACAGGCATAGAAATCCGTACAACAGCATTTAAGAATGGTTTGGAATTAACTGAATGTAATAAAATAGAACTGGATCTTATCTTTCTGGATATCCAGATGGATACCATGAACGGGATGGAAGCGGCAAAGCGTATACGGAAAAAGGATGAGAAGGTCAGCATTATCTTTTTGACTTCTCTGGCAAAGTATGCTCTGGCAGGATATGAATACCGGGCCTGGAACTATATTATCAAACCAATTACCTATGTATGTCTGAAAAATGAACTGGATAAGTGGCTTAAGAATTACAGACGTGACGATAAGAAATACATTCTCGTACAGAATGGAGAAGGACAGCACAGGATAGATCTGAATACACTCCGGTATCTGGAGACTTATAACCGGAATATAAAATTGCATACGGATAAAGGCGAGATTATTTCCTATAAGAAAATGAGAGAGTTTGAGGCAGAGCTGACGGAGGCTCATTTTTTGCGGTGTCATTCCAGCTATCTGGTGAATCTCTTCTTTGTAAAAAGGGTGGGAAAGCTGGAACTGGAATTGACTACTGGAGAGAAACTGCCGATCAGTCAGCCGAAACGCAAGCTTGTGCTGGAGAAACTGGCGGATTACTGGGGGGACAGGTTGTAATGGGGATTTATTATATTCTGGATTTTATCATTACAGTGTCAGAAGTGGCGGGCTTGTATTTAATTTACATACATTTATGCAAAATTCCTCGTTTTTCTTCTGCCTTTTGGAAATTTTTTCCGGTATGTGCCAATTTTTGTGTGGCATGGATGACAACATGGTTAACATCATTAGGTGCATATAAACTTTTTTTAACAGCAGTGGTTTACATTGTTTGTTTAAAAATGATTTACAAAGATTCGATTTCTCAGGGGATTGTGTGTTATGAATTGTTTATTTTGCTGGTAGCATACCTGCCTGAAATAATCAGTATTCCCTGTGTACAGTGGTTATATGGGGAGGCCACGCTGGTTGAAGTAGACGGGGTAAATATGCTTCGGTGGGAAACATATGTATTTACTTTGATTATCAGGGTATTCGTATTAATTGGTATTTATATGCTGGTCAGGGACTGGCGGTATCGGTTCGGAAGGAAAGATACGTTGGTTGTATCATTCAGTTTTTCAATTGCATTAGCGGTTAATCTGTTATCTGCTTATGAATACTTGAACTTAGGAATATTGTCCAATTCGTTAGTGTACTTTATTGGTATATTTCTTATAGTCAGTTTTACTGTGAGCTTTTTGTATTCTAAAAATACAGTTTATATTCGGGAGCAGGAGTTAAAGAAACAACAGACCATAGAGAGAATGAACCAGCAGTTTTCATATTATCAGGAGAAAGCAAAAGATGAGGAACGTGTGCGTGCGCTGTACCATGATATGAAAAATCATCTGCTCATACTGGAGAGGCAGAACAGTGATGAGACAAAACAGATGGCAGCAGATCTTCGCCGGCAGATTTCAGATTATGAGGATTATATCCATACGGGAAATGATTTTTTAGATGTTATTATCCGGGATAAAGTGAAGAGGGCAAAGGAGCAAAGGATTGATTTTCTTGCCATGATTCATTTTGACGCGGGAGATTTTATTGAACCAATGGATATCAGCGCGATCTTTGGCAACGCACTGGATAATGCAATAGAGGCGAGTGTGAAGCTGCCGCCAGAACAGAGGCTGATCACGGTAAAAGCGGATTGTGTACGGGAAATGTTGTCTATTGTATTTGAAAATAATTGTCAGCGGGGGGAATCCGGATATGAGCATACTACCAAATCAGATTGTTTTTTGCATGGATTTGGAATTCAGAATATGAAGACGGCGGCAGAAAAATACGGCGGTCAATGTTTGATCCAACAGAAACCTGGACGGTTTACAGTAAAGATTATTTTGCCGCTGCCAGAAGAAAAATGAGCAGTCAAAGTGAAGAATTGAACTGGGGAAATTGAAGGGCGGCCTGAGGGAGAGGGTGTAATGTGGATTTATCGAGTAATGGATATTCTGGGTACGTTAGGCGATGTGATCGCACTCGGCTTTATTATGACTGGAATATGCAAAGAAAATAGAAATAAATATGTGAAATATTTGCCTTGTGTATTATTTTTCTGTTTTGTATATATGTGGACATGGGTGATTCGGGATCAGACATTTAAAATGCCGGCAATCATTATTGCAGGAACTATTTTTATTAAGTTGTGTTATAGGGATCCATGGTTTAACGGTATTATTTGCATGTTTTTGCTCTATGCGGAGATTATTTTAGGAGAATCCATTGCCGGAGGTATACTTTCTCATTTTTTTGATCCTCTTACTGTGAAAATAGGAAATGAAATATTTATGAGATGGCAGACATATTTTGGATTTTTTATCGTGATGGTCCTGCTGTCTTTTGGAATATCTCGTCTGTTTCGTAATTTCCAATATGAGACAACTCTGAAAGATTTTATATTGATATTTGTAAGTTACATTTTTTTGATAATCGTATTTCTGGATGATATAACCATAAAAAGCGGAAACTATAATCTGGAACATCATATTATGAGCAGTGTCCTGGCAATTATATTCACTGTACAGCTCTTATATATGAAGAACTATACGTTGCTGAAAAAGGTGGAACAGCAAGAACAATTTACCATCAAAAGGATGAATGAGCAGTTCGCGTATTACAGGGAAAAAGAAGATGACGAGAAGCGCGTGCGTGCGCTGTACCATGATATGAAAAATCATCTGCT
Organism: uncultured Dorea sp.; assembly: GCA_910578865.1. Classification (GTDB taxonomy): domain Bacteria; phylum Bacillota; class Clostridia; order Lachnospirales; family Lachnospiraceae; genus Dorea_D. Next base: position 14,344 of record CAJTRM010000005.1, read on the forward strand.
CATACTGGAGAGACAGAACAGTGCTAAGACTAAGCAGATGGTATCAGATCTTCGCCGGCAGATTTCGGATTATGAGGATTATATTCATACGGGAAATGAGTTTCTGGATGTTATCATTCACGATAAGGCAAAGAAAGCAAAAGAACAGCAGATAGATTTCTCGGCGGTTATCCATTTTGAGGATGGCAGGTTTATCGAGCCGATGGATCTGAGCACAATTTTTGGGAATGCACTGGATAATGCTTTAGAGGCGAGTGTGAAGCTGCCGCCAGAGCAGAGACTCATTACGGTAAAAGCAGGCCGTATCCATGATGTGTTGATGATTGTGTTTGAGAATCATGCAGTAATAGGGAAAATGAATGGCACGTCAAAAGAAGATGAATTGCTGCATGGGTTTGGGATTCCGAATATCCGCAAGGCAGTAGAGAAGTATCATGGAGAGTGCGTGATCCGGCAGGAGAATGGGAAATTTGTAATGAAAAATATAATACCGTTACCGGAAGTTTAAGATGAGTGAAAGCCATGAGATGAGAAAGATCTTGTGGCTTTTTGCATTGATATCAACCGCTTGTTATGTGATTTTTGATTAGTTTAGGCTGTTGTTATATTAGTTTAGGCAGCGCATATTGAAAAAAAATTTTACTGAAGTATCCTAATCATATCAAAAAACAAGAGGAGGAACTTTTATGTTAAAAGTCGAGCATTTATTTAAAAGTTACAAAACAGGAAGGATAACCTATGAGGTATTAAAGGATGTCTGCTTTGAGGTGAAGGAGGGAGAGTTTGCGGCGGTTATGGGGGCATCCGGAAGTGGAAAGACAACCATGCTCAACTGTATTTCCTGTTTTCATCCCTACGATAAAGGTGAGATCACTTTGAATGGTATTTGTCTTTCCAGATTAAGTGAAGAGGAAATTGCGAAAGTGAGGAATGAGCAGTTAGGTTTTGTATTTCAGGATTTTATGCTGCTTGACGGTCTCACCGTATTTGAGAATGTGTGTGTGCCAAAGGTGATCCGCGGCGAGGATTATAAGTTGATGGAGAAAAAAGCAGGAAAACTTCTGCGTCTGTTTGGCATTGAACATATAGCAGATAAATATCCGGCAGAGATTTCCGGCGGGCAGAAACAGAGGGTTGCGGTAGCGCGCTCTCTTATGAACGATCCACTTGCGATCCTGGCCGATGAGCCTACAGGAAATTTAGACAGCCGATCCAGTGAGGCAGTTATTCAGGCATTTATTGAGGCGAAGAAAACCCTGGGAGCAACGACACTGATGGTAACGCACGATACATTTTCCGCAAGCTATTGTGACCGTGTGATTATGATGAAAGATGGAAAAGTTCATTCAGAACTGACGAACAATGGAAACAGGAAAGCATTTTTGGAAGATCTTCTGGATGTATTAAGGAAATTGAATGGTGGTGAGAATGATGACGCTGCTTAATGTGCTGAACAAACTGAAAAAATATAATAAGGGAAACTACAAACAATTCAGTCTGTGCTTTTCGCTGTCTGTATTATTGGTGTCGGCCCTGACGTTTTTCATGCTGAGCCCGTTTGTGCAGAGCAGGCTTCCGGTCGGCGGAGATTCCAGAAAAATGTTGTATATGGTATATGCAGTAGCCGTAACGGGATGCGTACTGTTTACCATTTATGCAGCGGGGCTGTTTCTTCGCTTTAAGAGCCGGGAGGTCGGTATCCTCATGGCGCTTGGAACAGCGAAAGGCAGGCTTTCAAAAACTATAATGAAAGAGATGCTGCTGCTTATTGGGCAGCTATCTGTGGTTAGTATTTTCATTGGCGGTATGATGGCATTTGGTTTTGGTAAACTTTATGAGTATTTGACCCAGAGTGCAGAAGGCGATGGGTTTCGTTTATCCCTGCATGGCTTGGCCGGCTCGGTTGTGTTCGTATTAACAGTATCTGTTTTGATCATGGGAATGACGGCCAGATTTTTGAAACGGGCAAACCTGATTGAGATTTTAACTGAGGAGCGAAGAACAGAGCCGATCAAGAAAAATGTTGATGGTAAATACCTGGTTACAGGTTTGATTTTGATTGCACTGGGAATATTGGGAGGGCTGATTGTTCCATCTGTAATCAGTACGATTTTAAAAAGGGTACTTGGCAGTTTTACTTATGTTTTTTACATTTTGGTATTAATCGGCCTGTACAAGATCATGGTGTACTCGGTTGCAGTTCACAAACGAGGAAAAAATCCGCAGAAATACTACAAGCATTTGATCTCGTTTGGGATGTTGAAATTTCAGGGAGTATCCGTTGTGCGCAACATGCTGATTATCACGCTTCTTTTGGCAGGAGCATTATTTGCTGTATTTTACTCTGCAACAAACTATTTTCAGGGGGCAACGATTGCAGCAAGTGAGGATAATGATATGTCTTATCGTTATCTCGGAGATGCGGATCGATTAACGATGCAAGATGTAGAGTCTATTGCTGCAGCGTATGGTGTGGAAATCGCGGATTACCGGGAAGTAGAAATTGTACGTCTGCTTGGCAGTGGTGTGGCAAGAGAGAATTATGATGAGGATGGTATGCTTACGGAGGAATACCGTGAAAAGGATTATTACAAAAATTTTATCAGTGCAGGCATGTTTTCAGAAGCAACAGGAATGGAAGTGAAAGTAGAACCGGGAACTTACCTGTATGTCAACCGAAGAAATAATACAGAAAATTATTGGTTTTTACCCGAAGATCTGGATATGGCAGAAAATACGGACACAGGAACAAAAAAGGAACTTATCTATGCAGGAACTGTAGAATACAGCAGTTTCTTTTATGACCGGGGACAGGATGGAAATGCAAGTTATATTTTAAACGATGTAGATTTTGCAGAGTTAAAAAAAGGATTATCCAACAAGTTTCAGATGACGCAGGTGTTGTTTAATGTTTCAGAAGCGGGGGATACTTATGCATTTTCTAAAGAATTGTATGCACGGTATTGTAAATCTGTTCCGGATAGTATGCGCGTGATGGCTGCCTATGATGAATATCGTGAGGGAGTGGATGCAGAGTATGATTACGGCGGGCTGACTACGCTTTATCCCAAACACCCGGAGATCGAAGTTGACTGGAAATATAGTCCGGTGTTCGTTCCGCTTCTGGAGAGAAGCTTTGTGCTGACTTATGCAACACTGTTATTGATATTCGTTTTTGTATCGGTGATCTGTCTGGTATCGGCAGGGGTGATTGGCTACACCAGAAGTATTACAGTTGCTGTGAAAAGTAAGCGCGTGTTGATGGATGTGAAGAAATTGGGAGCCGGACAAGAATATTTGAATCGGATTTTGAAAGAACAGATAAAAAAAGTGTTTGTTCTGCCGACAGCAGCGGCGACAATTTTAATGTTTATTTATTACACAATGATTTTGTGGCAGAACGACGGAGTGATTTCTTCAAATGAATATCCTATGATTGGATTTAATATCGCAGTCTGTCTGATAGTTGTTCTTTATCAGTATACTCTTTATCGTTCATCTTTTAGAAAATCTCAGATGCTGACCTTTGACGCAGGAACAGCAGTTATGAAAAAAAGGGGGATAACAAGACGGTGAAAGAATATAAAATCCGTATCAATGGCGGAGCGGATTTTGTGGTTGTATTTCCCGAAGTGATAAGTTCCCTGATTTCTAAAATCCGTGACAATGGAAATGAGGAACTGGTAGTAGGAATTGAAGAAGTAATGCCGGAGCAGATGACGGAATACCTGCTCCGTGTGCTTAATACAAATCGATTTACGAACAGTCAATTCCGGTTCCGGCAGATATTGGAGGATCCAATCACGAAAGAGGGACTGTATCAGGTGCTTGGGGAACAGTTGCGGGGTATGGATATAGACGAGAGGAAATGCTTTTATAAGGTAGAACTGATTGAGATGCTGACTGGAGATTCAGGATTGGAAATTGAGTGTACGATTCCGTTTCTGTTGGCGTGTAAGGATACTGCGGCGGTGTTTTTATATACGGCGGGTACTGGGAAAATAAATATCTATGTGAAAATTTGAATAGAAAAAGCATTCATGATATTGTTGAAGAAATTTGCAATGAAGGATATAATCAAAGTAGTGAGTGTAAACAATATATATTTGGTAAATTTACCAGACTCTACTTCTGAGAGGTGTCTATTTGCTGCCTTATCAGTTATTATTATTTGAACGAGGAGGTGGCAAATATGGATATTGTCAAGATAGGAAAGTACATTGCGAGAAGGAGAAAAATATTAGGATTAACGCAAAAGCAGGTTGCAGAAAGATTAGGCATGAGTGATAAATCTGTATCTAAATGGGAACGGGGAATCTGTATGCCGGATGTATCTGTCTACACGCAGCTGTGTGATATATTGGGAATCAGTATCAATGAATTTATAGCCGGAGAAGATATCAGTGAAGAAAATATCATAAAAAAATCTGAGGATAATCTGATTTGGGTGGCAAAGGACAATAAGTACAGACAGAAGAATTTAAAAAGTATCATAGCTGCGCTGACTGTAATTGTGATTGCGGCAGCAGCTTTGCTGGGAGTAAATCTGTATCGCAATCTGAGCAGGCCGCGGAATTATATTACGACAGTTGAGAGAGACAGTGCAGAGATGAAGACCGCGGAGCTGTTGTCCGGGGTGGATGGCGCATTTCTTTTCAGATATTATACAGGAGAAAAATTTAAGACATTGGATATATATATTTCCCAATACTGCGCGGGGAAATTGATAGATAAAAAAAAGGCTGCCCAATTTACCTACGTAGATATTGCTTCTGCGTCGGAAGGCATGATTGCGCTTGTGCCGGATTTTGAACAATTTACGGTTAAGCTGACTGTCGCGGACAATTATGCCAAGTATTCAACTGCTGTCCCAATTCTGGAGGATGTGGAAGGCAGAGAGTATTACGGAAGATCAGCCAGCCGGATAGAAGAAGATATTCCAATTGAGTATGATATAGAGTATGGACTGGTGGCGCTTATTTACAGTAAAGACGTGCTGAGTGTGATTCCTATCCAGGAGATAGAACATGGAGAAGTTGGAACAAACAATGATTATGTCTATTATTTTTCATTTGAATTTTGCAAATTTTAATATCACTATTTTTTGTTCAGAGGGAGCGTAACGATAAAAACGCTCCCTCTGCCGGTCTGGCTCTGAACCGCAATCCGTCCTTTATGCAATTCGAGTATTTTTTTCACAAGCGGCAGGCCAAGCCCGTTGCCTTCCATATGATGTGAGGTGTCACCCTGATAAAATTTGTCAAAGATGAATTTTTGAGTCTTGTCATTTATACCCTCTCCCTGATCCTTCACTGTGAAAACCACGTTCCCGTTATTTGCGCGTAGGGTTATCGTAATACACCCTGCTTCAGGAGAGAATTTTATTGCATTGTCCAGCAGGTTCATCCATACTTGCTTCAAAAGCTGATCGTTTGCCTTGATTACGATTTCGTCTATATCAATATCAAAGTCAATCTGTTTATCAGACCATTTGTTTTCCAGAAGAAGGATAGATTCACGAATCTGTTCACTTAAGGAATAGACCGTCTCGTCGGTCAGGAGAGTCAGGCTTTCAACCTTTGAGAGGTTTAACACAGTAGTGGAAAGCTCGGACAGGCGCCGGGCTTCTTCAATGATAATGTCCAGATATTCCTGGCGCCGGGCGGTATCGGGATCCTGGTTCTTCATTAGTCTGGCAAAACCGAGAATAGAGACGATCGGCGTTTTAAATTCATGGGAGAAATTATTGATAAAATCAGAGCGAAACATCTCTATTCCGGCCAGTTCCTCTGTCATCTGATTAAAACAATCTGAAAGCTCCTGAAATTCTTTCGGGTGTTCCAGATGAATCTTCACCTCATAATTTCCCTCAGAAACTTTGTGTATCGCCTGAATCAATGTATGAAGAGGACGCAAAGGAAAATGGCTCACAAAAAAGGAGAGGGCCGTGCCAATGACAATACTGATAATTCCGCTCTGGAAAAGAAACGGGATAAGCGGAGTGCCGGGCTGTGCAGTGATCCAGCCTTTCCTTATAGCAAAGATAACGATCGCATTGCTGGCAAACATGGTCAGAACCAGTAAGATAAAAATAAAACCTGTCGTTAATAAAGTAATCTTAATGCGTACACCTGCGTGTTTTTTCATACCAGATCCTCCTTAATCTGTGCTTTATAGCCAAGTCCCCGTATCGTGACAATCGAAAAATCCGCACAGCCTTCAAAGCGTTTTCTGAGGCGGTTAATGTGAACACAGACTGTGGCATCCGTGGAATCAGAGGCGGGACCCCAGATATCTTCCATAAGCTGCATGCGGGTAAATATTTTGTTTGGGTAGGACAAAAGCTTGTATAAAAGCTGAAATTCTTTCTGGGGGAGCAGCTGACGGCCTTCTTCATTTTCTACAGTCATAGTATCATGATCCAGAATGGTGGATCCGACCGTAAGCCGGCGGTCGGAAATGATTTTTGCTCTTCTGAGCAGAGCCTTAATCCGAAGAAGCATCACTGTTTCATCTACAGGTTTGGTCATATAGTCGTCGGTTCCTGACAGAAACCCCTTCTTTACATCCTCCGGGAGCTGTTTTGCAGAGAGCATCAGGATAGGAACATCATTGTGACAGTCCCTCAGAAGTTCTGCAAAGGCATAGCCATCCATGCCGGGCATCATAATGTCAAGCACGATCAAGTCAATCTTTGTGGTTTCCATAATGGCCAGAGCTTTCCTGGCGCAGTCCGCACAGGAAGTTGTATATCCGGCATCTGATAAAACAGCGGCCAGATAGCGGCGTATATTCTTATCATCATCTACAATTAAGATCTGCAGCATGGGCAGTCCTCCTACGTTCATTTTGTCTGAAAATTTTACACTCAGTGGACAAGGCGTGTATTCCTATGTTCACTGAGTGTAACATAGAAAGTTAAACAGAATTAAAAAAAACAGATGATTTAACACATTTTTCACATTTAGAAGCCGGCAGTTTAAATTAAGTTTAAGAAGCGCTTTTAAGATAGAGACCGGCAGTAATAAATGAAAACAGAAGGAGAAATTCAGATGACAAATAATCAGATGGTAAATTCTTTGACAGATATCAGAAAGACAAAATTTACAGTATTGAAAGATCAGCAGCGTTCTCTTAATATGCAGGTCCGCCTGGCAATGCAGCGGCATGATACGCAGATGCAGGCCGATTTGGAAGAGAAATTAAAAGAGATAACGGAACAGATCGATGACATTATGTAGAAATCTTATTTATAGCTATTAAAGAAATCTTTTTTTATTTGTATTTGTGCGATATAATAAAACTGATGTGCAGACAGAAAATTCATTTTACATAGAAAGAAGGGCATCATGAAATTTATTATTGAACATGTATCAAAAGCATTTGAAAAAAAGGAAGTTTTAAAGGATATTAGCTTTACGTTTGAGGAGGGGAAGATCTATGGGCTTCTGGGCAGGAACGGCGCCGGCAAGACGACACTGTTTAACTGCATTAATAATGACATCAAGATAGACGGCGGCAGCTTCAGCCTGGAAATAGAAGGGAAAGAGCAGAATCTTTCGGCAGAGGATATCGGGTATGTCCTCTCCACGCCTACGGTTCCTGAATTCCTGACTGGAAGGGAATTCCTGAAATTCTTTATAGATATCAATGAGAAATCGGTTTCAGACACTCAAACACTGGATGAGTATTTTGACTATATGAGCATTGCCTGGGAAGACAGAGATAAATTGCTGAAAGACTATTCCCACGGCATGAAAAACAAAATGCAGATGCTGATCAATATCATTGCCAGGCCGAAACTCCTCCTTCTTGACGAGCCGCTGACTTCTCTGGATGTTGTGGTTGCCGAGGAAATGAAGCAGCTGCTGCGTTCCTTAAAACAGGGGCGGATTACCATATTTTCCACGCATATTATGGATCTTGCCCTGGATCTCTGCGATGAGATCGTACTGCTGAACCATGGAGAGCTGGAGGTTGTAGAAAAGAGTAATCTAGACAGCCATGAATTCAAAGAGAAGATTATTATGGCTCTGCGGGAGGAAGCTTATGAATAAGACACTGAAATTATCCTTTGCGCTGAAAAATACATACCGTGTAAACAGTATCCTTTATTCACTAAAGCAGATCCCGCTTATAAAAAGACTGCTGCCGGACACTTTATATCAGGCAAAAGAGCTTAAGATATTTGCCAATATCATTTCTGTATTGTGGGAGATCGCGTTTGTGTTCCTGGGGAAGCTTTTATACCTTTTCCTTATGGTATATGGGGCGGCAATAGCGTATGACAGCCCGGCAGGGGGCCGGTTGTTTCTGCATATCCTTCTGTTTTTGACAGTCATCGGCGGTTATGCGAATACACATATTTTCAACCCTACGAAGGACAAATACTACGCCATGATCCTTATGCGGATGGATGCCCGGGAATATACGGTAGTCAATTATGCCTACGCGATTCTGAAAGTCCTCCTGGGATTTCTGCCATTTACTCTGTTGTTCGGCCGGCTGCTTGCACTTCCTTTGTGGATCTGCTTCCTGCTTCCTTTTTCCGTGGCAGGGTGCAAACTTGCGGTTGCGGCCTTTTCTTTATGGGACTATGAAAGAAGAGGCTGTGGATACAATGAAAACAAGCTCGGCAAGTTCCTGTGGCTGGGTATGGCCTTGCTGTTAGGTGCGGCGTACGGCCTTCCGGCATTAGGCTTTGTCCTGCCGGAGACTGTGTCCGTCGGTTTTCTGTTTACTTTTATTCTTGCCGGCCTCATTGGCATACGCAAGATTTATATGTTTGAAGATTACAAAGCAATCAATAAGGAACTCCTTTCGGGGATTACCAACCAGATGGATTTTACAGTGAAGGCAGCCAAAACGGCAAATGAAAAGAGAATTTCCACAGATCATTCGATTACCAGTAATAAAAAAGGGTTTGAATACCTGAATGAGCTGTTTATTAAACGGCATAAGAAGATTCTCTGGTCTTCTGCAAAAAAAATTGCCGGTGTATGCCTGGCTCTTGTCTGCGGCATATTGCTGTTTTTGTATCTGCAGCCGGAGGCGAAGGCAAGCGTGAACAAAATCTCCCTGACATGCCTGCCGTATTTCACATTTATAATGTATTCTATTAACCGTGGGACAGGATTTACCCAGGCATTGTTTATGAATTGCGATCACAGCATGCTGACATATCCCTTTTATAAGCAGCCCAGGTCTGTCCTGAAGCTTTTTCAGATCCGTCTGCGGGAAATTATGAAAATAAATGCTGTTCCGGCTTTGATCATCGGTGTAGGCCTGGCTTTGATCCTCCGCGTATCCGGAGGTACGGATCAGCCGCTGACTTATGTCATACTGGTGGTTTCCATTCTCAGCATGAGTCTGTTCTTTTCGGTTCACTATCTGACGATTTACTATCTGCTGCAGCCTTATAATGCAGGTACAGAGATAAAAAGCGGAATGTATAAGGTGATTATGACCATTACATACTTCTGCTGCTTTTCTCTGATGTATCTCAGGATGTCCACGTTTGTTTTCGGAGCGGTGATGATCGGTTTTTGTGTGACCTACAGTGTTGTCTCCTGTGTTCTGGTATACAAATTTGCGCCGAAGACATTTAAGCTGAGAGTATAGTTTGCCGGATGCCGGAAGGTACTTTTCTTACAGTACCCTTCCGGTATCCGGCAAATTGACCTGGCCTTTAAGTGTTCTTCGGAGCAGTTCTGTTTTTCCATACTAGGGCCAGAATATCCTTCAGCACAAGTAAAGAATCCAGTTCACTATATCCATATTTCTTTTCCATATCGCTTAGTAACCGGCGGAGTTCCGAGGCATAAAGGGGTATATCCACCTCATTCTGATACTGGGTCAGAATCGGGTATTTTTTGCCCCATGCCTTGGTCCAGTCAACTTTATCAGTCACTTTTTCGCTTGTCTTATCAATCATTTCCTGGATTTCCTTCACGTCAATATCGAATCGATTAATTCGTCTAAGGACAGGTCGTATAATACGGCAAGCCTTTTTGACTGTCGGATATCCGGCAGAGTCTCATCCGTCTCCCATTTTGATATGGTCTGACGGCTGACTCCTAATTTTTCGGCAACCGCTTCCTGTGACATCCCTTTTTTCTTTCGTGCGTTAAATAAATTATTTCCTAATCCCATGCTGTTACCTCCTTGATTTGATGTCCTGATTATACTATTTTCAGGAGACAGAGACTACCAATACAAATGTACAATGCAGCCCGTTTTATTTACATAGGGCGTGGCCGGGGAGGCAGCCGGAGGTCTTGCTATAGTCCCTTCAGCACTTAACCGAAGATATGCAGCTTTAATTCTTTGGACAGATACCGCAGGATATGGTTCCCCGCAATACTGTTTCCTTTTTCGTCCAGGGACGGGCCGAAGATGCCGATTCCCATCCTCTGGTTTACGACAGATAGGATTCCTCCCCCGACACCGCTTTTAGATGGAACGCCTACATGGACGGCAAATTCTCCGGAACCGTCGTACATTCCGCAGGTAAACATAATTGTCTTTACGATTTTTACAACATTTTCATTCATCAGCCGTTCTCCCGTGACAGGATGTATTCCGTCCTGTGCAAGGATGAGGCCGAATCCGGCAAGACTTTTGGCGGTCACACTTAAGGAGCACATCCGCACATACAGATCCAGACTTTCGGAGACACTGCCGGGTGCAATGATCCCCTTACTCTCCAGAAGATAAGCAATAGCCTTGTTGCGGGAGATATGGTTCATCTCAGAGTGATAGACGTCACTGTTCATCGTAATGTCCGGATCCATGCATAGTTTCCGGGTGATTGCCAGCATTTCTTCAAAATCTGCCACAGGGGTGAGATAGCTGGTGATTGCGATCGCACCGGAATTGATCATCGGGTTAAATGGATAGTTGCTGGCCAGATCCAGCTTTACAAGGGAGTTGAAAGCGTCTCCCGAAGGCTCCATATGTACTTTTTCAAATACCTTGTAAAAGCCGCATTTTTCGATTGCAACTGCCAAAGTAATGACCTTGGAAATACTCTGGATCGTAAAACGTACGTCAACATCTCCTACAGCCTCACGTTTTCCGTCGCAGGTAAAGACAGCTACTCCCAGCTGATTTTTATCTGCCAGTCCTAATTCCGGGATATAGGAGGCAGTCTTTCCGAATGGGATTTCTGTCCGTCCTTTTTCAATTGCCTGTTCTAAAATCTCTCTCAATAACATTACCCCCAAACATTTTTGAATATATCAAATAGTAACATTTATGGTGTTGTTTTTCAATTTTTCTGATATAATTTCATGTAGAAATATCAGGCTGATATTTATTGATCATACAAACAAAAAAAGCACTATATGCACAGTGCTTTTGACAAAGCAGATAACGGGAGTCGAACCCGCCTTTCCAGCTTGGGAAGCTAGCGTCATACCGATAGACCATATCTGCAATACATATAAATTATAACACTTTATAAAAAAAAATCAAGAAGTAAATTTGCAGAAAAGGTGTGGCAGATGAAAAAACTACAGCACTGTTATTTGAGTATGAAGTCACTGTGTATGAAAGAGGAGGAGAAATGAACGGTAAATTATATAAGTTTAAGGCTAAAATCCACGCAGTCCCGCAAAAAGGCGGGGCCTATGTTGAATTTCCTTATGATATCCGCGAGGAATTCGGAAAAGGCAGGGTTAAAGTTCATGTAACATTTGATGGGATTCCCTATGATGGAAGTATCGTAAATATGGGAATAAAGAATTCAGACGGCAGCATTTGCTATATCATCGGCATGCTGAAATCTATCCGCGGACAGCTTCATAAGTCCGAGGGCGATGAGGTGGAAGTGACTGTATGCGAAAGATGAGAACTATACCGAAAATTTTGTTGTGAAAGGAAGTGGTGTGAGATGACAAAAGAAGAAAGAGTGGCGCGTTATCTTGATCTGGCATCCAGGCCGGAAAATCTGCCCTATAGTACAAAACATTTTATGCAGGAGCTGGAGCTCTCAGAGGATGATATTTTTGAGTACCAGCAGAAGCTGGAGAGTGAATTGAGCATGAGACCGGTAAAGAAACGGGATATTGTGGTAAAACAGGTCATAAAGCCGCTGCTTAAAAAGAATGGCTTTACCACTTCAGGCCTGGACTGGCGGCGTGAACTGGAGGACTCCTATATGATCATCCACATGATGAATTCGCAGTTTAACGGTGTCTCCACAGGAGTGAGCTTCCGTTTTCATATCAGTGTCACGAAAAAGGACGAGATCAGGGACAAGGTTTCTAATCAGTGGATCTACAACCAGACAAGTGACCTCAGGCAGTTCAACTTTCTGCCATACTGCGGAATGCTTTCACCATATTATTCCGGTGATATGTATCGGATCGACGGTTATAAAAACTTCCGGCCTGCCGATACTCCTGTAGAAGAAATCTGCAGGCAGCTGGAGGAGGATTTCGGGAAATATATTCTGCCAAAGCTGTGTGAGGTGCAGTCCTGTGAAGACTATCTGGAACTGAAAGACAGAATTCAAAAGCGGTATGAAGAGAGAGACATACGGCTGCTGCGGTATTATTATACGGCACAGTATCATGCACTGGACCGGTCCGGGAATGGTTATAACACACTCGTAGAATTAGGGAAAAAGATGAGACTCACTGCTGCAGATGTTGCGTCACATCTGGAATGGCTTGATGTTTGCAGGGAAAATTCACATTTTACCAAAGTGGATGCCCGGGAGATTGCTGTAAGGGCAGCGAAGGAGTTATAATCCACTTGTCTACTGAGGGTATGATTGTAAAATATAACCAATGATTGAAGCATGAATAACATATTTCAAAAGTACGCACACCAAAGCCAAAAGTAAATCTGATTTTCATGTATACAGATTTTTTTGTATAACTAAAAATAAAATGATAAAAATAACAAATAAACCTTGTATTTAACGAAAAAATCTCTATAAATTGACTTTGTGGGAATGACTGTATATAATAATGGTGGAGGTGTATAGAGATGTTAGTGAAACTTAGTATAGAAAATTTTAAATCTTTTGATAGTGCAACTGAGTTGACGATGATTTCTTCCAATAAAATACGGACAAATGCGAGCCACAGATTGAAGATAAAGAGTACACAGTTATTAAAATATGGCGTAGTGTACGGTGCAAATGCCGCCGGTAAAACAAATCTGGTAGAATTTATCCGCTTTTTCAAAGAGTGTGTAGGCAAAGGTATTCCAATGGAAGCGGTAGGTATGTTTTGTAAAAACAGAGAAGAAAACAAAGAGAGAGAAAGTAGTTTCGAGATACAGATGACCGTTGGTGATAAATTCTATGCCTATGGTTTTTCTGTAATTTTAAGCAAAAGAAAAGTCACATCGGAATGGTTATATGAATTATATCAGAATGGCTCAGCAAGATGTCTGTTTGAGAGAGAAGGTAATAAACGCCCGGCATTAGATGAATCTATTACTCTGTCAAATGCAGAGAAAAATAAATTTGAGATTTATGCAGAGGATTTTGCGGGTAATGAAACTTCTTTATTTTTGACAGAAATGAATCGTGGTAAGAAATATACAGTACGTTCTAAATTGTTATTTTTCAGAGATGTATATGATTGGATACAGAATCATATTGCAGTAATTACACCGAATACTCCGTTGATTGATTTGGAGTATTATTACGATACAGATTCTTTAAAGGTAATCAACAAACTGATTGAAACATTTGATACAGGAATCAGTAAAGTGAAAATAGAAGAAATTTCCTTAGATGAATTATCAAATGCCATGCCAAAAGCAGTATTTGATAAGGTTATGCACCATGTAAAGAATCAGATTGAGGAACAGGAAAATCCGTCTTTTAGAATGACCATGAGATCGAATGAAAGTTTCTTTAATATTGAAGCCGAGGGACATTCTGAGCCAAAAGTAACAACAATCCGGTTGAATCATGTGAAATCCTTTTTTGACTTTGGTTTTGAGGAAGAATCTGACGGTACAAGACGTTTGTTTGATTTAATGGATATGCTGCTCAATAAAAGAGAGGATATGTTGTATGTGGTAGATGAACTGGAAAGAAGTCTGCACCCGAAGTTGACAGGACGATTTTTACAACTGTTCATGCAGTTGCATGAGAAAGAACGTATGCAGTTACTTTTTACAACGCACGAATCTTCTATCATGGATCAGAGCATTTTCAGACGGGATGAGATATGGTTTATCGAACGTAATTTAGATAATGCAAGTGAGATTTATTCCTTAGACCGTTTCAAAGAAAGGTACGATAAAGTGCTGAGTAAAGCATATCTGGATGGTAGATACGGTGCTATTCCGGTATTTAGCACATTTGAGTTTAGAGAGGAGGAATAGGTATGGCTCCTGTTAGAAGTTATACAAATTGGAACAGCAGAAGTACAGATAACGTAGAACAAAGAGAGCCATATCGTAAATATTTCTTCATTTGTGATGGGGCAAATACAGAAACATGGTACTTCCGCAAACTGATAGATATTCGCAAATCTCTGAATATTCATCCGTTGATAGACATTCGATTGCTTGAGAAAACAGAGGAAGATAAGGACATCAGTTTTCCAAGAAAGTTAATTGCCTTTGCAAAGAGCCAGAAAGAGAATGAAGAGATTTCTTTTGACAAAGAGAGAGATAAAATGATTGTCGTGTTTGACGCAGATATTTTTGAAGAAAAGGTGCAGGACTATGATGAAGTTGTAGCATTAGGAGAGCCGGAAAATATCCTTGCGGTAAGTAATCCGGCATTTGAATTATTTTTACTTCTTCATTTTGAAAATGCTTATGAACAAGATATTAAGCCGAATGAAGAAAAGATTATCAAGAATGAGAAAGATGGTAATCAGACATTCATTTATAAACTACTGTTAGCCAGGACTGGTGTGAATCCAAAGAAAAATTCAGCCATCGGAGAATTAGCAAAGAATGTGGATATAGCTATTGCACAAGAGAAGAAAATCAATGAGGATATTCATAAGTGTAAAGGGAAAGTGACGTGCAATATCGGAGAAATTATTGGGAAAATAAAAAATGATTCTGGAGATTGATGGAACTTTGGTTGAGTATGGCCAGATGTTTGTTAAAAGGTTAACTTCTACACAGTATATCTATCCCAAAATTCCAAAGTAAAAGGGCGGTTTTAGCTTATCGACTAAGGCCCTTTTCTGTGTTATGATAATCAATGTATTATGCTAAACAACAGAAAGGGGCATTTTCGATGGGAAATACATCTGAAGATAAGCCGGAAAAGCATGTATGTATCGGTCTGATGGCGCATGTAGACGCAGGGAAAACGACCTTGTCGGAGAGCATGCTCTACCTCTGCGGAAGCATAAGGAAACTGGGGCGCGTAGATCATAAAGATGCGTTTCTGGATCATAATGAGCTGGAGCGGAGCAGAGGGATCACCATATTCTCCAAGCAGGCTGTATTTTCCCTTGGAGAGTGCAGCTTCACCCTTCTCGACACTCCGGGGCATGTGGATTTTTCGGCAGAGATGGAGCGTACGCTGCAGATTCTGGATTATGCAGTCCTGATCATTAATGGGGCAGATGGGATCCAGGGGCATACAAGGACTCTCTGGAATCTGCTCGGCCGGTATGAGATTCCGGTGTTTTTGTTTGTAAATAAGATGGATCAGAACGGAACAGACAGAGAAAAGCTGCTGGCAGAGCTTAAGAGGGGACTGGGCGAGGATATTCTGCCGTTTGATGATGTTTTCTGCCGGGAAGAATTTTTTGAAAGTGTGGCAACGTGTGACGAGAAAGCCTTGGAGGAATATCTGCAGACGGGTGAGGTAAAGGACGAGAGCATTGCCCGGCTGATCAGAGAAAGGTGTGTTTATCCGTGCTATTTTGGCTCTGCGCTTAAGATGGACGGTGTTGCACAGCTTCTTCAGGGGCTGGAACGCTATGCAGGGGGTGAAGCCCGGAAAGATGCATCTGCATCGGATTTTGGAGCAAAGGTGTACAAGATTACCAGGGATCCTCAGGGCAGCCGTCTGACTCATATGAAGATTACGAGCGGGGCACTGCGTGTCAAAGACATTCTCAGAAATGGCGGGGGCCATTCCGGTCATTGGGAGGAAAAAATCAACCAGATCCGTATCTATTCAGGGGAAAAGTACGAGACAAAAATGCAGGCCGAAGCGGGATGCATCTGTGCAGTAACGGGATTGAGCCATACATACCCGGGCGAGGGGCTTGGCGTTGAAAAGGAGTCGGAGCCTCCGCTTCTGGAACCGGTATTAAACTATCAGATACAGATTCCAAAAGAATGTGATGTGCATACGATGCTCGGCAATCTGCGTCTGCTTGAGGAGGAGGATCCTATGCTCAGGATCCTTTGGGATGAGGAACTGGGGGAGATTCATGCCCGTCTGATGGGGGAGGTTCAGATTGAGATCCTGAAAAGCCTGATCAAAGACCGGTTTGGGACAGAGGTTTCATTCGGGGCGGGAAATATTGTATATAAGGAGACGATACAGACTGCAGCAGAGGGGGTAGGTCATTATGAGCCGCTGCGGCATTATGCAGAAGTGCATCTTCTGCTTGAACCGGGAGAGCCGGGGAGCGGCCTGATCTTTGACAGCGCCTGCAGTACAGATATGCTGGAGGAAAATTGGCAGCGGCTGATCCTGACTCATCTGGCAGAGAAGACGCACCGGGGCGTGCTGACAGGGTCTCCGGTTACTGATCTGAGAGTGACGCTGACGGCGGGAAGAGCACATTTGAAACATACGGAGGGCGGAGATTTCCGGCAGGCAACTTATCGCGCCGTCCGGCACGGACTTATGCGGGCAGAGAGTGTTCTTCTGGAACCGTTTTATGAATTCCGGCTGGAGATCCCTTCGGGGATGACAGGACGGGCGCTGACTGATATCCAGAGGATGCACGGGAAATCGGAACCTCCGCAGCCGGACGGGGAAATGACTACTATTACAGGTAAAGCGCCTGTCGCCTGTATGAGAGATTATCAGACAGAGGTGGCGGGGTATTCGAGAGGGCAGGGAAGGCTATCCTGCGTATTAAAAGGATATGAGCCCTGTCATAATGCAGAAGCGGTTATAGAAGCGGCGGGATATGACCCGGTTCAGGATACTGACAATCCGCCGGGCTCTGTATTCTGTGCTCACGGTGCAGGCTTTTACGTGCCGTGGAATGAGGTGGAAGCTTATATGCATATCGGGAGCCAGATGGGTAATCGGGCTTCAGCAGGGGCCGGAAAGGGCAGCAGGGCTTCAAGTGCGGAGAGAGACTCAGGTGCAGGAAACAGAGGCGCAGATTTTTTGGACGGGGAAGAGAAGGAGTTAGAGGAAATCTTTATCCGTACATACGGAAAGATTGAAAGAAAGAACCCTCCCGCTTCCAGAAGAACGTATACGGCGCAGCCGTCTGTTAAAAGGAAAGCAAAAGAAGCTGTTCGGGAGTATCTGCTGGTGGACGGCTACAATGTAATCTTCGCATGGGAGGATTTAAAAGAGCTTGCGAAGGAAAATATAGAGGCAGCAAGAAATAAACTGATGGATGTTCTCTGCAATTATCAAGGCTATAAGAAATGTACGCTGATTCTTGTATTTGATGCTTACAAGGTAGAAGGATCATGGCTCGAGATCCAAAGATACCATAATATTCATGTGGTCTATACCAAGGAAGCCGAGACGGCTGATCAGTATATTGAAAAGGTGGTTCATGAGATTGGAAGGAAATATCATGTGACCGTCGCTACTTCTGACGGAATCGAGCAGGTCATTACTGTAGGGCAGGGAGCAAGCCTTATATCTGCCAGAGAACTGGAAGAAGAGATCAAGATCATGCAGAAAGAAATCAGGGAAGAATATCTGGACAAGTTCCCGAAAGGGAAAAATTATCTGTTTGACCATATGGAACCGGAGCTTGCAGATCAGATGGAACAAATACGGCTGGGAGAGAATGACAGGAAAAAATGATAAAGATATCCCCGGAGGACATCCAATGAGTAGGCCTCCGGGGATATTTTTATCATGCCGATCTTATCTTCCATACCGTAAGCGGGCAGTTTTGTTGATTGTATCCTGCATCAGGCAGTAGGCAACAATTGCAAATCCGAAGATTGCAACCAGCAGATACAGAATATTGGAATTGCCGTTTACCCTGTTGATCCTGTCACAGCGCTCTCCCATTTTGTACAGCCAGTAATAAGAATAGATGCCGCAGGTAACAATAGAGAGCAGGAATACCATTCCGCCGGATGTGGCATTGGGCTCGCCTGCAAGAACGTTAATTTCGTCATTCAATTTGATTATCCAGTAGATGCCGTAGATGCCGCAGGTAATAACGGTGTAGAGAATACACAGCGGAATGCTGCGTTCTGTAGGACCTGAGGCCGGGGCGCTTCCGTTATATGGGGATTGATACGGAGCATTGTAAGGGTTGCTGTTTTGGTTTGCTCCGCCGTATGTATTATTTGCTCCATTCGGATTATTGTAAGGGTTTGCCCCTCCGTTCGGCCCGCTGTAAGGATTTGGCCCGCCGTTTTGCTGGGCGCTGCCATATGCATTGGTGTTGCCGTTTGTATTTTCCGGGAATGTGCTGCCGCATTCCGGGCATATATTTACATCATCACCGCAGGGTGCACCACATTTACTGCAAAATTTCATAGTAATTCCTCCTTAAGTTATTATTGTGTTCCACCTCTAAATACGTTACTATATTAATGTAGCATAAATGCATGCAAATTACAATTTATTATGATAATAAGGAAAGGGAGACGAGAATATGTCAAGATATGTAAGGGACGTAGTCCTCAACAAACCAGACGATTTTGTACAGTTTATTATGAATGATTTTTTAGGCAAAAACCAGTATCAGTTGATAGATCAGAAGGGAGAATCTGTATACCGTGCAGGCGATGCGATGGTAGAGGGATACAAATATTTCAAATGGGGATATATGAACGGCGTATTCCATGTGGAAGCATGGCTTCAGGGAATTACCGGTGCAGAGATGGATCTGGACGGTTTCGTAGGGACGCTGAATAAAAAGCCGTACAAAGATAATATTGAACAGCTGATCGCAGCACTTTCTCAGCCCCTTCCGAACCAGCCGGTGCAGGGCGGGCAGGGGATGCCGCCGTATCAGCAGCCGATACCGGTACATATGGTAGACAATACAGATGCAGCGTCAAAAGCAAAGCTTTTCGGCATCTTAAGTATTGTTCTTTGCTGGATTCCTATTGCCGGAATTATTTTTGCCACACTGGCATTTTCCCGGGCAAGGATGGGAATGGCATCCAGCAGCGCACAACAGGCGAAAACAGGAAAGACCTGCGCTACGATAGGCCTTGTACTTTCTATTGCCTTGTGGGTAATTAATATTATGGTTATATTAATGTAGGAAAAGGAAATGGAGAAGATCTATGTCAGTTGAAGATTACAGCAAAGCGCATAAGCTTGGGAAAAAGGAATATCAGCATCGGATGATGAGGGGCATGCGTCCGACACTTGAAGTGCTGGATGATATTTTGCCGTCCAAGGGGACGTTTTCAGAGGTGTCTCTCGGGCTGGTGCAGATTCCTGCCGATCAGATCGTCGGTACGAAGACCGGGGGGAGGAGCAATGCTTTTGCCGCGAACTTTATGCCTATACTCCGGGAAAATACGGAATTTGCCATGAAGTGGTCAAGGCTCAGCACAAGCCATGTGGAAGAAGGGATCCGGGAGCCCATCAAGGCATATGAATATATGAATAAATTCTATGTCCTGGAGGGGAATAAAAGGGTCAGCGTAATGAAATATTTTGACGTCGTATCCATCCCGGGAACAGTTACCAGGATTATTCCGAAAAGGACCAAGGAAAAGGAAAATAAAATATATTATGAGTTCCTCGACTTTTATGAATTGTCGAAGGTGAATTATATCTGGTTTTCCGAGGAAGGCAGCTTTGCAAAACTGCAGGAGGCTGTCGGGAAAGAACCACAGGAGATATGGAGTGATGATGACAGGCTGGATTTCAGCTCAGCATATAATAGATTTTCTATTGAATATAAGGAAAAAGACGGCAGTAAACTGACGATCACGGAGGGAGATGCGTTTTTGTCCTTTATTACTCTTTATGGTTATGATGAGGTCCGTGAGATGACGGCAAAAGAGTTGAAGAACCTCATTGCCAAAAACTGGGAGGAATTTAAACTGCTGGAGAACCAGGCGTCCGTAGATTTGAAACTGCATCCCAACAGTGAAAAGAAGCCGCTGCTTAAGTTGATCCTTCCATCCAGCATCAATGAACTCAAGATTGCATTTATATATGAAAAGACGGCGGGCTCTTCTGCATGGACCTATGCACATGAGCTTGGCAGGCTGTATATGGATCAGGCGTTTCAGGGGCAGGTCAGCACGGTGTGTTATGACAATGTAACAAAGGATACGATTGACGAGACGATTGAGAAGGCAATTGAGGAGAAATGTGATATTATATTTACTACAACTCCGGCATTTGTACAGGCAAGTGTAAAAGCAGCGATTGCCCATCAGGAAATTCCGATTCTCAACTGTTCGCTGAATACGTCTCACCGGTATATCCGCACTTATTATGCCAGGATGCATGAAGCTAAGTTTTTGATGGGAGCAGTCGCAGGCGCCATGGCTGAAAATAATAAAGTGGCATACATTGCGGATCTTCCTATTTTTGGTACGATTGCCGATATTAATGCATTTGCGCTGGGGACGAGGATGATTAACCCAAGGGCAGAGGTTTATCTCGAGTGGTCATCGAAAAAGGGCCAGGATATCTATGATAATATCAGGAAAACAGGAGCAAGCTGTGTTTCCGGGAAGGATATGGTAATCCCAGAGGACGCGTCCAGATATTTCGGGCTGTACCGCATGGAGGGGGGATGGCCTGTCAATCTGGCAATGCCTCTGTGGCACTGGGGGAAGTTCTATGAGAGATTAGTCCGCACCATTATAGACGGAACCTGGAAATATGATGATGATTCGTCTGTGAAAAAGGCTATTAATTACTGGTGGGGGATGTCTGCGGGAGTGGTAGATGTCGTTTGTTCCCAGAATCTGCCGATTGGAACGAAACGTCTGGTAGATCTGCTGAAGGAGACTGTTTCCAGGGGAGAGTTCAATCCGTTTTCCGGTATACTGTATTCCCAGGAAGGCATGGTTCAGGGAGATCCCAACCGCAGTTTAAGCCCGGAGGAGATTGTGGCCATGGACTGGCTGGCAGATAATGTGATCGGGACGATCCCGCAGAAGGAAGAGCTTGAGGAGACGGCAAAGCCGGCAGTCCTTCAGCAGGGCGTTAAGAAAAAGGAAGGTTAGATGCATTTATGAAGATACTTGCACTTGCGGACGAAGAATCCCCGTCTCTGTGGGATTATTATGACAAAAGCAAGTTTAAAGGTGTGGATCTGATTATTTCCTGCGGGGATCTGGCGCCGGATTATTTGTCATTTCTGACGACGATGACGTCGATACCGGTGCTGTATGTACATGGGAATCACGATGAGAAATACGAGCAGAAGCCTCCGGAGGGGTGTATCTGTATAGATGACAAGATATATGTGCACCAGGGGGTGAGGATTCTAGGGCTTGGAGGTTCCATGCGTTATCGGAGAGGGACCCATCAGTATACAGAAGGGGAGATGTCAAGGAGGGTAAGGAAACTTGCATTTCAATTGTTCCGGAAAAGGGGATTTGATATCCTTGTATCACATGCCCCGGCATACCAGCTGAACGACGGACGTGACCTTCCGCATCAGGGTTTTAAAATTTTCCGTAGATTAATGGAGAAATACCGGCCGAAATTCTTTCTCCACGGCCATGTACATCTGTCTTATGGGCGGAACCACAGGCGGTATGATAAGTATGAGGATACACATGTTATCAATGCTTTTGGAAAATGTATGTTTGAATACGAGGATGAAAATGTAGGTGAACATCTGGGATAGAAGATAATTTCCGGCAGAATATTTTGTTGTCAGGGAATCTGAAATTGAAAGAGAAAAGACAGGAGGCAGTAAATCAATTTTAATTACTGCCTCCTGTCTTTGTTTTTCAGATTTTGATCATTCCGTGCCGGCGGTTATTCTTTATCTTTAATCTCACTGTGGAGCTGCTGAAGTGATTTTACATCTCCCTGACCATGCCTTTTTACGTAGTTGATTCCTTTTGCAGTTGCTTTTGCAGCAGCAATGGTCGTCATGTAAGGGACTTTTGCCTTGATGGCAGATTTACGGAGATAGCTGTCATCATGGATGCTGTCTTTGCCGACCGGTGAGTTGACGATCAGATCAATGTTGCCGTTGGTAATCATATCAAGGATATTCGGACGACCCTCCTGAAGCTTATTCACTCTTTCCGCCTCAATGCCGGCTTCGTTGATGAGCCTGCATGTGGTTTCGGTAGCAATGATCTTGAATCCGTCTTCCGCAAAATGACGTGCCACTTCAACAACCTCTGCCTTATC
Organism: uncultured Dorea sp.; assembly: GCA_910578865.1. Classification (GTDB taxonomy): domain Bacteria; phylum Bacillota; class Clostridia; order Lachnospirales; family Lachnospiraceae; genus Dorea_D. The sequence goes on from CAJTRM010000005.1 coordinate 36,806, forward strand.
TTTGCGATTGACAGAGATCAGGACGGTTCCGCCGAGAGGAAGCTTGGCCTGGGCTGCTTCCTGAGCTTTGTAGAAGGCCTCTCCATAATGAGGGGACAGTCCGAGAACTTCTCCTGTTGAGCGCATTTCAGGTCCGAGGATCGGGTCTACTTCCTGGAACATATTGAATGGGAATACGGCTTCTTTTACTCCGTAATACGGGATATCCTGTTCCTTAAGAGAAGCAACCGGTGACGGACGTCCGGTGATGTCGGATGTAATAATGTCCGTTGCCAGAGGTACCATCCGGATATTACATACCTTTGATACCAACGGAACAGTACGGGATGCCCTTGGATTTGCCTCCAGGACATATACTTTGCCGTTTTCGATGGCATACTGCATATTCATAAGGCCTTTAACATGCATCTCCTCAGCTATTTTTCGTGTATATTCTTTGATCGTGCGTACATTTTCTTCTGAGATATGCACAGATGGGATGATACATGCAGAGTCGCCGGAATGCACGCCGGCAAGCTCAATGTGCTCCATAACTGCCGGGACAAATGCATGAGTGCCGTCACTGATCGCGTCAGCTTCACATTCCAGTGCATGGTTCAGGAAGCGGTCGATCAGGATCGGACGGTCCGGAGTCACGCCGACAGCTGCCTTCATATAGTTTTCCAGACTTTCGTCATCATATACGACTTCCATGCCGCGGCCGCCGAGTACATAGGATGGGCGGACCATAACAGGGTAACCGATGTCCCTTGCTATGGAAAGCGCTTCCTCCACAGTCGTTGCCATTCCGGATTCGGGCATTGGAATCTCTAATTTATCCATCATCTCACGGAACAGGTCGCGGTCTTCTGCAAGATCAATGACAGAAGGAGAAGTACCCAGGATCTTAACACCGTTCTTCTCAAGTTCCGCAGCAAGATTCAAGGGAGTCTGCCCGCCAAATTGTGCAATGACGCCCACAGGCTGCTCTTTCTTATAAATGCTAAGGACATCTTCCAGCGTCAGCGGTTCAAAGTAAAGCTTGTCGGAAGTATCATAGTCTGTGGATACAGTTTCCGGATTACAGTTTACAATGATTGTTTCAAAGCCAAGCTTTTTGAGAGCCAGTGACGCATGTACGCAGCAGTAGTCAAATTCAATGCCCTGTCCGATACGGTTCGGGCCGCCGCCAAGGATCATGATCTTAGGCTTGTCGGTTTTGACCGGGTTCTTGTCCGGTGCATTGTAAGTGGAGTAATAGTAGGCGTTGTTCTGTGTACCGCTGACATGGACGCCTTCCCAGGCTTCCTCTGCGCCAAGCTCTATCCTGCGGTTCCGGATGTCATCCTCCGGGACTTCCAGGATCTGGCTGAGATACTTGTCTGAGAAACCGTTTTTCTTGGCAGAGATCAGTTGTTCATCAGCCGGAACAGAACCTTTAGAAGCAGCAAGAGTCTCTTCCTCTTCTACAAGCTCTTTCATCTGCTCTATAAAATATGTTTTTACTTTTGTAAGCTCAAAGATTTCTTCTACGGAAGCCCCTTTTCTCAATGCTTCATACATAATAAAGTGACGGTCGCTGGACGGTGTGATGAGCATTTTTAAGAGCTGCTCTTTCGTCTTTGTGTCATAGTCCTTTGCGTGGCCGAGTCCGTAACGTCCTGTCTCAAGACTTCGGATCGCTTTCTGAAAGGCTTCTTTGTAGGTTTTGCCGATACTCATGACTTCACCTACCGCACGCATCTGTGTACCGAGTTTATCTTCCACGCCTTTGAATTTCTCGAACGCCCAGCGGGCGAATTTGATTACGACATAATCTCCGTCAGGTACATATTTGTCCAGTGTACCATATTTCCCGCAAGGAATATCCTTGAGGGTAAGGCCGGCAGCCAGCATGGCAGATACCAGAGCGATCGGGAATCCGGTAGCCTTGGATGCAAGTGCAGATGATCGGGAAGTTCGGGGATTGATTTCGATAACAATGATGCGGTCACTGACCGGATCGTGTGCAAATTGAACATTGGTGCCGCCGATGACTTCTACAGACTCAACGATTTTATATGCCTGTTCCTGAAGCCTTTTCTGGCACTCTTCCGAGATGGTAAGCATCGGTGCCGAACAGAAAGAATCACCGGTATGGACGCCGAGAGGGTCAATGTTTTCAATAAAGCAGACAGTGATCATATTGCCTTCAGAGTCGCGGACGATCTCAAGCTCAAGCTCTTCCCATCCAAGGATGGATTCTTCCACCAGCACCTGCCCTACCAGGGATGCCTGGAGGCCTCTTGCCATAACTGTCTTTAATTCTTCTTTATTATAAACAAGGCCGCCTCCTGCGCCGCCCATGGTATAGGCCGGACGGAGAACAACCGGGTAACCAAGCTCGTCAGCGATGGCAAGGCCTTCCTCCACACTGTAAGCAACCTGGCTTCTTGCCATCTCAATGCCGAGGGCATCCATCGATTTCTTAAATTCGACTCTGTCTTCGCCGCGTTCAATGGCATCCACCTGTACACCGATAACTTTTACGTTGTATTTGTCAAGGACTCCGGCCTGTGAAAGCTCTGAACAAAGATTAAGACCTGATTGGCCTCCCAGATTGGGGAGAAGTGCATCGGGTCTTTCTTTTGCAATAATCTGCTCCAGCCTTTCTACATTTAAAGGCTCAATATAAGTAACATCTGCTGTTTCCGGATCCGTCATGATCGTAGCCGGATTAGAGTTCACCAGTACAATTTCATAACCGAGTTTGCGAAGCGCTTTACAAGCCTGAGTGCCGGAATAGTCAAACTCGCAGGCCTGTCCGATAATAATAGGACCGGAACCGATAATTAGTACCTTGTGGATATCTGTTCTTTTTGACATATGCTTCCTCCTGTATCTTAGATTGAAAACTCCTTCCCTCTATTATATAGGAAACAGGGGAAAAAGGAAAAGGAAAAATATCAAAACAGGTGAAAAACTATAGCAGAAATAGAAAGAAAATATATAATAACAATGGAGGTGAAAAGAAAAAATCAGATATATTCTGAAAAATAGAAAATATTATAAGAATATTAGAAATCTTTGTGAAGAAATAATCAGGGAAATAAAAAAACATTGAGGTGAATGTGATATAATACCCTCAGTGTACAAAGGGAAACCGTGTGTCCCCTTGTACACTGAGGGTAGGATCAGTTAAAGGAAAGAAAGGCAGGGAGAATATGGAAAATATTTATAAAGGTGCATTGGGACTGATAGGTAATACGCCGCTTGTGGAGGTTGTGAACATTGAAAAGGAGCTGGGGCTTCAGGCAAGGCTGCTGGTAAAACTGGAATATCTGAATCCGACAGGGAGTGTGAAGGACCGGACGGCGAAGGCGATGATTGAGGATGCAGAGGCAAAGGGGCTTATAGGCAGCGGGGCTGTTATTATTGAACCGACCTCCGGCAATACCGGGATCGGCCTGGCGTCTATCGCGGCATCCAAAGGCTATCGTGTGATCCTGACCATGCCTGACACGATGAGCATGGAGCGGCGGAATCTCTTACAGGCATATGGGGCGGAGATTGTTCTGACAGAAGGTGTGAAAGGGATGAGCGGTGCTATTGAGAAAGCGGAAGAACTTGCGAAAGAAATACAGGGAAGCTTTATCCCGGGACAGTTTGACAATCCGGCGAATGCCAAGGTGCACCGGGATACGACCGGGCCGGAGATCTGGAGGGATACAGACGGCAAAGTGGACATTTTTATTGCAGGAGTCGGAACCGGCGGAACCCTTACCGGGACCGGTGAATATCTGAAGTCTAAGAATCCGGACATTTGGATAGTGGCATTGGAACCGGCCGATTCACCCCTTCTCTCGGAAGGAAGGAGCGGCGCCCATGAACTTCAGGGAATCGGGGCTAATTTCGTGCCGGCCGTACTGAACACTGACGTTTATGATGAAATCTGGAGGGCAGAAGGGACGGATGCATTTGAGGCGGCAAAGCTCCTGGCGTCAAAAGAAGGGATCCTTGCAGGTATTTCCGCGGGGGCAGCCCTGCATGGAGCAATTGAGCTTGCAAAGCGGCCTGAGAATGAAGGAAAGACTATTGTAGCATTGCTTCCGGACAGTGGGGACAGATATTATTCCACCCGGTTGTTCGGATAATAATTCAGAATAGAATTGTAAAACCGCCTTTGGTGTGATAAAGTGATATTTGTTAATATATTTCAATTTAGTACAAGGGGACAAATAGCATGGAAAGAAGAGTAGGTACTGTATCAAGAGGAATCCGCTGTCCGATTATCCGCAAGGGAGATCCGCTGGCGGACGTTATTGTAGAAAGTGTATTGGAGGCCGCGGCAAGTGAAGGGTTTGAGATTCGTGACCGCGATGTAATTGCAGCTACGGAATCGATTGTTGCAAGGGCACAGGGGAATTATGCCTCTATTGATGCAATTGCAGAAGATGTCAGGGAGAAGCTGGGAGGCGGGACGATCGGCATTATTTTTCCCATCCTTTCCAGAAACCGTTTCTCCATCTGCCTGAAAGGGATGGCGAAGGGAGCAAAAAAGGTCGTATTGATGCTGAGTTATCCGAGTGATGAGGTGGGGAATGAGCTGGTATCCCTGGATCAGCTGGATGAAGCCGGTGTAAACCCGTATAGTGATGTGCTGGATGAAAAGAGATATCGTGAACTGTTCGGTGAAAATAAGCATCCGTTTACCGGTGTGGATTATGTGGCATACTACAGCGAGCTGATCCGTGAGATGGGCGCTGAGGTGGAGGTGGTTTTTGCCAACCAGCCTCAGGAGATCTTAAAATATACAAAAAATGTGCTGGCCTGTGATATCCATACAAGAAAGCGTACGAAAAGGATACTGAAGGAGCACGGAGCGGAGAAAGTATATGGCATGGATGACATCCTGACCAGTCCGGTGGACGGCAGTGGCTGTAACGAGCGCTTTGGGCTTCTTGGATCAAATAAATCAACAGAAGACAGCGTGAAGCTTTTTCCTCGTGACTGTACGGACCTGGTGCTGGACGTTCAGAAGCAGATTCTTGATAAGACAGGGAAGCATGTGGAAGTCATGGTGTACGGAGACGGTGCATTCAAGGACCCGGTAGGAAAGATCTGGGAACTGGCGGATCCCTGTGTGTCGGTGGCCAATACAGCCGGGCTTAACGGAACCCCTAACGAGGTGAAACTGAAATATCTGGCGGACAATGATTTTAAAGATCTTTCCGGAGAGGCGCTGAAGGATGCCATTTCCAGAAGGATCCTGGACAAAAAGGAAGATCTGGTGGGTGATATGGAGTCTCAGGGTACGACCCCCCGCCGACTGACAGATCTGATCGGTTCTTTATGCGACCTGACCAGTGGATCCGGGGATAAAGGAACGCCGGTAATCCTGGTGCAGGGGTACTTTGATAACTTGACGGATAAATAATAGGAGAGGAGAACTAGGAGAATATGAAGCAGGACATGATTGCTATTTTGGATCTTGGAAGTACTGAAAATACAGTGGTTGCCAGAGCAATCCGCGATATGGGGGTGTACAGTGAGATTTATCCTCATGACATTGCTCCGGGAGAATTAAAGGCGCTCGGCAATGTAAAGGGTATTATCCTGAACGGGGGAGAAAACCGCGTGGTAGACGGGGTTCCTGTAGATGTGTGCCAGGGTATTTATGACCTGGAATATCCGGTGATCGCCATTGACCATCCGGCGGCAAAGTGCCGGGAAAACTATAAAGAGATTCCGGAAGACGACGTGCTGAGGCAATTCCTTTTTGATACCTGTAAGGCAGAGGCAAACTGGAATATGAAAAATTTTGTGGAGGATCAGGTGGAGCTGATCCGCAGGCAGGTCGGAGATAAGAAGGTGCTCCTGGCCCTGTCAGGAGGCGTGGACAGTTCTGTTGTGGCGGCTCTTTTGATTAAGGCAATTGGAAAGCAGCTGGTCTGTGTCCATGTGAATCACGGCCTGATGCGAAAGGGAGAATCCGAGAGCGTTATCGAAGTCTTCCGCAACCAGATGGATGCAAATCTTGTGTATGTAGATGCCACGGAGCGGTTCTTAGGGAAGCTTGAGGGTGTGGCAGATCCCGAGCAGAAGAGAAAGATCATCGGCGCAGAGTTTATACGTGTGTTTGAGGAAGAGGCAAGAAAGCTGGAAGGGATTGATTTCCTGGCACAGGGAACCATCTATCCGGATATTGTAGAAAGCGGCACCAAGACGGCCAAGGTCGTGAAATCACACCACAATGTAGGCGGACTTCCGGAGGATCTTCAGTTTGACCTTGTGGAACCGCTTTACTACCTGTTTAAGGATGAGGTAAGGGCGTGCGGCCTGGAGCTTGGCCTGCCCCATCATATGGTGTTCCGCCAGCCGTTCCCGGGACCGGGACTTGGTGTAAGGTGTCTGGGCGCCATTACAAGGGAGAGGCTTGAGGCAGTGCGGGAGTCGGACGCGATCCTGCGTGAGGAATTTGCAAATGCCGGGCTTGACAAGAAGGTATGGCAGTATTTTACGATCGTGCCTGATTTTAAATCTGTAGGTGTGAAGGATAATGCAAGGTGCTTCGAGTATCCGGTCATTATCCGTGCGGTAAATACGATTGATGCCATGAGCGCCAGCATTGAGCAGGTGGAGTGGCCGATCCTTCAGAAGATCACGGACAGAATCCTGAAGGAAGTGAAGAATGTAAACAGGGTCTGCTATGATATGAGTCCGAAGCCTTGTGCGACGATCGAGTGGGAATAACATGTTTAAACAAGGAGACAAAAGAATGAGGAATCCGATCGCTGAGATTAAGCTTAACAATGGTAAGAAGATAGTTTTGAAACTAAGACCTGAGTATGCGTATAACGAAGTATGCAGTTTTATAAGTGCTGCTACAAAAGGATACTACAACAATTTTGCCATCCAGCGTATTGTACCAGGCTCATGGGTCGATGTGAGCTACAACGCTTTTTTCAGGAAGGAATGTCAATATTTCCTTCCGAACCGGATCGAAGAAGAGAGCAATGGAAACATCAAGGTGCCGGAGCTTGGAGACGTGTGCCTGGGATATTTTTCAGATGAAGAGATTGCAGGAACCGAGTTCTTCTTCCCTCTGAGAAAAGTAGAGGCACTGGCCGGAAAGTGTCCTGTATTTGCACAGGTAACAGAAGGTATGGAAGAACTGCTGAGAATGGAGAAGGTTGAGACCTATCCGAATCCGTTTGAACCGGTTGAGATCAATGTGCCGAGAACACCGGAAGTTATTGTGAGCGTTGAGATTGAGACCTTCGGGGAGACTTATCCGGAGCCTGACAAATTCTTTCCGGAAAAGATACCGGGTAACTGGCCGGTATTTGTGTAATTGGCAGTATATATAAAATACGAATGAAAAAAGATTTGAGATCATACGGGGGTGCGATATGCCTGATATTTTAGCGTTTACTATATTTGTACTGATATTTACAGTGGGGGAATATGTTGCTGTTAAGACAAAAGCAAACGTAGATGTTGTTTTGTTTGTGGCAGCAGCCCTGCTGATTGGTTTCTGGGTGGGGCTGCCGTCTTCCATCTATGAAGCGTCAGGAATCCTGCCGATGTCAGGAATTATCATTACGCTGCTGATCGTAGGTATGGGTAATATGATTGACTTCGCTGAGCTTAAGAGACAGTGGAAGACGGTATGTGTATCGATCATAGCTTTGACAGCAGCCTGTTTTGCGCTGGTGTTTGTTGGACAGTTTGTGATCGGCAGGGATTTCGCGCTTGGCGGGACACCGGTATTCGGCGGTGGTACCGCTGCCACGGTAGCAATGAAGACGATCCTTGAGGAGAAAGGGAAGGAATATCTGTCGGTATATATTACCCTGCTGCTTGGGTTGCAGAGCCTTGTAGGCATTCCTGCGTCATCTCAGTTCCTCAAGAGAGCCGGAAGGGCATTCAAGAACAACAAAGCGGAGTTTGAATTGTATAAAACCACAGTCCTTAAGGAGACAACCACCGCCAGGAAGAAGCTGATCCGGTTTCCGGCGTCACTGGACAGACCGTCCTTCCATATCATGAAGCTTGGCGTGGTCGGTGTGGTCAGTTACTATTTTTCGGCGATCCTGCTGCAGCTGACAGGAATCAATGTCAGTTATATCATAGTTGCCCTGATTATGGGTACGGTCTTCACAGAAATCGGATTTTTGGATTATGATACTTTGGGAAAGACAGACTCCTCGGGATTTATTCTGTTTGCCTGTGTTATCATCCTGTTTTCAGACTTTGCAACCTGTTCGCCGTCAGATGTACTTGCGCTTCTCAAACCGATAGCGTTCATTTTGTGCGTCGGTACTTTCTTCGGATGCATCACCGGCTATATCTGCGGTAAGATTTTCAGAATTGAGCCGAATCTTGCCATTGTCATGTGTCTGACATGTATGTACGGATTCCCTGCAACAATGTACCTGTCAAAGGAAGTTGCAGAAGTGACGGCAGAGAACGAAACGGAGAGACAGGCCATCGAGAACTATCTGCTTCCCAAGATGAATATTGCCGGATTTGTAACAGGAAGCTTCGCAACGGTTCTTGCCGGAATTTTCGGAGGGATGCTGTAGGGCTATGAAGAAATATAGGATAATACTGTATCAGTTTTCCGTATGGCAGTAAAATGCCGCATGGTTTTTCCCGTTGTTGGCTTTACTATATTTTCAGGCAAAGGAAGAGACAAATATGATAATTGGTATAGATCTTGGAACAACAAACAGCCTTGCAGCAGCATTTCGTAATGGAAAATCAGAACTGATCCCGAATGCATTCGGGGAATATCTGACACCAAGTGTAGTGAATGTAGATGAGAAGGGCCAGAATGTAACGGTAGGCAAGATAGCCAAAGAGCGTCTTGTAACAGAACCGAAGCTTACTGCTCAGCTTTTTAAGCGGAAGATGGGAACGCAGGCGAAGTATCGTATGGGTGAAAAGACCTTTACCCCGGAAGAATTGTCTGCGATGGTCATCAAACAGTTAGTCTCTGACGCGGAGGTTTATCTGGGTGAAAAGGTGGATGAGGTGGTTATCAGTGTTCCGGCATATTTTGACGCTCTGCAGAGAAAGGCTACGAAAATGGCAGGACAGATGCTTGGACTCAAGGTGGACCGCCTGATCAATGAGCCGTCTGCGGCAGCCATTGCCTATCATAGAGAAAATATATATGAGACATTTGTAGTTTTCGATTTTGGGGGCGGTACGCTGGATGTTTCTGTGGTGGATTGTTTTGAAAATGTGATCAGTATTAATAGCATTGCAGGTAATAATCATTTGGGCGGAAGTGATTTTGACCGTGCCCTGGCAGATTATTTCTGCCGACAGAATAACCTTCAGTTTACCGCTTTTTCTGATGGGGAGCAACGAAGCATCCTGCTTCTTGCAGAGCGTGTAAAAATAGCTCTCGGCAGTAAGGAAGAAGTTATTATGTCTATGAATTTGAAAGGGGAAGAGCGCGCCTGTATTGTTACCCCGGGAATTTTGAGACATGTTTCGCAGATTATTTTAAATGAGATCCGGGACGTGATAGGAAAGGCCGTAAAGGACAGCGGCTTTATGGCGGATGAACTCAGCGGCCTGATACTGGTAGGTGGCTCCAGCCATATGCCTCTGGTAAGGGATTACCTGACTGAACTTTTAAATATCCCGGTTATCCGGACAGCGGATACAGACCTGCTTGTTGCAAAGGGGTTGGGTACTTATATCGGTATGAAAGAAAGACGGGAAGAGGTAAAGAATCTGGTTGTTACGGATATCTGTCCGTTCTCGTTAGGGACAGGCGTGATCAACAGGGAGGAGAAAAAGTGGAAGGACTGGTTTAAGGTAATTATTCCACGGAACACGGTCCTGCCTGCCAGTGAAGTAACATACCTCCAGACTGCGGAGCTTGGTCAGAAGGAAGTTAAAATACAGGTATATCAGGGAGAGGAAATGTATGCAGAAGATAACCTGAAGCTGGGGGCTGTTACCATTCCTGTCCCAATTAATAAAAATGAACATGAAGCCTTTCAGGTTACGTATTCCTATGATATTAATTCTATGCTGTATATAGAGATAAAGATTATTTCTACGGGTAAGAAGCATCTGTTTCAGGTGGGGAGCGGAGAAAAACTGGAAGCTGTCCATGATATAGCTCATATGAGTGCAGTAAAGGATCTTTCCCTGCAGTTGAATCAGAACCCGGAACTGGATGCATGCATGGAGAGGGCGAGGCGGATCTATACGGAGCTCAGTGAGTATGAAAAAGAAAGCTTTATAAGGGAGGCCGTTGACTATTCAAAGGATTTCCGTATATCGCTGAACAATATTAAGAAAAAGCGGGAAGTGCTGGAGGAATTCCGGGCATATCTGGACAAGTATGAGAAATATTCCGGCTATGACATGCTTGATATTTTTGCACATCCGGAAAAAGATGAAGACGGAGGATATCTGTCATGAAGGATTGCTGGGATCTTTTAAATATACCTCCGGATTCAGATAAAGAAACAGTAAAAAAGGCGTACGCCAGACTGGCGAAGTTTTACCATCCGGAAGAGCATCCCAGGGAATTTGTGATGCTTCAAAAGGCTTTTAAGGAAGCGTTAAAATGTGTACCTGAAAAGCGGCCGGCTCCGGATGTAAAGACGCAAGAAGATCAGCCGGAGCAACTGAAGAAAATATTTGAGGCAGTCAATATCTGCGAGGCAGAACAGCCTGAGGAGGTATTAAAGCCAATTGATAAGGAAGGAGCAGGGAGGAGTCTTTTCAAAGAAGAGAGTGTGCCGGAGTATCATTTCTATCTGGAAAAAAGAGAGGAGATGCTAGCCCGGATGCGTCACGCAGTGACAGGGAAGGATTCTATCTGCCGGCTGGAAGAACTTCTGGACGACCTGTATTTCTGCGCGATGCTTCAGGACAGAGAGTTTCACAGAGAGGCAGATACCATATTGTCGGCATATATTTTTACGTGCAGGACAAAGAGAGTCAAGGGGGTGCTGCTCCAGGCAAAAAGGCTGGGACTTTACTCCTTTACATTGTCAATCTTGAGATGCCTGAAAATCCGCAGAGCCATTCCTGCAGTAATTGTTCTGGTGATTTGGATTCTGATGATGGCAGGCGTTTTTCTCTCAAGGGATCCCCAAGCCTATAATCAAAAGGAATATAAAAGGATGCAGGAAGAGAGCGCAATGCAGGAGCAGATGAGGGAGATAGCTGAAGAGAATAAGAGGGAGGCGCCGGTGGGAAGTATGGAGTCTGCACAGTGGATGCAGATGCTTATGACCGGGGAACTTCATCTGGAGGGCGAGGAGGGAGATCAAACTTTAAAAAGCGGTTATCCTGCGGAAACCGGAGAGGCCGGTACAGTTTATGCAGAGGGGATCCGTGAGATCAGATATACATTTACGGAAGTAATTGTACTGAAACTGGATGATGGATGGAAAATATTTGACTCCAGGAACAGACAGATGTATGATACAGATTATATGGATATTCTTGTAGTACAGGTCGAAGACAGTGCCATGAAGAAGCAGGGGACGAACGATGCCGTAATCCGGAAGCTTGCCGTGACCCGGGATAATGAAAGGTGGTATCTGGCAGATCTGCTCGGCAAAATCGAGACAGAGATATCAGGTGAACCGCAGTGTACAGATAATGCCGTAAATGCATACGACAATATTATAAAAATTGAAGATGGTATAGCCGCATTTTCTGAGTAAGAGCGATCAGGGTTGTAGGAAGGCTGACATTTTCAGAATCAGAAGAACTATATATCTTTTATGGGGGAAATTATGATGTATAACGATCAATCCGTTTTTCGGAGAATGATAGCAATATTGTTGGTCGTTCTGGGCAACATATTGTATGCTCTGACCGTAAAGCTTTTTCTGCTGCCTGCAGACCTAGTCACCGGCGGAACCACAGGGATCGGTCTTGCCGTCAACCAGTATACTGGGATTTCGATCTCTACCTTTGTGCTGATTTTTAATATAGCCATGCTGATTGTCGGCCTGCTCATTCTTGGGAAACAATTTGCACTGACCACAATCATCAGCACTTTTGTATATCCGATTGCCCTGGGAATTTTTGAACGCGTTCTCGGCAATGTGGCGCTGACGGATAATCTGTGGCTCTGTACGTTATTTTCCGGCCTTGGCATTGGTGTTTCCCTTGGCATTGTCATCCGTTCAGGAGCCTCCACCGGAGGGATGGATATTCCGCCTCTTGTTTTAAATCATTTTCTTCGTATACCGGTATCTGTGAGCCTGTATGTGTTTGACTTTGTCATCCTGTTGATGCAGGCGCTGTACAATCCTGTTGAGAAGGTATTGTATGGAATTGTCCTGGTGCTGATCTATACAATTGTCCTGGATAAGCTTCTGGTGTTTGGAACAACCAGGATCGAGGTAAAAGTGATCAGTAAACAGCACGAAAAGATCCGGGAGGCCATTATTCACGAGATGGACCGCGGTGTAACTACACTTTCTGCCAGAAGCGGTTACATGGGGGAAGATACGCAGATGGTCTTCAGTATCATCTCTAACCGGGAGCTGCCCCGCATTGAAAAGATCATCCGCAATATCGACCCGGAAAGCTTTATGGTGGTGAGCCATGTCAGCGAGGTGAGGGGTCACGGATTTTCTATGAAGAAGGAATATAAATAACGGTACATGATAAATCCGAGAACCGTGACAAGCGATTCTGCTGCCGGGAAGGCAAGCCATACGCCGGTAATCCCCCATAAAGCAGACAGGAGGAACGCCAGAGGGATGATAAACAGGAACCCTCGCAAAATAGAAATGATATGCGCGGGGAGCGGCTTCTCTATAGACGTAAAATATACAGACAGAATAATATTTAATCCGGCAAAGACAATTCCTGTAAAATACAGTCTTAATCCTGTCTCCGCAATTTGCTGAAGGACAGTATTGCGTTCTTTGTTGAATGCGGCAGCGACCGGGGCGGTGAAGAAAAAGATCCCCAGGTAGATCACGGCGGATATCAGGATCACTGTATATATGCCATAGCAAAGAAACTGACGGGCCTGCCGCAGATTCCGGCTTCCGCAGGCGCGGCTGATCAGAGGCTGCATTCCCTGTGCAATGCCGGTGAAGATGGAGATGGAAACAATTGCCAGGTTGGCAACAACTCCATATGCGGCGACGCCTACATTTCCGCTGAGGTCCAGGATGATAAAATTAAATACGATCATAACGATCCCGGAAGAAATTTCCGTGACCAGGGAAGGAAATCCCAGTGACATCACAGCGCGTGAAATGTGAAAGCTCAGATTTGTGCGTGTGAAATGGAACTGGTTTTTCTTTTGTATTTTTAAGGTCGATAAGATCAGCAGGCTGCACAGGGGGGAGAAGCCGGTAGCCAGCACTGCGCCGAAGATCCCGAGGCCGCAGGGAAAGATGAGGATATAGTCGAACACAATATTTACCAGGCTTCCGCCGATCATGGCAAGCATGGACAGTCCGGGATTCCCGTTGTTGCGGGCGAACCCCAGGAGGACTTCGTTCAGGATAAAAGCAGGAGAAAATAAAAGGATCACTTTCAGATAAATATCCGTCATGTCAAAAATCACTTCATCCGCGCCCAAAAGAGCTGTAATGGGAGAGGACAAAAATAGTCCTGCCGCAAAAAAACAGAGGGCAAAGATACACGTCAGAAATATTGTATTGGTGAACGTAATATCAGCATTTTTTGATTTTCCCTGGCTTATGTAAATGGAATATCTGGTGGCCCCGCCCATGCCGAGCATCAGGCCGCATCCGTGGATGAAGCTGTAGACGGGGATTGCAAGGTTCAGCGCGGCCAGTCCGTTGGCGCCCAGGCCTCTGGCAATAAAAAACGTATCTGCAAGGATATAAAAGGATATGCCAAGCATGCCGATGACATTTAATGAGGCGTATTTTACAAATTGTTTCAGACAAGACGTACGGTTCATGATGGTTTTTCCTCCTGAAATATTAAAAAATGCCAGAATTTTCTATCTACAATGGCCTACCGATAGAAAACCTGGCGCTTGATCATTCTTACCCGGCGGTAAGAAGAAAGACAATTTTGTATTTATTTCCTGACGATTATAGCACGGAGTGATCTGTATGTCAATTTTATTTTCCTGTATAATTTACCCGTAATTCCACAGACTATTTTTAACAACAGGCCGGGAGATAAGAGGTGTTTTCTGGATAAGCATTTTATTATGGATGTTTCAGACCGGCCGAATAAACGAAGGAAGGAGAAAAAATATGGAGAAACACACGGCAGAGGTGTTAAAGGTATGTAATTCCGGGTGTAAGATGGCAGTCAACAGTATGAACCGGGTGGAGGAATATGTGCTGGATAAAAATCTGAAGAAACTGCTGACTGAGGCAAAAAAGAAGCATGAGGAAATGGAGGATGAATCGGGCAGGCTTCTGGCAGCATGCGGACAGAGAGAAGAAAAGCCGGATGTGCTGGCAAGCGCGGCGTCCTGGCTTACTACGGAAATGAAACTGATGCTTAAGGACGATAATACGCAGATTGCGAAGATCCTTATGGACGGCTGCAGCATGGGGGTCCAGTCCATCACAGAGAAAATGAATAAATACCCGGAGGCGTCCCGGGAAAGCATTTCTCTTGCCAAAAAGATTGTAAAATGCGAAGAGCATTTTGCGGAAGAACTTAAAAAATTTTTATAGATAAATTTTATTTATCCATGGTATAATTGTTTCGGATCCTTTGTCTGCGGAAGGTGTCGTTGCAAAAGAGCGGAACGTTTTCGGGGATTGCTTTCTGGTTACCCTCAGTGTATCCTTTTGTTCGCTGAGAGTATGTGCAGGGGTTCTGTATGAAATAAAATAAAAGGAAGCGATTCTATTGAGATTATACCAGACAAAATTATTAGAAAAATTACAAGAGTCATTAGGAGCTGTATTACCGATTATCGGAATCGTGCTTTTGCTGTGTTTTACAATAGCGCCGGTTCCGCCCGGTATCCTGATGGCTTTTATTATTGGCGCGGTGCTTTTGATCGTAGGGATGATGTTTTTTACTCTGGGCGCCGAGATAGCCATGACGCCTATGGGAGAACGTATCGGTACTAAGATGACTCAGACGTCACATGTGGGGATTGTGGCCTTTTTTTGCTTTGTGCTGGGCTTTATTATTACCGTATCGGAGCCGGATCTGCAGGTGCTGGCAGAGCAGGTTCCTGCTGTTCCCAACTACACCTTGATCTTTGCAGTGGCCGCGGGGGTCGGGCTCTTTCTTGTAGCCGCCATGGTTGCCATGACACCCCTGATAGGCATGGAGGCTTTGGGAGCTGTTTACAGTATCCGGGACAGAAAGACAGAAGCAGTCGATGAGGTGCCCGTGGAGGCTTCGGTGATACCTCTGGAGGAGCTGGGAGACTATGATATTATTGAGCTGCAAAGAGGGAAGGGATATGAGTCGGGCTGGAAGCCTCTGAGAAGATGCTCTGTATTTCTATAGTTACAGATGATATGTGGAGACAGATTAAACCCGGACTGATCATACGGATGCAGATCGATGTCCCCGGCACCGGAATTGCATTTACCGTTCCCCTGGGCAGCATCGGGGGAAGAAGGTACTCCGGTACTTTATTCAGGATCATGAATATGAGAAAGATGAGGAGACGACATTGAAGGGGACAAGATATGAGCTGCCGGGGCCTTTGCAAATCAGGGGATTATCGATGTAGTTATGGATGCGGCAAGGAGCGCCGGTGCCGGAGGAGGTACAGTAATCCATGCAAAGGGGACAGGGATGGAGAGTGCCAGGAAGTTTCTGGGCGTGTCTCTTGCCGCCGAAAAAGAAATTATTTTTATTGTGACGCGGACGGAAGAAAAAGATATGTAAAACAAAAACAGAGTGCGCTCTGGACATTTGTGTTCATCTACAGTATAATACAGTTCAAATGTGATAAAGAAAGGAAAGACAAAGGATGAGTAATCTTACAGAAATCAGATGGCATGGCCGTGGCGGCCAGGGGGCCAAGACGGCCGCACTGTTGCTGGCAGATGTAGCATTTCAGACGGGGAAATATGTACAGGGCTTTCCGGAATACGGGCCGGAGCGTATGGGTGCGCCGATCACGGCGTACAATCGGATCAGTGATGTAAAAATCCGGGTACATTCTAATATTTACGATCCACAGTATGTGGTCGTTGTGGATGAGTCTCTCCTAGAGGCAGTGGATGTGACCGGCGGACTGAAAAAGGACGGCGCCATCCTGGTCAATACACAGCGTACAAAGGAAGAGATCCTTCCGCATCTGAGGGGTTATGAGGGTGAGGTATATATTATTGATGCACATAAAGTGTCTATGGAAGCAATGGGGAAATATTTTCCGAATACTCCCCTTCTTGCGGCAATTGTAAAAGTAGCAGGTATTATGGATGAAGAAACCTTCCTGAAAGAGATGAAGGCTTCTTTTATGCATAAATTTGCCAGCAAGCCGGAAGTAATCGACGGTAATATGAAGGCGCTTGAGATGGCGTTTAAGGAGGTGCACTAATGGCTACAGATATCAGCAGATTAGGAGTAAAGGCGAACTGGAAGGATCTGACGGAAGGCATGGTGATTGCGGCGGCAGGTACGTCCAGAGAGTTTCATACCGGGGAATGGTCTGAGACGAAACCGGAATTTATTGAGGATAAATGCAGACAGTGCCTGCTGTGCGTCCCGGTGTGCCCGGACAGCTGTATTCCGGTGAAGGATATGAAAAGAATGGAGTTTGACTATGATCACTGCAAGGGATGCGGCATCTGTGTGAAAGCATGCCCGTTCGGTGCGATTACGATGGAAGGAGTGGAATAATATGGGAAAAAGAGAACGCTTATCAGGGAACGAAGCAGTTGCAATCGCTTTGAGACAGATTAACCCGGATGTATTTCCGGCCTTTCCGATCACGCCGTCAACAGAGATCCCGCAGTATTTTGCCTCTTATGTGGCAAATGGACAGGTTGACACAGAATTTATCCCCGTGGAAAGCGAACACAGTTCTATGAGTGCGGCGATCGGCGCCTCTGCCGCCGGTGCAAGAAGCCTTACGGCTACTTCCTCCTGCGGACTTGCCTATATGTGGGAGGAATTATACATAGCGGCGTCCAACAGGCTTCCGCTGGCGCTGGCGCTTGTGAACCGTGCCCTGTCGGGCCCCATCAATATTAACTGCGACCACTCTGACAGTATGGGGGCGAGAGATTCCGGGTGGATCCAGATGTATGCAGAGAATAATCAGGAGGCCTATGACAATATGGTACAGGCCTATCGGATCTCTGAACACAAGGATGTAAGACTTCCGATCATGATCTGCCAGGACGGATTTATTACCAGCCATGCGGTAGAGAATATAGAACTGCTTGAGGATGAGGAAGTAAAAGAGTTTGTAGGGGAATATGAGCCGGAGAATTATCTGCTGAATCCGGATTGTCCGATGGCAGTAGGGCCGTATGCGATTACAGATTATTATATGGAGGCAAAACGTGCCCAGGCAGAGGGTATGAAACATGCCGTGCAGGTGGTGAAGGATGTGGCAAAGGAATTTGCGGCTCTTTCCGGAAGAGAGTACGGATTGTTTGAGGAATATTGCCTGGAAGATGCCGAGCGTGCCGTGGTTATGATCGGCTCTGCTGCAGGTACGACGAAGGATGCCGTTGATAAGCTGCGGGCAGACGGTGAGAAGGTGGGCCTGCTTAAGATCCGGCTGTTCCGTCCGTTTCCGGCAGAAGAGATTGCAGAGGCTTTAAAGGGCGTAAAAGCAGTCGCTGTTATGGACAGGGCAGAAGGATATTCCAATCAGGGAGGACCGCTGGGAGCCGACATCATGTCAGCCTTATACCGTTTCCGGTCAGATGCCCTTCCGGTGAATTATGTCTATGGCCTTGGAGGACGGGACGTGCGCGTCGAAGATATGGAAGATGTATTTGCCGCCTTAAAGCAGATGATACAGGATCATGCCGCAGGTGAGACTTACCGGTATCTGGGAATTAGAGAATAGGGAGGGCGCGAAAGATGAGCTATAATTTTAAAGAGACAATGAACAAACCAGAGCGTCTTGCACCGGGGCACCGGATGTGCGCCGGCTGCGGAGGGACTATTGCAGTAAGGAATGTCCTGCGCGGGCTCCGGGAGGGGGATAAGGCAGTGATCGGCAATGCCACGGGCTGTCTGGAGGTATCGACATTTACCTATCCGTATACGGCCTGGGAGGACAGCTATATCCATAATGCATTTGAGAATGCAGGGGCTACGTTAAGCGGTGTGGAGGGCGCTTATAAAGCGCTGAAAAGAAAAGGAAAATTAGACGAGACCTACAAATTCATTACCTTTGGCGGGGACGGCGGCACTTACGACATTGGTTTTCAGTCCCTGTCCGGCGCTATGGAGCGGAATCATGACATGGTCTATGTATGCTATGATAACGGCGCATATATGAATACGGGTATCCAGCGTTCTTCTGCAACGCCGATGTACGCGGACACGACGACTACGCCGGTGGGCTCTTGCAGCAGCGGCAAGCCTCAGAACCGTAAGGATCTGGCCGCCGTGATCGCTGCCCACGATGTGCCGTATGTGGCTCAGACCACGTTTGTGCAGAATTTTAAAGATCTTCATATAAAATCGGAGAAAGCCATCTATACGCCGGGGGCTGCATTCCTCAATATCATGGCGCCCTGCCCGCGTGGATGGAGGTATGCGACGCCGGATATTATGGAAATCTGCAAACTTGGTGTTGAGACCTGTTACTGGCCGTTATTTGAGGTGGCAGAGGGAAAATGGATCCTGAATTATGAGCCGAAAAAGAAACTACCGATCGAGGAGTTCTTAAGGCCGCAGGGCAGATTTAAACATATGTTTAAAAAAGAGAACGAGTATTTGATTGAGGAGTTCCAGAAGGAAGTGGACCGGAGATGGGAAGAACTTCTGTTTAAATGCTCAAGATAAGAAAAGATTGGCGGGGTATAGTTCATGAATAAGAAAGAGGTTTTGGAGATCCGCAAGCAGTTCACTCCTGAAAACTGTGCAATTACACGTATCTGCGGCTGCTATGTGGATCACGAGAAGGAAAAAAAGACAGAGATCAAGAGGGCATTTCTGTCCATGCCGGAGGAGGAAGCTTTTAAGTATTTTGACATTTTCCGGCATACATTGTCGGGAACTCTGGGCAAGAACCTGATGAATATGGAATTTCCCACAGAACAGGAGATGCCGGGGGGCACCCAGGAGTTTCTCATGAAGCTTAAGTCCAGCAGGCTGGAGGACGACCTGCTGATCGAGGAGTTTTATAATAGGGTAATTGAAAATTATGTCTATGCGGAAAACTATTATATCATCCTGATTCATTCGGTTTACGACGTGCCGGGGAGATCTACGGACGGCCTGGAGATGTTTGATGCGTCGGAGGCTGTGTATGAGCACATCCTGTGCAGTATATGCCCGGTGAATCTTACAAAGGCAGGGCTTACATACAATGTGGAGACCAATAATATCGAGGACCGCATCCGGGACTGGTTCGTGGAGGCTCCGGCAATGGGATTCTTATTCCCTGCATTTAATGACCGCTCCAGCGACGTGCACAACATTCTGTACTACTCCAAAAAACCGGAGGAGCTGCAGTCTGATTTTATTGCAAACGTGCTTGGAAGCCAGATTCCTCTTACCGCGAAGGATCAGAAGACCACGTTTCAGGCAATCATCAGTGATACGCTGGGAGAGGCATGTGATTATGAGGTGGTTCGCAGTATCCATGACAATCTAAATGAAATGATCGAGGAAGCCAGTGATTCTCCGGATCCTCTGGAACTTGCGAGGCCTGATATGAAAAGGCTTCTGGAAAGAAGCGGTGTGCCGAAGGAGAAGATGGAAACTTTTGATCAGGGATTTGAGGAGATGATGGGAGAGAAGAAGACTCTTCTTGCATCTAACATTGCCAGCACCAGGACATTTCAGATTGAGACGCCGGATGTGATTGTAAAGGTAAACCCGGAACGGTCAGACCTCGTAGAGACGAGGGAGATTGACGGAAGGCGCTGCCTGGTGATTGCTATTGACGACCATCTGGAAGTGAATGGAATCGAGGTACACAGATAAAAGGAGCTTTTTCGGCTGCAGGGCTGCGCGGGGCAGATGAATGCAGAAAGAAAAAAGATAACAGTTCAGCCTACGCCATTCGCAAAACCGCACATACGTGCTTTTCGTTGCTTTGCAACTCTTTTTGCTCATAATCAGGCGCTCCGCTCATAGGCAATATAACGTGTTCATTCATGCAAGCATGATTCACACGTTATATTGCCTATGTCTGAACTGTTACGAAAAAAAGTGCGGAAAAAGAAAAAAAGTATTTGCCAAATGTGATATTCTGTGATAAAATATCATTTGTCAGCGGAGATGGCGGAATGGCAGACGCGCTAGATTCAGGTTCTAGTGGGAGTTATCCTGTGAGGGTTCAAGTCCCTTTCTCCGCACTTCTTATATGAAAACGGGAATCCTTGTGATGAAGGATTCCCGTTTTACTTTTCATACATAAGGCTGTACAGAGAAGATGTCTTATGGAGAACTTAACCAGGATACTTTTACCTCGTCGTCCTCTTCTTCCAACGATACCATGCAGGTAGAATCTTTATTCCAGCTGTAGATGTTATCCTGCTGGCTGTCTTCTTTGCCGTATTTGGCCCTAAGTCCATTTAAGATGTCGCCTGTAAGCGTTTCATTCGGATTTTCTGTTTTCCACGATATGTAAAAGATCCGCCCGTTCAGTTCGTTATAATCGAGATCTCCTTCTGTACCGCATATTGTCGCGGTATCTCGGTAGAAGCCGGCAGTGGCTAATTTGCTATCCACGGTCTCAGGCAGTTGATCGCCGGACTGATTTAAATAAATATCAAAAGCAAACATATCGTCAATAGAATTCCCGTTTGCATCGTACAAAGGAACCGGCTTTTTCCCGGGAATGACCGCCTCCATCGTCTTATAGGATGCGATATACGCATCTGTCTTGTCTTTTTTTGCAGTACCGAATGATGTGTAATTCCCCTCCGGCGACAAGGCCAGGTCGGTCAATCCGTTAAAAGCAGCGTTCAGCTCTAACGCAACATCGTAAGCTTTGCTCAGTTCCGCAGGACAGGACTGCAGGTTTTGGATGTAAGTGTCTACTTTATCCTGTGTTTTCCGTATGGATGTTACTTTTTCCTGTATTTCAGCATCTGCATATACCCGCTGTATTGCCTCGTTGAAATCGGCTGCCCCTGAAACGTATTTTTCTGTCTCGGCAGACGGGGTTTCAAATATGGAATCCTTCCACACGTTCAGAACCAAAACGCATACGGATTCTGCCTCACTTGCCCCGGAAAATGAAGTGGAATAAAGCAGATTCAGGTCAGTGATAAAAGAATTGTAGGATTCAATCTCGGCCTTTTCTGCTTCCTGCTGTGCAATTTTCTGCCGCAGTGCCTCTTCCCGCTCCACCTTTTCCTTATGCTTCAGGTAAAGGGTTATGCCGGTGATCAGTGCAAGGATCACAAGGATTACCCCGCCTATCAGGAGCCCTTTTTTTCTTTTCGGCCCCTTGGGGGGAATTGTGCTGCCAAAATTCTGGAATTCCCCTGGCGGGGGATTGTTTCCAGGATAAGCGTTTGCTGTTGCACCAGCGTTTGTGTTTTGTGTTTCGTTCATGATATGCCCTCCTCGTTTGTAGATTTTATACAATCTAACTAAATATTAGTATATGCTTTTTGGTAAATATAATCAATGGCGAGTGTCGTGATGTGTCGAAAGTCGTCAGTGAATTTGGTGATATACTGTTAGAGTCACGTATATAATTAATCAGTAAAAAGATAATGTATCGATTTTCTTTGAAAATTCATCTGCACAGATGGGGCCGGCAAGTACCTCCCGGCTGACATACAGAGATTTGTTGGGGCGTGTAGACAGAGACCATTTTACAAGGGTCAGGCATCGGTGGATAATCTCGATACATGTGATACAGCGGGGATGTACACAGCTCCCGGTGTTAAAATAGGGTGAACCTGCACTGCCGAGCATGGGCCGATGAGTGTGGCCGGTGATCAGAATACAGTCCTTTTGTTCTGCCCAGGAGGACAACTCATATTCAATACGCTTTTTCTTGCTGTTATTTTTAGCGGCGCTGGTAGGGTCGAGAAACCCGATGTTTTCAAGAGGCTGCCACAGATATCGCACAAGAAACCGGGAGAATTTCCATAGTATACTATTGAAAAAATCGGCTTGATGCCCATGTGTAAGATAAATATCCTTTTTTCCCTGACAATCACTTAATATAATTCCGGAATAAAATATGATTCCGGGGAACAATTCTTCTTCATGACATGTGCTGCAGGGATATGTGTTGTAGTAGGAGGCAGCAAAAGAAGGCTGCTTTTTAACCATATCGTGATTTCCGTAGATCATATACAGTCTGTTTTGCTCGTAGAACTTTGACAGCAGCCAGAAGGCATTATTATGGATTTGCTTAATCTGGTCAAGTGAGCGGTTTTCCCACAGTTCATCTCCGTCTCCCAGTTCAATACAGGTGAAAGAATGGTCATAATAATGTTGCATTGCTGCAAAATATAGATTCTGATTTTTTAAAAAATTATCCGAGGAGGTTCCGGTTCCGCGGTGGCAGTCGCTGACTAGAATGTATCTGGAGTCAGCAGAAAGAGGCAGGACCGGAACATTTTCAAAAGCCCGGTTCAGGCGGGTTTGAATACTCATAAAAATTACTTCCTTTTTTTCCTTCTTTTCTTTTTAATATTCCGTACGCGTACCATATGACGGAATGCGAAAGGCATATATTCATACAAATATAGTAATCGGTCAAGTGTAAAGCAGAAGGGCCTTGTCGCCCACTTGTAAAGCTTTAAAAACAGTCGGTTCTTCCACTGGGCAAAGGCGCATAAAAGCAGACGGGGCAGAGACGGGCGGTTGGTAAGCGGAGTATCAAAGGTAAAGGAAACAGCCGCGGCGCATACGGAAATATATTTCCGGTCATAACCCGCATTCAGCAGGCCCTCGACAAAAGCATCGCACATACTCACAGTAGGGAAGGAGATACTGTATTTTACACACAGCTGTTCCGGCTCTGCGTAATTCCCCATGGAAAATGCGGTCAGCCACCAGTGTTCTCTGCATATCTGCAGGCAGGTATTTCCATCCTTTAATAAAGTCAGTGCAAATTCCGGAAGTTCATCATCTCTGACGCTGTGAAACAGGGCGGAGGAACGTTCATACTCTGAAAGCAGGCGGTCGGCTTTGTAGATGCCGATCTCAGCGCCCATATTTATTCCGTATTGTCCTTTCCAGAACTCAATCAGCCAGGTACAGCCGTGATAGTCAAAATAAATGGGTTCACAGTCAAAAACAATATTAAAATGAGGGGCGCTCTTATCATAGAGTCCGCAATACCCGTACTCTCTCTGCCATGCAGTCAGGCAGGAAGTGAACATATCCTGGGATAGTATATACTGAAAACCAAAAGGGCCGGTCAGACGGTTGAGCCGGTTCATTTTATCTATAGGAGACATACATCGGATCTTCTTTATAATACATTTCCGGCGGAAGCAGAACAGGAATGAGAGTACGATAAGAACAAATATGATAATGGGTATTATAAGGTACATAATCATTACTCTTTCTTTATAAAATCAGTTACAGTATAGTATGCATTCCTGTCTGATTTGGTGTAGGGGAAAGACGGGCAAATTAGAGTTGTAAACCGCGGAAAACATAAGTATAATAGAAATAGATATGTGTCAAAAAAAGAAAAAGAGAGGGTAAAGAAATGGGAAACATATTTGACATTTTAGGACCAGTTATGGTAGGCCCGTCCAGTTCCCACACGGCAGGGGCAGCCCGGATCGGGTTAATCGCCAGACAGCTCTTTGGAAGACAGCCTGAAAAAGCAACAGTGTACCTTCACGGTTCCTTTGCTGCCACGGGGAAGGGGCATGGGACTGACAAAGCGCTGATCGCAGGACTTTTGGGGATGCTGCCGGATGACATGCGTATTCCCCACAGCTTTGAGATCGCAGATGAAGAGGGAATGGAATTTACAATTTCAAACAAGGATATCAAAGAGGCGCACCCCAATACAGCCCAGGTAGTAATGGAAGCAGCAGGTGTCCCGGTCATGAAGATCCAGGCCCATTCGATCGGCGGAGGAAGAATCAAGGTGTGCAAGCTGGATGGGATTGATGTGAATTTCAGCGGAGAGAGTTATACATTGATTATCCGTAATGTGGACGAGCCGGGCAGGATCATGGATGTATCGGCAGCACTTACAGACGCATCCATCAATATTGCCACAATGCAGGTGTTCCGGGATAAAAGGGGCGGCTCAGCGGTAATGGTAGTAGAGACGGATCAGGTGGTTCCGCAGAAAGCGATTGACGATCTGGAGAGTAAACCGGGGATCATCCGGGTAAAATTCCTGAATCCAAATGGAACAGAGTAAGAAGTGGAGGTTATAAAGGCGTATGTCATATCAATCAATGGAAGAGGCATGTGTAAGATGCGAAAAAGAAGGGATTCCCTTCTGGAAGGCAGTTCAGCTTGAAGATGCTGACGAAAGAGGCGTGACAGAGGAGGCCTCCTGGAAACAGATGGAATATATGTGGAATTCTATGCTGAATAACCTGGATGCTTATGAACCTGATCTTGTATCTACAAGCGGCCTGGTAGGGAAAGAAGGCGGACTGATGGATGCATACCGGCAGGCCGGGGATACATTGTGCGGAGACTTTATGGCAAAGGTAATGTCCAATGCGTT
Source organism: uncultured Dorea sp. (assembly GCA_910578865.1). GTDB lineage: Bacteria > Bacillota > Clostridia > Lachnospirales > Lachnospiraceae > Dorea_D. The sequence goes on from CAJTRM010000005.1 coordinate 61,554, forward strand.
AAAGATGGGATGTAATAATGCCTGCATGAAACGTATTGTTGCAGCTCCGACGGCAGGGGCGTGCGGAGTGCTCCCTGCAGTTCTGGTTACATATTACAGGGAATATAAGGTGCCTGAAGAGATTATGATCCAGTCCATGTATGTAGCAGCCGGTCTTGGCCAGATTATTGCGAACCGTGCATATCTTGCAGGAGCATCCGGAGGATGCCAGGCGGAGGTTGGTTCCGGTTCCGGCATGGCGGCGGGGGCAATCTGCCATATTAAAGGGGCGGATGCAAATGTGATCGGCCATGCATGTGCAATGGCTCTTAAGAACCTGATGGGTCTTGTGTGTGATCCTGTAGCAGGCCTGGTGGAGGTGCCCTGTGTGAAAAGGAATGTAGGAGGTGCAGTAAATGCACTGGCAGCCGCAGATATGGCGCTGGCAGGGATTACGAGCAAGATTCCGGCAGACCAGGTGATTGACGCTATGAAGGAGGTCGGAGATAAGATGGACGTATCTCTGAGAGAGACCGGTATCGGCGGTGTAGCAGGCAGCCCGGCAGGACAGGAAGTAGCAGAGAGACTGAATATGTAGAAAAGATTATTTGGGGACGGAAGGGCTTAAAAAAGCCCTCGTTCCCAAATTAACTGTTTGCCTGAAAGGAGAAATGTGTAAAAATGGTTTTGTATAAAGGACGTCCGGAGCATGAAGAAGGGCGGTGCCAGAAAGAGACTGCAGTTTATGATCTGCTGGATGAACTGGAAATCTCATATGAGAGAGTGGATCATGAGGCTGTCCGGACGATCGCAGCGTGCGAGGAGGCAGACCGGACGCTGGGAATTGAGATCTGTAAAAATCTGTTTTTGTGCAACCGGCAGAAAACGGCTTATTATCTGCTGCTTCTGCCGGGAAGTAAAACCTTGCAGACGAAGGAACTGTCAAAGCAGATCCCGACGTCCAGGCTGTCTTTTGCTTCGGGGGAGGATATGGAGGAATATCTGAATGTGACACCCGGGTCGGCAACGGTCATGGGGCTGATCTTTGATCCGGAGAACCGGGTGCAGCTGGTAGTAGATGAGGAGCTTCTTGAGGCAGAATATTTCGGATGTCATCCGTGCGTCAATACATCCAGTTTAAAGCTTCGCACCGCAGATGTGTTCGGAAAGTATCTGAAGGCAGTGCACCATAATTATATCAAAGTAAAACTCAGTGAAGGCAGGTAGTAAAATGACAAAAGAAAAATTAGCATTAGAAGTAATTAAGCGTTTGAAGGCAGAATACCCGGATGCAGGCTGTACGCTGGATTATGATGAGGCCTGGAAGCTTCTTGTCAGCGTCAGGCTTGCAGCCCAGTGTACGGATGCGCGGGTAAATGTTGTTGTGGAAGGTCTTTATGAAAAGTATCCGAGCGTAGAGGCGCTGGCAGAGGCAGATGTGGAGGATATTGAGGCAATTGTAAGGCCGTGCGGGCTTGGAAAAAGCAAAGCAAGAGATATCAGCGCCTGTATGAAACAGCTGAAGGAAACATATGACGGAAAGATTCCTAAGGATTTCAATGCATTATTGAAATTGCCGGGGGTCGGAAGAAAAAGTGCTAATCTGATCATGGGAGACGTCTTTGGGGAACCGGCCATCGTGACAGATACACATTGTATCCGGCTGGTAAACAGAATCGGTCTGGTAGACGGCATCAAAGAGCCTAAAAAAGTAGAGATGGCGCTGTGGAAGATTATTCCTCCCGAGGAGGGGAGCGATTTCTGCCATCGTCTGGTGTACCATGGACGTGATGTCTGCACGGCCCGGACCAGTCCTTTTTGTGATAAATGCTGCCTGAAGGATATCTGCGGGAAGAACTTATAAAATAAAAGCCGCAAAAGCAGCAGAACTTTTCGCGGATGCTTTGCGGCGCTTATTTTATTTCATATTTTTGAAAGATTCCATCAGTTCCATATCTTCTGGTTTTAATTTTACATTGGTACAGTAATTTTTCCCCTGTGGAGTAGTTACGGTTATTTCGATAATGGTTCCTTCCATAAGAGCGTCTTTGGATACGGCGTCCAGAAAAAGCGGAAATTTGGGATGATTGTTTCGGAAGGTATCCATAGATGTTTTTAGTTTTTGTATCATGGCAATCTGGTTTATGTTCATATCTGTGATTCTCCTTTTATTGATTTTTAATTAGTATATCGGAATTTAAATAAGTAGTCAAAAATAAAAAGCATAAAGAGGTATTTATTTGGTGATTGAAGACACACAAAAGATGAAAGAAGCAAGAGAACTATTAAAAAAATATTTTGGTTACGATGATTTCAGGCAGGGGCAGCAGGCATTGATAGTTTCGGTGCTGAATGGCAGAGATGTCCTTGGAATTATGCCTACAGGAGCAGGGAAATCCATGTGCTTTCAGATTCCGGCCCTTATGATGGAAGGCATTACATTGGTCATTTCTCCTTTGATCTCCCTGATGAAGGATCAGGTCGGGGCTCTGAACCAGGCCGGAGTCCATGCAGCGTATCTCAACAGCTCGCTGAGTATGGGACAATATCTGAAGGCTCTTGAGCTTGCAAGGGAAGGACGGTATAAAATCATATATGTGGCTCCGGAAAGGCTGGAGACGGAAGGATTTTTGAATTTTGCATTGTCCGGGAATGTCAGGATTTCATTTCTTGCGGTTGACGAGGCTCATTGTGTTTCACAATGGGGTCAGGATTTCAGGCCCAGCTATTTAAAAATATTGGACTTTCTTGGAAAACTCCCGTACCGTCCTGTCGTGGGGGCATATACTGCGACGGCGACAGAGGATGTACGGGATGATATCCTGGATATCCTGGCATTGCGAGACCCGTATGTCCTGAGTACAGGATTTGACCGGAGCAATCTGTATTTTGCGGTGAGAAAGCCGGCAGACAAATATAAGGAGCTGCTCAGGTATCTGAAAGCGAAGGAAAAAGAGAGCCCCGCGATCAGCGGGATTATCTATTGCCTGACGAGAAAAAATGTAGAGGACATCTGCTATAAATTAAGAAGCGAAGGCTTTTCTGTGACAAGATATCATGCAGGGCTTACAGATGAAGAGCGCCGTGAAAACCAGGATGATTTTATCTATGACAGGCGCCAGATCATGGTGGCTACCAATGCCTTCGGAATGGGGATCGACAAGCCGGATGTGCGTTTTGTAGTCCACTACAATATGCCGAAAAATATGGAAAGCTATTACCAGGAGGCGGGAAGGGCAGGAAGAGACGGGGAAAGTTCGGAATGTATTCTGTATTATGAGCCTATGGATGTAAGGACGAACCGGTTTTTCATAGAGAACAATAAGGACAATGAAGAACTGGACGATGTCACTCGTGAACTTGTTAAGAACAGGGATCTGTGGCGTCTTCAGCAGATGACGTTTTACTGCTTTACGTCAGAGTGCTTAAGAAATTATATCCTGAAATATTTCGGGCAGGACAGCGCGGGCTACTGCGGGAACTGCCTGAATTGTATGACGCAGTTTGAGGAAGTGGATATTACCGGTGAGGCGGTGTCTATGATACGGTGTGTCAAAGGGAACCCGATGAACTATGGAATCACGATTCTGATTGATATATTAAGAGGAGCTGACAACCAGAGGATTCGTGCAAGGAAACTGGATCGGAATCCGGAGTACGGACGGCTTGGCCATGTTACGACGCTAAGGCTGCGGCAGATTTTTCAGGAACTTCAATTTAGAGGCTGTCTGGATCTTTCAGGAGAAGAGTATCCTGTAGTAAAAGTGAACCGGAAAGCCGAAGAATTTCTGGAGAGTGGAGAAAGGCTGATTATAAAGCTTGCCAGAGAGAAGAGTGAAAAGGAACTGCGGGGATCAGACGGAAGGGCAGGAAAAAAGGGAAAGAAGAGCAAAACAGGAGCAGCCTCGGCACTCTCGGAGAAGGATGCAAGGCTTTTTGATGCACTGCGAAGACTGCGTAAAGAGATTGCAGCCAGAGAGAAAGTGCCGCCGTATATTGTATTTTCTGATAAGACTCTTGCATTGATGAGTTCTGTCAGGCCGTGGAATGAGGATGAGATGCTGACGCTCAGTGGAGTAGGGGAGTATAAGCTTGAAAAATACGGGGAACAGTTTCTGGAAGTAATTGCGAAATGGCAGGGGTAGGGCATATATACCCGGAGGTGCTCAGTCCCCTGCATTCCTGCGGACATCCCGTCAGACAGCGAGGATATTACCATCCAGATCCTTCCATAGAAACTCATCGTCACAGATCATATATCCGTGGGCAGAGCCCTCCTTCGGAATGGATATGGAGCCGGGATTCATATACGTAAAATGCCCCATTTTCTGATTTGCCGGAATATGGGTGTGTCCATTCAGCAATATATCCCCGTCTTTTAACATGGGCAGAGTCTGGGGATTATAGTTATGTCCGTGGGCTGCAAAAATTGTATGCCCGTGAAGTTCCAGCAGGCAGTAGTCGGCAAGGATAGGAAATTCCAGCACCATCTGGTCAACCTCGGTGTCACAGTTTCCACGGACGCAGAGGAGTTCCTGCCTGAGTGGGTTGAGTATGGCAATGACCTCTCTGGGATTATAATCTCTGGGGAGATCGTTTCTCGGCCCGTGGTAGAGGAGGTCCCCTAAAAGTAAGAGCCGGTCAGCCTGTTCGTTTTTGTATGCGTCGATCATTTTCCGGCAATAATACGCGGAACCATGGATGTCCGATGCGATCATTAATTTCATAGCTTAAAGTCTCCATTTCTTTCTATAATATTTTCCTTCAACTATTTATTATAACATCTATCCCTGACACAGTCACCTGTGTTATACTATAATGCAATGGCGTTGTGAACCGAAAGACCAGCGGACAAAAACGCAGCCTTTGATTTCGACGGCACAGACTTGAACAGGAGGTATGTCTTATGTATGAAATTGAAACAGAAAGCCTGCAGAAAATCATTGATGACAGTGAGAATATTGTGTTTTTCGGGGGCGCGGGAGTGTCTACAGAAAGCAATATCCCTGATTTCAGGAGCGCTGACGGACTATACCGGCAGCAATACAGATATTCTCCGGAGCAGATTGTAAGCCACAGCTTTTTTCAGCAGAATACAGAGGCCTTTTATGAATTTTATAAAAGTAAAATGATGTTCCTCGGTGCAGAGCCGAATGCAGCACATCTTAAGCTGGCTCAGCTTGAAAAGGCAGGGAAGCTTAAGTCAGTCATTACCCAGAATATTGACGGGCTTCACCAGGCGGCAGGAAGCGGGAAAGTGTGGGAGCTGCATGGGAGTATCCACCGTAATTACTGCACAAAATGCGGGAAATTTTATGACGCGGCTTACGTAAAAGAGTCACAGGGTGTTCCCAGATGTGAGTGCGGCGGCCTGATCAAGCCGGATGTGGTCCTGTATGAGGAGGGGCTGGATCCGGATATCATCAGCCATAGTATACAGGATATCAGCGAAGCAGATACGCTGATTATCGGAGGAACATCCCTGGTGGTATATCCTGCGGCAGGTTTCATTGACTATTTCCAGGGAAAACATCTGGTGGTTATCAATAAAACTGACACGGCAAAAGAAGTCCGTGCAGAACTCACGATCGCGGCGCCCATCGGGGCCGTGATGGCAGGACTGAAAGTATAGATATCTATAAAATACGGAAAGGGGATGTAAGATGAACGAAAAGAAAATTATTGAATTTCGTGACATTGTAAAAAGCTTTGACGGACAGATTGTCCTGAAGGGAATTAATCTTGATATTTACGAAAATGAGTTTGTGACACTGCTTGGTCCCAGCGGATGCGGAAAAACGACGCTGCTTCGTATTCTCGGCGGATTTCTGGATGCAGATGAGGGAAAAGTCATCTTCAACGGGGAGGAGATCAGCAGCAAGCCCCCATACGAGAGGGAGCTGAACACAGTATTTCAGAAATATGCATTGTTTCCACATTTAAGTGTATATGAGAATATCGCATTTGGGCTGAAGATCAAGAAAATAAGCAAAGATATTATTGACCAGAAGGTTATGAAGATGCTGAGGCTGATCGGCCTGGAAGGTTATGAAGATAAAAATACGACACTGCTGTCCGGAGGTCAGCAGCAGCGGGTAGCCATTGCGAGGGCGCTTGTAAATGAACCGAAGGTACTGCTGCTGGACGAGCCGCTGGCGGCCCTGGATCTGAAGCTCAGAAAGGAAATGCAGTACGAATTGAAGAGAATCCAGCAGGAAGTCGGTATTACCTTTATTTTTGTCACCCATGACCAGGAGGAAGCCCTCACGATGTCGGACAAGATTGTTGTAATGAAGAACGGGGAAATTCAGCAGGTAGGCACTCCTCAGGACATTTATAATGAGCCGGCAAACCGTTTTGTAGCTAACTTTATCGGCGAGAGTAATATATTGCAGGGGACAATGCTGGAGGATTATAAGGTTCGTTTTGATGACATTACATTTGACTGTGTAGATTTCGGATTCAAAGAGAATGAGAAAGTAGATGTGGTGATACGTCCGGAGGATATCGACATCGTAGATGTAAAGGACGGTAAGATGACAGGCGAGGTGCTCAGCGTGCTTTTTAAAGGCGTCCACTATGAGATTATGGTTGAGACTGTGCCCGGTACCAGTGTGACGGTAAATATGAGGGTGATCCGGGATCATGATGTGACCAGTGAAGACGGAAAAGAAAAAATCAGCGCCAACAATTTTTATGTCGATGTAGATGATGTGAAGGATATGGATGATAAAGAGATCATAGCACTTGCAAATGCACAGGCATGGGAGGTTGAGAGTGATGAGTACGTCTCCATCGCAAAGGTAGAGTATGAGCTGTCCGAGGAAGAGGGACAGTATCCGGTTACTTTTACAACGTCAAACGGGACAAGCATTGAATGTATGATCTTCGTTGTAGATCAGCCGTTCGTAAAGAACGAGAAGGCAAATGAAGCAATCATGGCATTTAATTTCATTAAGACGGTGGATGAGATCATAGAATCCCAGGCGCTCGATACGGATCTTAAGACCTGGGCCAACGCCCAGGGCTGGAAGCTGAGCGATGAGGATCAGAGCATTGATATCAGCGTGGACTATGATTTTGAGGCGGAGGATGTAAAGGAAGGTATCTATCAGATTACATTCTCCACAACCGGACGTGAGTTTATGATACATACGACGGATTATTCAGAGGAAGGACAGGAGGTCGGCCTGACATTCTTCCCGGAAGATATCCATGTTATGTCCAGGGTGGGATACTGATGAAGCGGTTTTCGCAGCTGGCGCTGCCATATATTGTATGGGCGGTCTTGATGCTGGTGCTGCCGATGGCATTAATTGCAGTATATTCCTTTATGGAACAGGGCAACAGCATTATTCCGTTTTCCTTTACGCTGGAGCATTATATCAAGTTTTTTACCGACCCGGACTTTTTATTGATACTCTGGCGTTCTTTTGTAATTGCAGTGAAGACGACGGTGATCTGTCTTTTTCTGGGGTATCCGGCGGCGTACTTTATTGCCAGGAGCAGTGAGAAGGTACAGAATGCCCTTATCTTATGTATCACGCTTCCTACATGGATCAACATGCTTGTAAGGACTTATGCCTGGATCGGCATGCTGAGTGACGGCGGGATGATCCAGAAAGTCTTACATCTCGTGGGCCTTGGGGATGCCAAGCTTTTGTATACAGAAGGGGCGGTGCTCCTTGGAATGGTATATAATTTCCTGCCGTTTATGATTTTGCAGGTGCAGACAGCCCTCTCAAAGATGGATTATTCTCTGCTGGAGGCCAGTGCGGATCTTGGAGCCAGTCCGGCACAGACGTTTCGGAGGATTACGCTTCCGCTGTCTCTGCCGGGGGTTATTAACGGTATTACACTGGTCTTTCTGCCGGCGGTGAGTTCATTTTTTATCCCAAAACTGTTGGGGGGAGGACAATTTTTCCTGATTGGGAATATGATTGAGAACCAGTTCATTACCGTAGGAGAATGGAACTTCGGAAGTGCCGTCTCTATGATTATGGCAATGATCATGATGCTCCTGATGATGGCTGTGAAAAAGACAGAGCTTCGCAATCAGGGCGGAAAGGAGGAGTAGACATGAGAAAGAAAGGGAAAAGGCCCTTTGGCAAGATACTGATGATTCTGATGCTGGTGTTTTTCTATCTGCCGATTCTGTACATGATCATCTTCTCCTTCAATGATGGTAAGTCGCTGACCAGTTTTACAGGATTTTCCCTGAGGTGGTATCAGCATATGCTGGACTCCCATGATATGATGGAGGCTTTATATACGACATTCAGTGTGGCGCTTCTGGCAACATTTATATCTACGGCTGCGGGAACGATTGCGGCAATCGGGCTTAGCAAATCGAAAAAGATTGTGCGCAGCCTGATGGAGCAAGTGAATAATCTGCCTATGATGAACCCGGAGATTGTGACGGCGATCGGATTTATGCTGTTATTTATCACGTTTAATGTTCAGAAGGGGTATATCACCATGCTCCTTGCACATATTGCGTTCTGCATCCCTTATGTAATGCTTTCCATTATGCCCAAGATGAAGCAGCTGGATCCCAACCTTGCAGATGCGGCGATGGATCTCGGCGCGACGCCGTGGCAGGCGCTGATTAAGGTGATCGTACCGCAGATCACGCCGGGGATCGTGTCCGGAGCGCTGATTGCATTTACCATGTCAGTGGATGATTTTATTATTTCCTATTTCGTAACAGGAGGCGGGGTAAAGAACTTAAGTATTATTGTATATACAATGAGTAAACGCGTGAACCCGAGTATCAATGCAATCTCAACATTGATGGTAGTGATCATTGCTGCTGTACTTCTGATCATTAATCTTGTGCCGGTACTGGCGGCAAGGCGGAGCAGAAAGGATGTTATCGGGAAAAGGAGGATCCTTCCGGGGGCTGTTACGGCTCTGGCTCTGATTGCAGTAGTGTGCGCTGTAAAATTTGGCAGCAGTTCTTCCAGCCGTCCGTTTGAAGGGGAGACTCTTTACCTGTACAATTGGGGGGAATATACCGGTGAGAATATTATCGGGGATTTTGAGGAAGAAACAGGGGCTACAGTAGTACAGGAGAATTTTGATTCCAATGAACAGATGTACATTAAAGTAGCGAACGGCGAGTCTTATGATATTCTGGTTCCCAGCGATTATATGATCCAGAGGCTTCTCGAGGAGGATCTGCTCCAGAAGCTTGACCATTCCAGGCTGGATTGTATCGATAAAATATCGGAGGATGTGAAGGGATTGCCGTACGATCCGGATAATGAGTATTCTGTCCCGTATTTTTGGGGAACGGTAGGGATTGTATATGATAAGAACAAAGTGGATATCGAGGATTTGGAGAAGGAAGGCTTTAACATTTTTCTGGATCAGAAGTTTAAAGGAGATGTCTACCTGTATGATTCCGAACGCGATTCCTTTATGATGGCTCTGAAAGCATTAGGGTATTCTATGAATACGACGAACGAGAAGGAGATCCTTGAGGCCTACGGCTGGCTGACCCAATGTGTGGAGACTATGGAGACAGAGATTGTCATGGATGAGATCATTGATAATATGGCGCAGGGAAGGAAAGCGCTCGGGCTGATTTATTCCGGGGATGCTACCTATGTGATGGATGAGAACGAGGATATGGGGTATTATCTGCCGGAAGAAGGGACCAATCTGTGGTCAGATGCCATGGTAATCCCTAAGAATGCCAGAAATCCGGAACTGGCACATGCATTTATAAATTTTGCCAGTGACTATGAGGGTGCTTTTGATAACTCCAGTTATGTAGGGTATACTTCGGCAAACCAGGAGGTTATGGATGATATCTTTGGAGAGGGGGGCGTTTACGAAGGAATCGATGCCTATATCCCACGGACAGGCTATGAGAAGGATGAGGTCTTTGTCTATAATGAGGATACGAAGAAAATGCTGGGGGATCTGTGGAGCAGAGTGAAGATTGCAGCAAGTAATGCGGATTAAGGGATAACAGAGCTATTACAAAAGTAGATGAAAACATCTACCGGAGTAATAGCTCTGTTTTATCTGGAAAAAAAGGAGCCATTGCTCCATAGAAGGTTACTCGTCTATTTTGCAATGGCTCCGGGAATATGCCTATTGGCAAAATGTATCCGTAGAAAAGACGGACGGTGCAGATATAATTTCTGTGAAAACCTGGGTGCTGCGGGGCAGGATCCCCTTCAGGAAGGCAATGGCAGTTCCGTAGTTGGTTATGGGGACGGAGGCGTCGGCAGCACATTTGAGGCGGTATTTCATCTCGCGCTCATTGAGGGTGCAGCCTCCGCAGTGGATGATCAGCCGGTATTTTGTGAGATCGGCCGGAAATTCGGTCCCGCTGGTGAATTCAAACTGCAGCCGTTTTTGGGTGTACGCCAGGATCCAGCCGGGCAGCTTTACAGTGCCGATATCGTCGCACTGGCGGTGATGTGTACAGCCTTCGCAGATTAAGACAGTGTCATGATCCTCCAAAGCGTCCAGCGCATTTGCACCCTCTACGACGGTGCTGAGGTCTCCTTTGTATCTTGCAAACAGGATGGAGAATGAGGTCAGAGGGATACTTTTTGGCAGAATAGCATCAACCTGTGAAAATACCTGGCTGTCGGTGACTACAAGGGCAGGTTTTTTTCCCAGGTTAGCCAGGGTGCTTTCTAATTCGGTCTCTTTGACGACGATTGCCGCGGCGCCGGCATCCAGCAGATCGCGGATCGTCTGCTGCTGGGGCAGAATCAGCCGGCCCTTTGGTGCAGCCTTGTCGATGGGCACTACCAGGACGACGAAGTCCCCGGGCTGTACAAGATCCCCGATAATCCGGCGACCGGATGTCTCCGAAGGGACAAGGGAAGCCAGCTTTTCCTTCAATTCGTGGATGTTGGCGCCGGTGGAGGCGCTGACAAAAAGAGTCTGCTGCAAAGAAATGCCGAGAGTATCGGCGGCTTTACGAGCAACCGCCGGGTGGTCGGCAGCCTGATCACATTTATTAAAAACTACTACATAGGGGATGGACTTATGCCGGATCTTCCGAAGGATGTCCAGATCCTCTTTTGTGATGCCTGCCGTGCTGTCCAAGACAAGGATGGCAATATCAGTTTTGTTCAAGACCTGGAAGGTTTTCTGGATCCGCAGCATGCCGAGATCACCGGTATCGTCCAGTCCGGGTGTGTCGATCATCACTGCCGGTCCGAGAGGAAGAAGTTCCATGGCCTTTAAGACAGGGTCGGTGGTAGTACCCCTTACATCAGATACAATGGCAAGGTTTTGGCCGGTTAAAGCATTGATCAGGCTGGATTTTCCGGCGTTTCGCCTGCCGAAGATCCCGATGTGGATACGCTCGGCAGAGGGGGTGGTATTTAAGCTCATAACAGTTCTCCTATCATAAAATTGTTCAAAAAGGTACAGGTCAAAATGCAATTAGGGACGTAGCATATTTAAACTTTACTACGTCCCCAATTTACTTAAAAGCGGAAATCTCTGCGATTATTCTCGCGGATTAATTTCAGATTTTCTAATACGACCGCCCGTGCTTTTTTATTTGGTACGTTCATGACTTCCTTGTCGATGAGGATATCGCCGATTCGTTTCGTCTCCGGGGAAGCATAGTCCATCAGATATTCCTCCAGGGTCATCAGTGCGTTGGGGTGGCAGCAGTTCTGGATCTGGCCGCTTTTGCACAGGGACATAAACCGGTCTCCGGTTCGTCCTTCACGGTAGCAGGCCGTACAGAAGCTTGGGATGTAGTCCATTTTCATCAGCCACTGCACAACCTCATCCAGTGTCCGGTTGTCAATCACGTCAAACTGTTCAGATCGTTTGTCCTCCGGTTCCGGTTCACAGTAGCCGCCTACACTGGTCTTTGACCCGCCGCTGATCTGGGAAATGCCAAGATGGAGCACGCGCTCTCGGGTGGCCTGACTCTCCCGGGTGGAGATGATCATGCCTGTATAGGGAACTGCTATGCGGATGCAGGCCACGATTTTAGCAAAGGTGTCGTCATCAATACCGTTGGAAAATGCGCTTGCGTCAATGTCATCTGCATTGCGGAGCCTTGGAACGCTGACGGTGTGCGGGCCGACCCCAAAAGCAGCCTCCAGGTGTTCTGCGTGCATCAGAAGTCCGGCGAATTCATAGCGGTATTTGTCCAGCCCGAAGAGGACGCCGATTCCTACATCGTCGATACCGCCCTCCATTGCCCGGTCCATTGCCTCTGTGTGGTAGTTGTAGTCATGTTTGGGTCCTGTGGGGTGGAGTTCAAGATAACTCTCCTTGTGGTAAGTCTCCTGGAATAAAATGTAGGTACCTACCTCCGCCTCCTTAAGCAGCCGGTAATTATCCACGGTAGTAGCGGCAATGTTGATATTTACACGGCGGATGGCGCCGTTTTTGTGTTTGATGCTGTAGATAGTGCGTATGGAATCCAGGTAATAGTCCATGGTATTGTGTACCGGATCCTCACCGGCTTCCAGAGCCAGACGCTTATGTCCCATGTCCTGAAGGGCTATGACCTCCCGGCGGATTTCCTCCTGGCTCAGTTTTTTCCGCGCGATATGTTTATTTTTCAGGTGATACGGACAGTAGGTGCACCCGTTCACACAGTAGTTGGAGAGATAGAGTGGGGCGAAAAGTACAATACGGTTTCCGTAAAAATCTTTTTTGATCTGTTCTGCCAGCCGGAAGATCTTTTTGTTTAATTCCGGATCGTCGCAGGCCAGCAGAACGGAAGCCTCCCGGTGGGACAGACCTTTGCGAAGAGACGCCTTTTGAATCAGTGCGTCGATAACCTCCCGGTTGTTTTTGTTTTCGTCGGCATAGGAAAGGGTGTCAAGGATTTCTTTATGATTGATAAAATCATCGGCACATTTTGAGTTTACATCGTACATGATAGTTCCTCCTGTCTGTTAAAATATGTACTCTCAGCAGCCAAAAGACAGTACTTGGGGTGCGTATCCCCTTGTCCACCGAGGGTAAGATCCGTTTGTTTATTATAGAAGAGTTGTCTATATAGAAGAGGCTTTTATATAAAAGATCCGTTTATATAAAAGAACTGTCTATACAGAAAGATTCAGAGAATCACCCCGGGCAGTGACGACCCGGTAGTGGATCGCCTCCATCCGCTGTTCCAGATCTTTTCTGCATTCTGCAGATTCCGCCGCAGTACAGAGCTTATGATCATAAAGAGCATAGTCTTTTCGCACATCGGCCGGTGAAAGATTGGGCATTACTACATTGGCCCCGGCAAGGATTCCAAGCTCTCTTCCGCTGGGATGGATTGTGCCCAGGGCCGTGGTGGCGGGAAGCAGCAGCTTCGGGATCAGCAGGCGCAGTAAACCAAGCAGGAATAATGTAAGTTCCAGTGTTCCGGCGGGGGCAGAAGCAAAGGGAGTGTCATGGTGGGGGATAAATGGTCCGATGCCCACCATCTGCGGGTTCAGTTCCTGGATAAACAGCAGATCCTCTGCCAGATCCGAAGAAGTCTGGTAAGGAGAGCCCACCATGAATCCGGTGCCTACCTGATAGCCGATGTCTTTCAGGGCAAACAGACACCTTTTCCGGTTCTTCAGAGTTAAAGAAAGCGGGTGAAGCCGTGCATAGTGGCATGGATTAGCAGTCTCGTGACGCAGCAGGTACCGGTCGGCGCCGGCATCAAAAAAGGCCTGATAGCTTTCCCGGCTTTTTTCACCGACGGACAGCGTTATGGCGCAGTCGGGATAGGCCTTCCGGATAGATGTGATAATCGCGGTCATCTCGGCATCGGTATAAGAACCGTCCTCCCCGCCCTGAAGGACGAATGTGCGGAAACCCAGTTCATAGCCCTTGCGGCAGCAGTCGAGGATCTGCTCTCTGGTCAGTCGGTACCGGCGTACCTTTCGGTTACTTTTGCGTATACCGCAGTAAAGGCAGTCATTTTTGCAATAGTTGGTAAATTCGATCAGCCCGCGGATGTAGACGTCACGTCCGTAATGAGCCTGACATTTTTCCCGTGCCAGTGCAAACAGGTATTGGGACAGTTCTTCGCAGCGTCCGTCGATAAGCGTGATCCATTCCTCCCTGGACAGGGGCGATCCGCGGTTCAGTTTGTCAATGAGAAATTTCAGTTGTTCCATGGTATCTCCGATCTTGACAGCAGAAAGTGTTCTGTTCGCAGACGAGGCCGTTTCCGGCACGCCGGGAGGACCGGTGCAGAAAAAAACCTGACACTTTCGGCGTCAGGTTTCAAAGGGGCAGAGCACCCCTGTCTATGCTGTATATTGTAATAATGGCATATATTTGAAACTGCACGCCTTTCCGCGCAGGAACTCCTTTGCGGTCAGTACGAACTATTTGGAGTATATCACACTTTAAATTGGAGTACAATTGAAAAGAATTTAACAAAAATAGAATCCCGTTGCCAAATAAAAGTTTTCTGTGTAAGATGTAATGTAAATAAAGTAAAATGCTTAAGATTAGACAGGAGAATTGTATGTTTGGATATGTAACTGCCAATGAGCCAGAGTTAAAAGTGAAGGATTTTCAGAGGTACAAGGCCTACTACTGCGGCCTTTGCCATATTTTAAAAGAGAAATACGGGCATGTGGGCCAGCTGACCCTGACCTACGATATGACCTTTCTGATCCTTGTGCTTACCTCGCTCTATGAAAATGAGACAAAGGCCGGGAGATCAAGGTGTAAGATTCATCCGGTGAAGCCCCAGACAGTCCTTCAAAATGAAATAACAGAATATGCGGCAGATCTGAATCTGATTCTGGCATACTATCATATGAAGGATGACTGGCAGGACGAGAATCAAGTGTCAGGATTCCTTGGGACATGTATTTTGAGAAGAAGGGTGAAAAAGGCCGTAAAAAAATATCCCCGGCAGAGCAGGGCCATACAGAAGGAATTGAAAGCCCTGGCCCGGTATGAAAAGGAAAATACAGCTGAGATAGACAAGCCTGCGGGATGCTTCGGGCGCCTGATGGCAGAACTTTTCGTATATAAAAAAGACCGGTGGGAAGAGACGTTAAGGAGAATGGCATTTTATCTGGGGAAATTCATATATATTATGGATGCCTGCGATGATCTGGAAAAGGATCTCCAAAGCGGCAGCTATAATCCCCTGCGGGGCATCGCGGCCGAGAAAGATTATGAGGAGAGGTGCCGGCAGATGCTGTGTATGATGATGGGCGAATGTACGGCAGAATTCGAGAAGCTTCCTCTTGTTTTAGACATAGACATTTTAAGGAATATATTATATGATGGTGTGTGGAAGCGGTATCGCAAACTATACGAACAGAAAAGTGAGGAATCAAGATCATGACAAAAAATCCATATGATGTACTTGGAGTTTCCAGGAATGCAACAGATGATGAAATAAAAAGAGCCTATCGTGATTTGAGCAGAAAATACCACCCGGACGCTAATGTGGATAATCCGCTGGCAGATCTGGCGGAAGAGAAATTTAAAGAGATACAGGAAGCCTATGATGCAATCATGAAGGAGCGCGAGCAGGGCGGGAGCGGCTATGGATACGGCTACAGTTACGGGAACAGCTATCAGCAGGGCAGTTCCGGACAGTCTTCCAATACAGAGGTTCAGGCGGCTTATAATTTTATTAACAACCGCCGCTATCAGGATGCACTCAACCTGCTGAACCGTATGAACGACAGGAATGCAGAGTGGTATTATCTGAGCGCTGCGGCCAATGCAGGCATAGGCAACAATGTGCTTGCCCAGCAGTTTGCGTCACAGGCCGTAAATATGGAGCCCAACAACCTTCAGTACCGCCAGCTTTTGAATCAGTTAAGCTATAATACAAGACAGTATCAGACCGGGCCGTACGGAGGACGTTACGGAAATGACAGTACACCTTGCGGAACCGGCAATATGTGCTGCGACCTGTGGATTGCAGATACATTATGTGAATGTATGGGAGGAGATCTTTGTTCATGCATGTAACAGCAAAGAAGATGGCCTTTTGCGGCCTTATGCTTGCGTTTACGATCGTGTGCATTGCACTTGGAAGTATTATCGAAACAAATACATTATTCCTGCTTGCAGCGTCTTCTTATTTTGTCGGAATCGTGGTGAGGGAAACCGGGCCGGGCATGGGGGCGGCATTCTATCTTGCAGGTGTCTTTCTGGGATTCATTGTATCTCCCAATAAACTTTATGTGCTTTCTTATGGGGCCATGGGTCTTTATATCCTGCTGAATGAACTTTTTTACCGGTGGATCGGGAGGATGAAAAGCAATGTGAACCGGAAGGCAGTTTTCTGGGGGGTAAAATATATTATATTTAACCTGATGTATCTCCCGATGCTGTTTGGGTTTCAGAAGCTTCTCTTCGGGAGCGGACTGACAGAGAAGATGTTGTTGCTCTTTGCGGCAGCCGGGCAGGTCGGGTTCTTTCTGTATGACAGAGCCTATGAGTATGTGCAGGGGCATGTGTGGAACAGGCTCAGAGGAAAAATGGGCCTGATGTGAGGAAGGTATTTATGGAATTAAAGCGTGTTACCCACGAATTTAAACCGGTTTATAATGAAGAGTCCCGGATACTGATGCTGGGAACTATGCCGTCTCCCAAATCCCGTGAGGCGGGCTTTTATTATGGACATCCCCGCAACCGTTTCTGGAAGGTAGTGTCTGACGTGTGCAAGGAGACGTTGCCTGATACCCGGGAGGATAAGATTGCGTTTGCACTCCGGAATAAGATCGCAGTGTGGGATGTGCTGGCCGGATGTGAGATCAAAGGGGCAGAAGACAGCAGTATCCGGAACCCCATACCAAATGATATGAATATCATCCTGAGAAATTCCAGGGTGCAGGCCGTTTTTACGACAGGAACAAAGGCAGCACAATTATATAAGAAGTATTGCTATAAGGATACAGGAATAGAGGCTGTTAACCTTCCGTCCACAAGCCCTGCCAATTGCAGGATGAGCTATGAGGAGCTTTATCAGGCATATTCTGTGATCCTGGAATATCTGTGAAACCGCTGCAGAGCTTTACAAACACATTTTGTGCGTTTGGCTCAACGGCTGACCGAACGTTAGATGGAACAGGGGGGAATGATATGACAAGAGAAGAGCGGGTGGACCGTCTTGTTGCGTATCTGAAAAAGGAAAATGAAGGTTATGCGGCTATCCGGGAGCCGGTCAATTACGATGAAAAACGAAGCCTTCTGAGAAGCCTGATGAATGTGCGGTTTCCGGGTGAGGCAGCCGGGCAGTATGTACAGATGCAGGACAAACTGCTTAAGGAAGAAGCAAGTGAGAAGGGAATTGTAGCGTGCGGGGATCTCCCGGCGGCGGGGGAGGTCTATCCCTGCCGTGAGATCCGCAACGCCGACCGTATCTTTTTATGGCAGGGAGACATTACAAGGCTCGCGGCGGATGCCATTGTAAATGCTGCCAACAGCCAGATGCTGGGCTGTTTTGTGCCGTGTCACGGCTGTATCGACAATGCGATTCATTCGGCGGCGGGTATCCAGCTTCGGAACGAATGTGCGCGGCTGATGGAAGAACAGGGGCATGAGGAGGCGGCAGGAAAGGCAAAGATTACAGACGGCTACAACCTTCCCGCCGGACATGTCATCCATACGGTAGGGCCGATCGTGGGGATGCAGGTGACGGAGAAGAACAAGGAGGAGTTGAAATCCTGTTATTTAAGTTGTCTGAAGCTTGCAGAGAAGCAAGGACTGAAATCCATTGCATTTTGCTGTATATCCACCGGAGAATTTCATTTTCCAAATAAACTGGCGGCGCAGATTGCAGTGGACACCGTGGACAGATACCTGACGTCCTCGCAGATGGAGCAGGTTATATTTAATGTGTTTAAAGATGAGGATTATCATATTTATCGGAAATTATTTGCATAGTTCAGCCATAGCCAGTATAACGTGTGGATCATGCTTGCATGAATAAACACGTTATACTGGCTATGAGCGGAGCGCCTGATTATGAGCAAAAAGAGTTGTAAAGCAACGAAAAGCACGTAAGTGCGGTTTTGCGAATGGCGTAGGCTGAACTGCTATTTTGCATAGGAGGGTCTGAGAATGTATGAACTGATACAGGTCAGCAGCCGGTGTTATTATATAGACTGTCCGGCAAAGATTGGCGTTTATCGTGCGGACGGAGTGCATGTCTGGATGATTGACAGCGGAAATGACAAAGACGCGGGCAGAAGAGTAAAAAAGATTCTGGATAAAAACGGCTGGCAGCTTGCCGGTATCCTGAATACACACTCTCATGCAGACCATATCGGCGGTAACCGTTATCTGCAGGGCCAGACGGGATGCAGCATCTATTGCAGTGATATAGAAGGGGATTTTGCGCGCCATCCCATTTTGGAACCGTCTCTTTTGTACGGAGGCTATCCGTGCAGAGATCTGCGGCACAAATTTCTGCTGGCGCAGGAAAGCCAAGTGTTGGGGTTCTCGGAGGGAGGATTCCCGGAAGAGGTCGAAGTGATACCGCTGCCGGGGCATTCTTTTGATATGGCAGGATTTGGCATGCCGGAGGGAGTGGTATTTCTTGCGGACTGTATCAGCAGCAGGGAGACGCTGGAAAAATATGCCGTTTCCTTCATCTATGATGTGGGAGCATATTTAGAGACCTTAGATATGGTAGAAAATATGGAGGCTGCGGTATTTGTTCCTTCCCATGCAGAGGCGTCCGGTGATATAAAGGAGCTTGTCCGGTTTAACCGGGAGAAGGTATACGAAGTGGCGGATCGGATTCTGGCCGCGTGCCGGGAGCCTGTATGTTTTGAAAAGATACTTCAGGGTATCTTTCAGGACTATGGCCTGTCTATGAATTTTGAACAGTATGCACTGGTCGGCAGTACAGTACGCTCGTATCTGTCATGGCTGAAAAACAATGGGAAATTAACAGTTGCCGTAAAAGACAGTATGCTGATGTGGGAGAGGGCCTGAAAGCGGGATTTTAATCTGCACTATTGTCCTGTCGGGGGGATGTTCGCGAAGTACAGGAAGAGGTATGGATATTAGGATTAAGAGTGTCCGGTGTTTTGCAGCACTTTACGGCAACTCTTAAGACTTTCTGAAAATTTTTTAAACGGCTTGACAAATCAGGTTCCGGTGGCTATCATAATCAATAGTTTTATGTAAATGATGAAAAAGGCGCTGAAGAAGAGGAGTACGCAGTATTCATTCTGCCAGAGAGAGCATCCCACAGGCTGAGAGGAGCTTCAGAACAGAACTGCGGAAGGTAGCTTCCGAGCCGGATGGCTGAACCTGAGAGAGCAGTCTGCAGGCTAGGTCATCCCGGAGTCGTTCCCGTTACAGAATAAGATGAGAAGTACAGAAGAAGGTGTCTTCTTTTGTATAATAAAGGTGGTACCGCGATGAGATTTCGCCCTTTATGAAAATAGAGGGCGTTTTTTATGCCCTGAAATGTGAAAAAAGTGTGAAGTACAAGTTATGAGGAGGAAGCTATGGGACAGAACTTAGAAACAACTTACAATCCAAAGGCCATTGAGTCAAAGCTGTATGAAAAGTGGTGCGAGGGCAAATATTTCCACGCTGAGATCGACAGGGATAAAAAACCGTTTACGATTGTGATGCCGCCGCCGAATATTACAGGAAAGCTGCATATGGGGCATGCGCTCGACAATACCCTGCAGGATGTATTGATCCGTTATAAGAGGATGCAGGGATATAATGCCCTGTGGGTGCCGGGAACAGACCATGCGGCTATTTCCACAGAGGTAAAAGTGACGAATCAGTTAAAGGAAGAGGGCGTTGATAAAAAGGAGCTGGGAAGAGAAAAGTTCCTGGAGAGGACCTGGCAGTGGAAAGAAGAGTATGGCGGAACGATCACAGGGCAGCTTAAGAAGATGGGAAGCTCCTGTGACTGGGACAGGCTTCGTTTTACTATGGATGAAGGCTGCTCCAGAGCCGTTGAGGAAGTATTTATAAAGCTGTATGAAGAAGGCTATATCTATAAAGGGTCCAGGATTATCAACTGGTGTCCGGTATGTAAGACATCCCTCTCAGATGCAGAGGTAGAGCATGAGGAACAGGAGGGCAGTTTCTGGCACATCAAATACCCGATCGTCGGAACGGACGATTATCTTGAGATTGCAACAACACGTCCGGAGACAATGCTTGGAGATATGGCTATCGCAGTACATCCGGATGATGAACGTTATAAAGATATTGTAGGAAAGACCTGTCTGCTCCCGCTGACAGACCGGGAAATTCCGATCGTTGCAGATTATTATGTAGACAAAGAATTCGGGACCGGGGCGGTGAAGATCACACCGGCTCATGACCCCAACGATTTTGAGGTGGGAAGACGTCATAATCTGCCGGAGATCAATGTGATGAATGATGATGCTACCATCAATGAGCAGTATGGCGGGAAATATGCGGGTATGGATCGTTACGAAGCCAGAAAGGCTATGGTGGCAGACCTTGAGGAGCAGGGATATCTTGTAAAGATCGAGCCTCACTCCCACAACGTAGGAACACATGACCGCTGCCATACAACCGTTGAGCCGCTCGTAAAGCAGCAATGGTTTGTCCGTATGGAGGAGCTGGCAAAACCGGCTATAGAGGCAATTAAAACCGGGGAACTGAAGTTTGTGCCGGAGCGTTTTGATAAGATATACCTGCATTGGCTTGAGAATATCCGCGACTGGTGTATTTCCAGGCAGATCTGGTGGGGACACAGGATCCCGGCATACTACTGTGATGAATGCGGGGAGCTTGTAGTGGCGAAGGAAATGCCGGACGTATGCCCGAAATGCGGATGTCAGCATTTTACCCAGGATGAGGATACGCTGGATACCTGGTTCAGTTCGGCCCTCTGGCCGTTCTCTACCCTTGGCTGGCCGGAGAACACAGAGGATCTTCAGTATTTTTATCCTACTGATGTGCTGGTGACCGGATATGATATTATTTTCTTCTGGGTCATCCGTATGGTATTTTCCGGATACGC
Source organism: uncultured Dorea sp. (assembly GCA_910578865.1). Classification (GTDB taxonomy): domain Bacteria; phylum Bacillota; class Clostridia; order Lachnospirales; family Lachnospiraceae; genus Dorea_D. Next base: position 82,477 of record CAJTRM010000005.1, read on the forward strand.
GCATACAGGGAAGTCGCCCTTCCATACTGTATTTATCCACGGCCTTGTGAGAGATTCTCAGGGGCGTAAGATGAGCAAGTCCCTGGGGAACGGGATTGACCCGCTGGAGATCATTGACCAGTACGGGGCGGATGCCCTGCGTATGACGCTTGTAACCGGAAATGCTCCCGGAAATGATATGCGTTTCTATAATGAGAGGGTGGAGGCAAGCCGTAATTTTGCCAACAAGGTGTGGAATGCGTCCAGGTTTATTATGATGAATCTTGGAGATCAGGAATTGACAGCGCCGAAGGATGGGGCGGCACATCCGGCAGACTGCTGGATCATGTCCAGATGCAACAGTCTGGTAAAGGATGTCACAGAGAACCTGGATAAGTTTGAACTGGGGATTGCTCTTGCAAAGGTTTATGATTTCCTCTGGGATGAATTCTGCGACTGGTACATCGAGATGGCAAAATACCGTATCTATCATGCAGAGGAAGATGCAGAGGGCGCGAATGACGCACTGTGGACGCTCAGGGAGGTGTTAAAGAAATCTCTGAAGCTTCTGCATCCTTACATGCCGTTTGTGACGGAAGAGATTTACAGTAAGCTGATTCCAGACGAGAAGTCTCTGATGATCTCTGACTGGCCGGTGTATGAGGAAGCCTGGAATTTCCCTGACATGGAGGTGGTTGCAGAGCACTACAAGGAGATGATCCGCGGGATCCGCAATGTGCGTGCCGAGATGAATGTACCGAATTCCAGAAAAGCAACTGCCTATGTGGTATGTGAGGATCAGAGATTGTGCGGCGGGCTTGAATTCCTGAGAAACTCCGCAAAACAGATGGCGTCATTGAACGACCTGGTTATCCGGCAGGATAAGACGGGAATCGCAGACGACGCAGTATCGATCGTAGTTCCTGACGCGACCGTTTATGTGCCGTTGGAGGAACTGATTGATTTTGCTCAGGAGATTGAGCGTCTCACAAAGGAAGAGGCACGTCTGTCCAAAGAGATCGGACGTGCAGAGGGAATGTTAAAGAATGAAAAATTCGTAAGTAAGGCGCCTGAGGCCAAGGTTCTGGAAGAGCGTGAAAAGCTTGAAAAATACAGGCAGATGAAAGCGCAGGTGACAGAAAGGCTTGAAGGGTTAAAGGCAAAACAGCCGTAGGCACAACCGGCCCGCAGGTGACCGGCAGGACAGTTATAAGGGGATATTATGAAGAAGATCCAGATCAGGAAACCCGATCTTAAGGGTGGAATTCAGAAATTAAAAAATCTGAAAAAGGAAGATGTAAAAGCATACTGGAAAGCCAGGAGAGAGCGTCGGGCAAGGATTATCGAGGAGCGCAGAAACAGTGCTTTCGCCAGGAAGATGCGGCCGGTCTATAAGATCATGAACCGCTTCTCCCTGGTGTTCCACGCACTGCTTGCCTGCACGATCAATTTTGTGATCGAAGCGATCTCCAGGCATTCGGCATTTGAGGCGTGGGATTATATGACGGATACGCCCATGGTATTTTTATATAATGCTTTTATGATCTTTGCCACATTTTCAATTGTATATCTCTTTAAGAGAAGAGTCTTTGTGCGTATCATTATCAGTGTACTGTGGCTGATCCTCGGAGTGGCCAACGGTTATATGCTGATGGTGCGTGTGACGCCGTTTAACGCGCAGGATCTGAAGGTGGCTGCAGACGGACTCACGCTGGTCAGGAATTATTTCAATGGAATTGAAATTGTGGTCGTCCTGGTAGGACTGGCTTCTGTGGTAATATGGATTATCTCCATGTGGAAGCGGGGAGGCCAGTTTGAAGGGAAAGTGCACCGGATCCGGGCTCTGGCGGGAATTGCCGCGTGTGCTGCACTCTACGGAGTGGCGGCGGAGCAGGCGGTGGAGCAGAGGGTTGTATCTACCTATTTTGGAAATATCGCATTTGCTTATGAGGATTACGGGCTGCCGTACTGCTTTATGGCAAGTGTATTTAACACCGGTATCAATGAACCGGGGGATTATAGTGAGCAGACAATCAAAGAGATCAGCAAAAACGGAGAAATCAATCAGAGTATGACCGGGCGCTCTCAGGAGGAGCTGCCGAATATTATTTTTGTTCAGCTGGAATCATATTTTGACGTCGCTGAGGCAGAATTTTTTACGACATCAAAGGATGCCTCGCCGAATCTCCGTGCAATGTATGAAAATTATTCGTCCGGTTATTTTAAAGTGCCGTCCGTAGGCGCGGGCACGGCCAATACAGAGTTTGAAGTACTGACCGGAATGAACCTCAGGTATTTCGGCCCGGGGGAATATCCGTATAAGACGGTGCTCAAGGACAGGACCAGCGAGAGCGCGGCTTCGGTGCTGGGCGGCCTTGGGTACGGCACTCATGCTCTGCACAACAATGGAGGAAATTTTTACAGCCGCGCGAAAGTGTTTAATAATATCGGATTTGACAGCTACACCAGTAAAGAATTTATGAATATTCTCCAGCTTACGCCAAACGGATGGGCGAAGGATGATATTTTGATCCAGCATATTATGAATGCCATGGATACTACCGGCGGGCAGGATTTTGTATTTGCCATCAGTGTGCAGGGGCACGGGGAATACCCGGAAGAACGCCTGATCGAGAATCCGGAGATTACGCTGGAAGGGATCGAGGATGAAGCAAAGCGCAATAAGTGGGAGTATTATGTCAATCAGGTCTATGAAATGGATCAGTTTGCCGGCAATCTGGTGAGAGCCGTGGAACAGCGGGGAGAGCCCTCAGTAGTTGTGTTTTACGGTGACCACCTTCCGACGATGGGACTTGAGGCGGAGGATCTGAAGAGCCGGTATCTGTATAATACCAATTATGTGATATGGGATAACATCGGGCTGAAGAAAGAGGACCGCAATATTCCGGCATATCAGATCATGGCAGATGTGCTGGAACGTCTGGATATACATGCCGGAACGATTTTTAACTATCATCAGCAGAGAAGGAAGAGCAAGAACTATCTGGCGGACCTTGAGCTTCTGCAGTATGATATCCTGTACGGGAAACAGCATGTGTATGACGGGAAACTTCCTATTACAGAGGGGCACATGATGATGGGAGTTAAGGATGTCACGCTGACAAATGTAGTGGGGCACCTGGACAACGGATGCAGCCTGTACGGTGAAAATTTTACGAAGCAGAGCAAGGTAGATGTAAACGGAGAGAGGCAGGAAGGAAAATTCCTGAATAATACAAGGATCGACCTGCCGGAAACCGAATTGAAGGACGGAGATATTATCACGGTGAAACAGATGGGATCAAGCAATACGCTGTTCCGCAAATCCAATGACTACCTGTATCAGGGAGGACAGCTTACGGTAATGGAAGGGACAGGAACAGATACATCTGTATCGTGGACGAAGCAGGAAGACGGAGAAGAATAATGCCAGAAAAAATGCCGGTAGATTATAGAGAAGCAGTGGAATATATAGAGGAACTCCCAAGGTTCACCAGGAAGCATCCTCTGGAGCATACAAAGGAATTTATGAAAAGGCTGGGAAACCCGGCTCATGGCTGTAAGGTGATCCATGTGGCCGGGACAAACGGAAAAGGCTCTGTATGCGCCTATATTCAGGCGATCCTCCAGGCAGAAGGGAAAAGATGCGGATTTTTTACTTCTCCCCACCTTATTTCGGTCAATGAGAGGATTCAGATAGACAGGCAGCCGATAGAGGACCAGTTGTTTTTTGAGGTTTTCAGGAAGGTATCTGACGCCGCGCAGGATATGGAAAAGGAAGGCCTTGGACATCCGTCCTACTTTGAATTCCTGTATGGGATGGGGATGGAGACTTTTGACCGCACTGCCGTGGAGTATATTGTTCTGGAGACAGGGCTGGGCGGGAGGCTTGACGCCACCAATTCTGTAGAGGATCCATTGCTTACAGTGATCACTTCGGTCAGCCTGGATCATACAGATATCCTGGGGAATACGATCTCGGAGGTTGCTTACGAAAAGGCGGGGATCATAAAACCGGGAGTACCTGTATTTTTTGACGGGAGTAATGAAGAGGTGTCAGAGGTGATCAGGAAGGAAGCCTTGAAAAAGAACGCCCCCTGTAGAGAAATCTCGAAAAATGCGTACGAAATCCGGGAAGTTCGGCCAAACTATATTGCATTTTCACGGCAAAATGCGTATGATAAAGATGTTATGTGGCGTGTTCCGAACTGCGGATGTTATCAGGCGATGAACACGGAAATCGCCGTAGAAGCTATGGAATATATACTGCAGGCCGGAGAGGACAGCAGCCGCACAGAGCGATGGATCAATGCAGTGGCAGCCGTCCGCTGGGAGGGCAGAATGGAAGAGGTGGAGGAGCGCCTGATCGTTGACGGCGCTCATAATCCGGGAGCGGTCGAGGCTTTTGCAGAGACCCTTCAGATGCTCGGGGCGGATCAGTTGGAAGAACCTGTTCTTGTATTTTCGGCGGCTGCAGATAAAAAATATGAAAAAATGATTGAGTATCTGTGCAGGAACGTTAAGGCAAAAGCCTATATCGTGACGGAGATTGAAGATAAAAGAAGGGTTCCGGCAAGTGAGCTCGGACACATTTTCAGGAAATATACAGACCGGAAGGTTTTGGTATGTGCAGCGCTTGAGGATGCCGTCAGGAGGGCATTTGAGGAGAGAGGCGGGGGCAGGGTTTATTGCCTGGGTTCTCTGTATCTTGCGGGAATGGTTAAAAAATTAGCGGCAGGAGGAAAGATTCATGCTTAATTTTGAAGAAGAAATCAAAAAATTTCAGCCCAGCCTGGAGGTAGAAGATATTGAGGGAGCAGTTTATCAGGAGGATCTTACCGATATGACTGATATTCTGCGTGAAGTAATAGAGCAGACAAAATAAAGGGGATTATATGGATTATTCAACAAAACTCGTATATCAGTCCAACTACTGGTATAATGACGGGTTGAAGAAGGCAAATATCAGAGACTTGTCCGGCGCCATTGTATCTCTGAGGCGCAGCTTACAATACAATAGAGAAAATATTGCGACAAGGAATCTGCTTGGACTGGTATATTACGGACGCGGAGATGTGGTGGAGGCGCTGGTGGAGTGGATCCTCAGTAAGAATTTTCAGTCTCAGGACAATATCGCCAATTATTATATCAGCAAGGTACAGGAGGTACCCGGTGAGCTTGAGAAGATCAACCAGGCGGTGAAAAGGTACAATCAAAGCCTTGAATATGCACGTCAAAAAGGAGAGGACCTGGCAATTATCCAGCTGAAAAAAGCTGTGGGCGCCCACCCACGTTACGTAAAGGCATTTCAGCTGCTGGCGCTTTTGTATCTTAAGACAGAGCAGTACGCCAATGCAAGGAAGGCTTTGCGGATGGCGCACCGGCTGGATACTACCGATGATTTTACGCTCAGGTATATGCACGAACTGAACGAAATACGCAAGACAAGAGTCGTAAATTTAAAGGAGAATGAAAAGCAGGATCAGCAGACGGTCACATATAATATTGGAAATGAAACAATTATTCAGCCTGTTTCCAGTAACTTTAAAGAAAATACAGGCCTTCATACGGTCGTAAATATTCTGATCGGTGTGACGGTAGGTGTGGCAGTTATGTGGTTTCTCGTTATGCCGGCGGTGTCTTCCCTCAGGCAGAAAGATCTGAATAAACAGACAGTTCAGTTCAGTGATAAGATAGCCACACAGGATGCACAGATCAGCGTACTGAAAAAGGAGCTGGATGAGTATCGCTCTACAAGTGAGGAGAGTGAGAACGCTAAGGCCACAGCCGAGTCTACAAGGGACAGTTATGAGATTGTCATAAACATTGCACGGCACTTTTCGGCGGGAGATATGAGCAATGCGGCTATGCTGGAAGAACTTCTGAAAGTGAATCCGGATTCCCTTGGCACCGAAGGGAAGGATAAATACGATGAAGTTACTGGTTCGCTGTTTCCGACCATGTGCCAGAAGTTACTGAAAGATGCCAGGGAAAGCTTTGACGTAGCCAATTACCCGGTTTCTCTTGAAAATCTGGAAAAGGTCATGAAAATGGATGAGGGCTACAATGACGGAGCGGCAATGCTTCTTCTGGCACAGACCTATGAAAAGAGCGGTGAGCAGGATAAAGCAAATCTCCTGTATCAGAAGCTTATAGAGGATTATGGGGAAACGGATGCCGGGAAAGAGGCTCAGGAGGCCCTGGACGGGCAGCAGACGGCGCCGGATACTTCGGGGAACCCTGACGGGACATCAGGTACAGCACAGGATGCCGATGATGCGGCGGCCGGAGAAGGGCAGCCGGAGGATAACGAAGAAGAGTAGGATACAGAAGAGATCAATACAGAGAGTTACGAAAGAAAAGGATATGCAGTCAGTGCTGCATATCCTTTTCTGCCGTAAAAGGCGCCTTTTACATAGAACAGCTTTTGCAGAAAGGGGACATTATATGAGGTATCAGGTACAGGAAAACTGCCTGACGATTTTTCTTCCGAATGAGCTGGATCATCATAATGCGGAAGATATCCGCAGGGAGTCGGATCATTTGATCGAAAAAAACCATATACGGTATGTGATCTTTGACTTTGAAGAGACTAATTTTATGGACAGCTCGGGGATCGGGGTCATTATGGGGAGGTATAAAAGATTATATATGCTGGGAGGAGAGGTGTGTGCAGTCCACACCAGTGAAAGGATGAGAAAGATATTAACCATGTCGGGAGTGACAAAAATCATGCAGATATATGAGGAGGATCAGTAAATGGAAAATACCAATGAAATGCAGCTTATTTTTGACAGCCGTTCATCAAACGAATCATTTGCCAGAGTGACAGTGGCAGCCTTTATGACATCTTTAAATCCTACGGTAGAGGAGGTGTCGGATGTAAAGACAGCGGTATCAGAGGCGGTTACCAATGCCGTTATCCACGGGTATGAAAGTGAAGTACATAATATCTGCATCCGATGCCGGACGGAAGGAAAAACACTGTACCTTGAGGTTGAGGATGAAGGGAAGGGGATTGAAGATGTGGAACAGGCAATGGAACCGCTGTTTACTACGAAACCGGAACAGGATCGTTCAGGGATGGGATTTTCTTTCATGGAGGCATTTATGGATCATCTGGAAGTAATTTCAGCGCCCGGGAAGGGGACTGTTGTAAAGATGGAAAAGATCATTGGAAAAGGACGTAAACTATGGACCGTACAATCGCTTTGATTCAGAAATCTCACGAAGGGGATGAAAAAGCGAGGGCACAATTAGTAGAAGAAAACACAGGCCTTGTATGGTGCGTTGTCAAACGGTTTTATAACCGCGGCGTGGAGGCAGAGGACTTGTTTCAGATCGGAAATATCGGGCTTTTGAAGGCGATCGATAAGTTTGATATGAGTTATGAGGTAAAGTTTTCTACGTATGCCGTACCCATGATTTCCGGAGAGATCAAACGGTTTCTGCGGGATGACGGTATGATTAAGGTCAGCAGGTCTTTGAAAGAACTGGCATACAAGGCGTATCTGTGTCAGGAGGAGTTACAGGAAAAATATGGGAGAGAACCTGCGGTCTCCGAGATTGCAGACTGTCTTAAGGTTGAGCCGGAGGAGGTCACGGCAGCCCTGGATGCAAGTACGGATGTAGAATCGCTGTACAAGCCTATTTATCAAAAGGACGGGCAGGAGATCCGTCTGATGGACAAGCTGCCTGAAAACGGAGCGGCGGAGGACCAGGTTCTGAACCATATGCTGTTAAAAGAACTTCTGACTTCCCTCGATAAGGAGGAAAGGCAGCTGATCTATCTGAGATATTTTGCAGATCGTACACAGTCGCAGGTGGGTCAGGAACTTGGGATCTCCCAGGTTCAGGTCTCGCGGCTTGAAAAAAAGATTTTGAAAAATATGAGAGAACGAATATAGCAGGCATACCCGTGTATATTTTCCATAAAAACATCCATACTAATCAAAAAGTAATGGAGGATGGTGTCAATATGGAAGAAGCAAGAAGAAGACTCAGGGTATGCCTGATCTGCGTGGTGGCCATAGCAGTGATCGTCGGATTTATCTATTATTTTAATGAAGTAAGGGACGGCGGGGACGTCAGTGAAGGGACTCTGGTAATGGCACAGTCGGAAGGAGAGGCGCCGTGGCAGGAAGCAGTGAAACCGTATATATAAAAGCGGATAAAAATGTGGAAGTAACCAAAGCAGACGTAACGCTTGGAGATGTCCTTAAGATTGAATGTGCCAATCCTTCTGTCACGGCAAAGCTAAAGACGGTGAAACTGTTAAAGTTTCACCATACGGACCGCAAGCATCAGAACAGGACAGCGGTTTCCATCCTGAAGGTGATTGAGTGTATCCATAAGGATTATCCGAATATTGATATTCAGAATATGGGGGAACAAGATTTCATTGTGACCTATGAGGAACAGCAGACGGCAGGAGGTCTGGTGCATTTTGTAAAAGTGGTCGGGGTGATCCTGACCAGTTTTATCGGGGCCGCCTTTTCTATTATGACCTTTAATAATGACGTAGATACCACGAAATTGTTTTCGCAGATCTATGAACAGGTCACCGGAACGGCGTCCGGCGGTTTTACAATACTGGAACTGACTTACAGTATCGGCCTGATCATAGGTATACTGGTATTTTTCAATCATTTCGGAAAGAAAAAATTTACAGTGGATCCTACCCCTATGGAAGTAGAAATGCGTCTGTATGAGAATGACATACAGACAACGCTGATCGAAGATTACTCCCGAAAGGAGAAAGAACTGGATGTGGATTAAACAGATCATTCTTACGGCGATAGGCCTCAGTGCAGGATTTACGGTTGCTGCGGGCCTGTTCTCTTTTATCATAAGTCTCGGGGTTATTTCAGATTTTGCGGACCGGACGCATACGGGGGAACATGTGCTGCTCTACGAGGACAGTGTAGCGCTGGGAGGGATTTTGGGAAATATTTTCTTTATCTATCAGGTGTCTGTTCCTCACGGTACATGGATCCTGCCGGTCTTTGGGATTTTTGCAGGGATTTTTGCAGGGTGCTGGGCAATGGCGCTGGCAGAGATCTTGAATGTATTTCCTATTTTTATACGAAGGATCAAGCTGATCAAATGCATCCCGTATATTATATTAGGGCTGGCGTTTGGGAGGGGGCTCGGAGCGCTGCTGTTCTTCTATAATCGATGGTAATGATTCAGAATATAAAATATGCAGGCATGTAAGCTTAGGAAAGACGGTGCCTGAAATGCGAAACGGAGGGAATATTGTGGACGAAAAAAAACAGCAGGAGGCATATGAAAATTATGTCAAACAAAAAACTCCTGTACACAACCTGCCTTTGAATATGGCAAAAGCATTTCTGACAGGCGGGGTAATTTGTGTCATTGGTGAAGGAATCTTAAACTGGTGCGAAAAATCAGGAATAGATAAGGATATCAGCGGAGGCTGGGTTTCTTTGATGCTGATCCTTCTCAGTGTAATACTGACAGGGTTCAATATATATCCGGGAATTGCGAAATGGGGAGGAGCCGGTGCGCTTGTGCCGATCACCGGATTCGCGAATTCTGTGGCAGCACCGGCAATCGAATATCAAAAGGAAGGTCAGGTCATGGGGATTGGATGTAAGATCTTTACGATCGCCGGTCCTGTGATTTTGTATGGAATATTTACAAGCTGGGTTCTTGGACTTGTCTATTGGGTTCTGAAGGTCAGCCATGTACTTTGATTACAAGAAAGGCAGGGGAACAAGATGATAAAAGGAGTACAGAGCATTGTGTTCGACGAGTCTCCGTACATTGTCAGCAGTGCATCAGTAGTGGGGAAAAAAGAGGGGGAGGGACCTCTCGGGAGTAAATTCGACGTGATAGAAGAGGAGAACCTCTTTGGTGAGGATACATGGGAGGCGGCGGAGAGCAGTATGCAGAAGCAGGCCTGCATCCTTGCACTTGGGAAGGCCCATTTAAGGTCAGAAGATATCCGGTACTTATACGGCGGGGATCTGCTGCGGCAGGGAGTTGCCACATCCATGGGTGTAGAAAAACTCCACATTCCTATGTTTGGGCTCTATGGGGCATGCTCTACGTCAGGAGAGGCGCTTGCTCTCGCATCTATGGGTGTGGCGGCAGGATACGGAGACTATATGCTTGCCGTGACTTCAAGTCATTTCGGAAGTGCGGAAAAAGAATTTCGTTTTCCGCTCAGCTATGCGAATCAGCGGCCGTTGTCCGCTCACTGGACAGTGACGGGAAGCGGAGCGTTTGTTGTAGGGAAAAAACGGAGCCATGTGAGGATTACCGGAGTGACGGTAGGTAAGATCATAGACTATGGATTGAAGGATTCTCAGAATATGGGGGCTTGTATGGCTCCGGCAGCCTGTGATACCATTGCACAGAATCTCAAAGATTTTGACAGGACGCCGGAGGATTACAGCAGGATTGTTACGGGAGATCTGGGATATGTAGGACAGAGCATCCTGTTTGACCTGATGCGGGGGCAGCATATTGATATTAAGCAAAATCACATGGATTGCGGAATGGTCATTTTTGATCAGAATACACAGGATACACATGCCGGAGGAAGCGGATGCGGCTGTGCCGCAGCTACACTTTCTGCATATATACTCCCTAAGATTGAAAAGGGAGAGTGGAAACGTGTTTTGTTTGTACCGACAGGGGCCTTGATGTCGACGGTCAGCTATAACGAAGGGGAGAGTGTACCGGGAATTGCTCACGGAATCGTTCTGGAGCATTGCTGATCTCTTCTCAGTTCAAAAAGGAGAAAAATCATGGAATATATCAATGCATTCTGGGTAGGCGGCGTTATATGTGCATTGGCCCAGATACTTTTAGACAGGACAAAATTAATGCCGGGACGGATCATGGTCCTTCTTGTGTGTACAGGCGCAGTGCTCGGGGCCTGTCAGATCTATCAGCCTATACAGGATTTTGCCGGAGCCGGAGCCAGCGTGCCTCTTGCCGGTTTTGGAAACCTTCTGTGGAAGGGTGTGAAAGAGGCGGTAGACCAGGAAGGATTCATCGGGATTTTTATGGGAGGCTTTAAGGCCAGCGCGGTAGGAATATCCGCGGCCCTTATTTTCGGATATCTTGCATCCCTGATCTTTGACCCGAAAATGAAGAAATAGCATTAATAGAGTAATTTGATCGTTAATTGTAAAAAAATTTGTTGTTTTCTTTTGAGACAGATGTTATTGTAAAAAAGACGATGTAATTTACATGAAGGAGTTTTATGGGAGGAAAACAATGAGTTATGTGGATATACTGATTCCTTTTGCCGGCGGGCTGGGGATGTTTATTTACGGTATGCAGATTATGGCACAGGGGCTGGAGAATGCAGCAGGGAATAAAATGAAGTCTCTGCTGGAGGTTCTTACCAAGAATAAACTGATGGGTGTTCTGCTGGGGGCAGTCATTACTGCCGTGATCCAGAGCTCGTCTGCGACTACCGTTATGGTGGTGGGGTTTGTTAATGCAGGAATTATGAATCTGACCCAGGCCATGGGTGTTATTATGGGAGCCAATGTAGGTACGACCGTAACCGGGTGGCTGGTATCTGCCACAGAGTGGGCAGAGTTCTTAAGGCCGGATAAGCTGGCTCCGATTGCAGTGATTATCGGTGTGATTATTATGTTGACCGGGAAGAGGCGTTCATCGAAAGAAATCGCAAGTATTATCGTTGGGTTCGGTCTTTTGTTTATCGGCATTTCTACGATGTCAGATGCAGTATCCCCGCTGAAAGAGTCGGAAGGCTTTGTCAATCTTTTTGCTACGCTGGGACAGAGCCCGCTGCTGGGAATCCTTGCAGGAGCGCTGGTTACAGCGATCATCCAGAGTTCGTCTGCATCTGTCGGTATCCTTCAGAGCCTTGCAGCCGCAGGGCTGGTGCCGTTCAGTGCCGCTATCTATATTATTATGGGTCAGAATATCGGAACCTGTGTGACTGCGATCTTATCCAGTCTCGGAGCAAAGAAGAATGCGAAGACCGCAGCGCTTATGCACCTGCTGTTTAATGTAATAGGAACAGTGATATTCAGTGTCTTTGCGATTGTGTATTTTGAATTTATGAATCCGCAGGCAGGTACAGGAGTTATTACCCAGACACAGATCAGTGCGGTGCATACGTTCTTTAATATTGCCACGACGGTTCTTTTGTTCCCGGTGTCAAACTGGATTATCAGACTTTCCAAGAAGATCGGACACGTAAAGGAGAAGGAACAGGACAGAAGCAAGGTTCTTTTGGACGAGCGTATGCTTCAGACACCGGGTATCGCCCTTCAGTCTGTTATCAATGAAACCGTCCGTATGGGTGAGATCGTACAGGAATCACTGAATATAGCAAAAAGCGTGTTGTATACGAAAAAACAGGAGGATATTGATCTTCTGCGGGAGGATGAGAATATTGTAGACAGGCTTTGTGCAGGGATTACGGAATATACGATCAAGCTTGGATCTCTGCAGATCAGCGAGAAAGAACATCAGACGGCGGCCCGTCTTCTTCAGATCCTTTCGGATATCGAGCGTGTAAGTGACTATTGTGAAAATATTTCCGAGTTCGCAGAGACACTGCTTGAAAAGAAGGCATCTTTTTCCGAGGTTGCAGCCGAACATCTCGATGAGATGATCAAGGAGACGGTTGAGTGCTACCAGTATGCGCTGGAAGCGTTCAAGGAACAGAGCCAGGATAAGGCACTGAAAGTAATTGAAAAAGAGACGATGGTAGATAATTATGAGATCAGTCTCAGGAGTCTCCATATGAAACGTCTGGCCAATAACCAGTGCAGTACGGAGGCAGGAGTTGTATTTTTGGATGCGCTGGTATGTATCGAGCGTATCTCCGACCATGCAAGAAATATCGCAGAAGAGGTTCTGGCAGGATCATAGAACCGTGGAAAAATATAGTAAAACATGGGGCTGTGATGAGGAATGCCGCCAAAATCACAGCCCCATAACAGGGCAGTCAGGGCTGTTTGCACTGACTGCCCTGTTATACTGTGGGCCTGAAATTTTCCTCATAAAATTGGTTTAACCATTTTATTGCCTGGTCAAGTCCGTCGGAGGAGAAGGAGAAGTCCCTCCAGGTTTTGTGTTCATCCTTTGTTGCTTCAAAGCAATAAGGCTCCGGATAGGTACATGCTTTGATTGTATCATTTTCTGATTTTAGAAGATAGCGCATTCCTCCATGGGAGCCGGTGTAGGTTTCCTTTTTTAAAAACTGGATGGACAGGCCTGGTGCTGTAAACATAATGTGTTCCTCATTCCCTTTGATTTTATTGATATCCTGATGCCAATTTTAGCATAAGGATATTTTTGCCACAACAAATCTTAAGAAAATATTTCGGTTTATTATAACAAATTTTTCACTATTTGTGCTAGTATGGTAATATCGTGACGGGTGGTGAAAAATATGGAACAAGTAATTCAGGTAAGGAACCTGTATAAACTATATAAAGTGGGAGATGAGATCGTAAGAGCGCTGGACGGGGTTGACTTTGACATCTACCAGGGAGAGTTCTGTGCCATTGTAGGAACTTCAGGCTCAGGGAAATCCACGCTTCTTAACATGCTGGCGGGACTTGAAAAGCCCACAAAGGGAAGTGTCGTGATCGGGGATAAGCATATTGAACATCTGAATGAAGAACAGCTGGTAGCGTTTCGCAGAGATCATGTAGGCTTTATTTTTCAGTCGTTTCATCTGCTGGGTACGCTGAATGCGGTGGAGAATGTGGCGCTTCCGCTGAATTTCCGGGGGGAACCAAGAAAACTCCGTCTGCAGAAGGCAGACCGGATGCTGGATCTTGTAGGGCTCAGGAAGCATAAGCGCCATATGCCCAATCAGATGTCAGGAGGACAGCAGCAAAGAGTAGGCGTTGCAAGAGCTTTGGTAGTGGATCCGCAGATTATTTTTGCGGATGAACCGACGGGCAATCTGGATTCCCACACTTCTGAGGATGTGATGAGGCTGATGCAGAATATAGTAAGGAAGCAGAGGAAAACATTGGTCATGGTTACCCATGACAATCATCTGGCAACTTATGCAGACCGGGTATTTCATATCAGTGACGGGAAGATCGTCAGGATTGAGAACAGAAAAAAGTGATGGAGGCAAATGAGAATGATTAGGTGGACAAAAGTTATCAAAGGAATGACAGCAGTGTTGGCGGCAGCGGTCTTGACGGCCGGGGGGATGAATGTTCCTGTGAAGGCGGCAGATCCGGGCAGTGTGGAGATTACGACGGTGCCGGATAATAAGACGTATACATTTGCTTATCAGCAGGCAAAGGATATTGTATTGGATGTTAAAAATACAGGCACCGATGAGATTACCGGATTCAAGATAGGGCCGGATCTCCGGGGGGATGACAGTTCTCAATGGCCGTTTAAGACCGATTACCAGAAATATTCGGCTTCAATAGACAAATTAAAATCAGGAGAAAGTAAACAAGTAAAGTTTACTTTTACGGAACGGGATAATATAGACACTGCCCGTTATACGTTGTATTTTACATATGACTATACAGAAGGAGCAGATAAGAAATCCGGACAGACAACAATTTATGTTAATACGACCCAGAAGCCCGAGGCCCAGAATGAAGATAAGGATACATCTGACAAGAATGAGGGGATTGGCGGCTATACAGGCGGAGGCGGATTCAGCAACGGTGATGCGTCTTATACAGGAGGAGACAGCATGGGAGGCGGCTCCGGGGATAGTTCCGGCGGCAACGGTTCCGTACCGAGAGTCATTGTGACCGGTTTCAGTACCAATCCGGAGATCGTAAAAGCAGGAAGTGATTTTACCCTTACCATTCATCTGAAAAATACATCAAAGAAATCCAAGGTTCATAATATGCTGTTTGACCTGAATGCGCCGGTGGAAGGTGCGGATGAACAGACAACAGCGCCGGCATTTTTGCCGTCCTCCGGTTCCAGCGCTATCTATCTGGAGGGAATCAAAGCGAACGGGACTGCAGATATATCTATCAACTTGAATGCTAAGTCAGATCTTTTGCAGAAGCCTTACAGCGTGGAGTTAAGTATGAAATATGAGGACGCTGATTATAACGGAGTGGAGGCATCCTCCAGCCTTTCGATTCCGGTGAAACAGGATGCCAGATTTGAGTTCAGTGAGATCGAGGTCAATCCCCAGATGATATCTGTTGATGAGGAGGCCAATGTAATGTGCAACCTCTACAATCTTGGACGGATCAAGCTGTATAATGTGAAAGCCACTTTTGAGGGGGCATGTATCGAAAAAGAAGATGTCTTCATTGGAAATGTAGATTCCGGTACACAGGCGTCGATTGATGCGATGCTCAAAGGAGTCAAAGAGACCGGCGGTCCGGCGGCAGTGAAAATGATCATGAGCTATGAAAACGAAGAAGGTGAAGTGTTTACAGAAGAAAAGGAAATTACTCTTGAGGTGGCTCAGTTAGAAGATGAGATCATGGAAGAGATGCCTATGGAAGGGGAAGAAGCAGGAAAATCATTCCCGCTGTTTATTGTGGTCGGCGCTTTGGTTGCCGTCGCGGCAGTTGTCAGTGTCATCTTAATAAGAAGAAAGAAACGGAAGGGCATAATTGAAGAGGAGGACTTGCTGAATGAACTGGATAGAACTTCTGAGGATGAGTGGCAGTAATCTGCGGAGAAGGAAATTGAGAACATTCCTGACTGTCCTCGGAGTTGTTATCGGTACTGCATCTATTGTTGTTATGATTTCCCTGGGACTTGGTATGCAGCAGGCTATGTACCAGGAGATAGAGCAGTATGGAGGGATGACTACCATTAAGGTGTATGGCGCCGGCGGGGACGGCCCTATGATGTATTATGGGCCCGGCAGCGGGGATCAGGAGGAATCTGAAGAGTATGTAAATGATGCATGTATTTCTGACCTTAAAGAGCTGGATCATGTGTTGAATGTTGAACCGGTATATACGATAGATGTTCTGGCTTTAAAGGGATCCTATGAAGGTTATCTGAGTGTGATCGCAATGCAGCCGGAAGCATTAAAGGAAAGAAATATAGAATTGTCCCAGGGGAGACTCCCTAAAAAGGGCGGCGGACAGCTTGAGATGGTTTATGGGAATCAGGTTATTACCAATTTTTCAGAGAAGGGAACAGGAGATTCTTACTGGAGTTCCGGTGAACTTCCGGATATAGACCTGGGAAAGGATTCTTTATTTCTGATCATGGATCAGGACAAATATTATAACAGTCAAAGTACGTCGCCTTTGGACGCGCAGACCGGAAATACCGGGGATCAGGAAAGTAATGCGGAGGATACAAAGCCGCTGCAGAAACATGTAGTCCGCGCCTGCGGCCTTGTGGCCGGAGGGATTGACGATTATAGTTCAAACAGCTACTATGCTTTCTGTGACCTTGACACATTAAAGAAAGTGCTGACAAAAGAATTTGCGGGAAGAATCATTCCGGGCCAGCCTCAGACGAAAAACGGGAAACCGCTGAAAGAATTCTGTTATAGTTACGCACAGGTAAAGGTCGATGATGCCGACAATGTTACGGCAGTGACAAATAAGATTAAAGAGATGGGATATAATGTGGAGACCAATGCCGAATATATGGAAAGTATGGAGCGTCAGATGGCTATTATCCAGGCAGTGCTTGGGGGGATCGGAGCAGTTTCCCTATTCGTGGCAGCGATCGGAATTGCCAATACCATGATGATGTCCATCTATGAGCGGACGAAAGAGATCGGCGTTATGAAGGTGCTGGGATGCAGTCTTAAAAATATCCGCGGAATGTTTCTTATGGAGGCAGGCTTTATCGGGGTGATTGGCGGAGTGATCGGCAATATATTAAGTCTGCTGATGTCTGCTGTGATCAACTTCCTGGCCGGCAACGCGCAGGTCCTTATGGATGGCGCCGATATTTCCTATATTCCGCTGTGGCTGATGCTGGCATCCATTGGATTTGCCATGCTGGTCGGAATCATTGCAGGGTACTTCCCTGCGAAGCGAGCTATGAAACTCAGCCCGCTGGAGGCAATACGTAATAATTGATGAGGCTGTTATACCTTCAGGAAAAATAGCTGTCACAGAGAAAAATATCCGGTGTGGGGATGTATCAGAATATGTGCCCTCACACCGGATATTTATTTTTATTTTTTAAATACTGTATCTGTTTATTCTTCTATCACATGGATTTCCAGATAATCAAAGTCAATAGAATCTACAAAGTTATCCTGATAAAACCTGGCCTTATCATGTCTTTTGAACTCTTCGACCGTAGAATCAAGCCAGATTGGTTTACTTAGGTCAAATTCATAGCAGACGGCGTCCAGAGCATGAAAAATTTTGTGTGTTCTGGTGTCCTGTGAATCATCGCAGATCACAGTGTCGCGCAGCATCCGGTTATCTTTGAATTCTTTTGCCCATAATCGAAACATAGCATTTCCTTTCTCAAAATGTAATGTAAAAAGTATAGCGTGTTTCCGTCCAAATGTAAAGTGCGGTTTTGCGAATGGCGTAGGCTGAACTGTTACGTCTTTCTGTTGACTTCACATCGGGAGTATGTTAAAATTTGTCAGGTGACAAGACATATGTAAACATATATGACAATAGGACTGTAGACGAGGAGAAAATGTTATGGGAAGGATGAAACAGGCACTGGACAGAATATTTATTGAGGGGCTTAGTGCAATGGCTCAGGGGCTATTTGCCACGCTCATTATCGGAACGATCATTCAGCAGATCGGTAATCTGATTCCGGGTGCAGCCGGGGAGATGATTTTTGTAATTGGAAAGGTTGCCGCCTCTCTTACGGGAGCCGGTATCGGGGCGGCAGTGGCATACAGGTTCAAAGAAAGCCCGCTGGTGGTCGTATCTGCGGCAACGGCCGGCATGACAGGAGCTTTTGCAAGTAATTTGCTTGCCGGGACTGTGCTGGTGGAGGGAGCTATGATATATGCAGGCCCCGGTGAACCTCTGGGAGCATTTATTGCAGCATATGTGGGTATTTACTTTGGGCACATGGTATCCGGAAAGACAAAGGTGGATATCCTGGTAACTCCGCTGGTTTCTATAGGAAGCGGTGCACTGGTCGGCCTGGTCCTTGGCCCTCCGATCTCAAAGTTTATGGCGTGGCTGGGCTCTGTGATTAACTGGGGAACCGAGCAGCAGCCGTTTTTGATGGGAATTATTGTATCTGTACTAATGGGTATGATCCTGACTCTTCCGATCAGCTCGGCAGCTCTGGGCATTATTCTGAACCTGTCCGGACTTGCGGCTGGGGCCGCAACGGTGGGATGCTGCTGCAATATGGTAGGCTTTGCTGTTGCAAGCTACAGGGAAAATAAGGTAGGAGGACTTCTGGCACAGGGAATCGGCACATCTATGCTGCAGGTTCCGAATATTGTGAGAAAACCGGTCATCTGGCTTCCGGCAATTTTGTCCAGTGCCATTTTAGGACCGGTGGGGACAATGATCTTACATATGACGAGCAACGCCACAGGGTCCGGTATGGGAACTGCCGGCCTGGTAGGGCAGATTATGACATGGCAGACTATGATCCAGACAGAGAGTGCGGCGGTTGTATTGACAAAGATTCTTGTGATACAGATTATTCTCCCTGCATTGGTGACCTTAGGGATCAGTGAATTTATGCGTAAAAAAGAATGGATTAAATTTGGTGATATGAAGCTTGAGATGTGATATAATATAAAACGGCAATGTGGATGTCACACATACACATTGCAGAAAACGGCACAGAACAGGGAGGTATCACATGACAGGCACCGGGAGAATTCATATATATTACGGACATGGAAAGGGAAAAACGACAGCAGCGGTCGGGCAAGTCATCCGCGCGGCCGGGGGCGGACTTAAGGTGCTTGTATTCCAGTTCCTGAAAGATAATTCCTCCAGTGAGCGAAGCGTCCTGGAACAAATACCAAATATTACCTGTCTCCCTGGCAGGGATAAGGTAAAGTTCAGTAATCAGATGAATGTGGATGAACGGACAGAGCTGAAGCATTATAATACGAAAGCGTTGGACGAGATCGTAAAATTCTGCAGCCCGTTTGATGTTCTGCTGCTGGATGAAGTTCTGTGTGCCGTCAAATTAAATCTGCTGAGTGAGGATAAGCTAATGTGCTTTCTGGAACAGAAGCCCCGCGGAATGGAGATTATCATGACCGGACATGAAGTGTCAGACCGGATAATCCAGATTGCCGATTACGTTACTGAGATGAAAAAGATCAAGCATCCTTATGACAAGGGTCAGGCAGCCCGGGAGGGAATTGAGTTCTGAGGGAGTGTGTATTGTAACAGTTCAGCCTGCGCTATTCGCAAAACCGCACTTACGTGCTTTTCGTTGCTTTGCAACTCCTTTTGCTCATAATCAGGCGCTCCGCTCATAGCCAGTATAACGTGTTCATTCATGCAAGCATGATTCACACGTTATATTGGCTATGGCTGAACTGTTACATGATATTTCTTAAATAAGTGTTAAAAAGCACACATTTTGGTTGTGATTATGGTATACTATGGAAAGTATGCGATGACTCTTTCGCTGCGAGAGGAGAGATGCCATAATGGAGAATGCGATCAAGAATTATGAGGATGTTGACAGCTGGAAGACCATCATGTTTCTTTACAATGCGGCCCTCAAAGAAGTAGGAACCAAGCTTGAGATATTAAATGATGAATTTCAGCATGTGCATCAGTATAATCCGATTGAGCATATTAAAACAAGAGTAAAGACACCGGAAAGTATTGTAAAAAAGATCAGGCGGTATGGGTATGAGACATCTATTGAAAATATGGTAAAGTATATCAATGATATCGCAGGTGTACGTCTGATCTGTTCCTTTACATCGGATATATACCGGCTGGCAGAAATGATCGGTAACCAGAGTGACCTTAAGGTGCTCTCGATCAAAGACTACATCAGAAACCCAAAGCCAAGCGGATATAAAAGCTACCATATGCTGGTTGCTGTTCCCATTTATCTTTCGGACAGTGTGGTGGAAACGAAGGTTGAGATTCAGATACGAACGATTGCAATGGATTTCTGGGCAAGTCTGGAGCATAAGATTTATTACAAGTTCGAGGGCAACGCTCCTGACTATATCAGCAAGGATCTCAGGGAATGTGCTCAGATGGTGTCTACGCTGGATGAAAAGATGCTGTCCCTCAACGAGGCAATTAAAAGATGTCTGCGGGAGCAGGAAGAATTAGAAGCAAACGAGGCGAAAAATAACATATAACGGGCTTATTGCCTACCGGCAGTGCAGAACTGCTGGTAGGCAAACGTTCTGTTTGGGAGAGATTATATGAAGTATGACAAGATTAGGAAAGCTAGTTTCCAGAACCGTCCTAACCGTTTTACGGCACATGTATTGCTTGACGGAAGGGAAGAAGTGGTCCATGTAAAAAATACAGGCCGATGTGCGGAACTTCTCAAGCCGGGGGCGGCCGTATATGTGCAGGAAAGCAGCAATCCGATCCGCAGGACAAGATGGGATCTCATCGCAGTGGAAAAGGGCGGCAGAATCATTAACATGGATTCTCAGGTTCCGAATAAAGCAGTGAAGGAATGGCTTGAGGAAGGCAGGTTATTTAATGGAATCAGTAAGATCCGGCCGGAATACACATACGGGAATTCCCGGATTGACTTGTATGTAGAAGCAGAAGAGAAAAAAGTGTTGATCGAGGTAAAAGGGGTTACATTGGAAGAGTCCGGTGTTGTGCGATTTCCGGATGCTCCCAGCGAACGTGCGGTAAAACATGTAGAGGAACTGAAAAAGGCTGCAGCAGACGGATATGAAGCATATATATTTTTTGCAGTTCAGATGAAAGGAGTGCGCTATTTTACTCCAAATACAGATACACATCCGGCGTTTGCGGAAGCGCTGAGGGAAGCGGCAGCGGCTGGTGTGAAGATACTGGCATACGATTGCCATGTGGAGCCGGACAGTATCCGGATCGGGGATCCGGTGCCTGTTGTTTTGGAATATCCGGAATTGTATGAGATGGCTGAGCCGTTAATCCATTGGTACCGCCGGAATAAACGTGATCTGCCCTGGCGCAGAGATCCCAGGCCGTACAGTGTCTGGATCTCGGAGATTATGCTGCAGCAGACGCGGGTAGAGGCGGTGAAGGGCTACTATGACCGTTTTCTGAAGGAACTGCCTGAAGTCAGAGATCTCGCAGAGGCGGATGAAGATAAACTCCTGAAGCTGTGGGAGGGGCTTGGCTATTATAACAGAGTGAGAAACATGCAAAAGGCGGCACAGCAGATCATGGCGGAATACCATGGAGAGTTTCCGGTCTCATATGAAGCGATCCGTTCACTGAAAGGGATCGGAAGTTATACAGCAGGGGCTATCAGTTCCTTTGCATATGGCCTGGCGGAGCCGGCTGTGGACGGGAATGTACTCCGTGTAGTTACAAGGCTTCTGGCAGATGGTACCGATATAATGAAGCAGGGCACAAAGACACGCTTTGAACAGAAAATCAGGGATGTAATCCCGAAAGAGCATGCCAGTGATTTTAATCAGGGGCTGATCGAGCTTGGAGCCATTGTGTGTGTTCCAAACGGAGCGCCAAAATGTGAAGAATGCCCTCTGGCGCATTTATGCAGGGCAAAAAAAGAGGGCAGGATGTCGGAATTTCCGGTTAAGACAAGAGCAAAGGCCCGCCGCATCGAAGAAAAGACGATTCTTTTGTTCCGGGACGAAGAGAACATAGCTATCAGTAAGCGCGGAGAGAAAGGGCTTCTGGCGGGGCTCTATGAACTTCCGGGGCTTCCCGGGAACAAGAGACGTGATGAAGTGGAGAAATACTGTAAGGAGATTGGCCTTATGCCCGTCCGCATCAGAGAGCTGCCTCCCGCCAGGCATATATTCAGCCATGTGGAATGGCATATGACCGGTTATGAGATACGGGTAGATGAATTAGAAAAAACGAATAAAAAGGATTTTCTTTTTGTCCATCCGGAAGAAATTCAGAGAACTTATCCGATTCCGGCGGCCTTTGAAGCGTATATGCCCAGATAGGCAGGAGAAAAAGCAAAATAATGCAACAAAGGGTCCGTGTGGACCCTTTTAAATCGGCTGATGCGCCACCTTCGTCACTTTTTTTGTTGCTATTCCATAAACAAGAGGATATATAACACAGGCCATAGCAAATGCGGCAATCACGTCGATAATGGAATGCTGCTTTAAGAAGACCGTGGACATAATGATCAGAAGGGCAAATGTGTAGACCCCAATCTGGATCCCTCTATATTTTGCAAGCTTTTTACTTCGGCCGATGGCGATCATCGCTCCGAGAGAATTAAATACATGTATGCTCGGCAGTACGTTAGTAGGGGTATCTGTCCGGTACAGATGCTTTACCAGGTCGACAAACACATTGTCTCTTGCAAATGTTTCCGGCCGCAGATTCAGGCCATTTGGAAATACGGAACAGATGATCAGAAATAATGTCATGCCGGTGAACAAAAATGCTGTCAGTTTATAAAATCCCTTTTTGTCTGTAAAAAAGAAATATGCGATGACAATTGCCATAAAGAAAAACCATAGCAAATAAGGGACAATAAAATATTCTACAAAAGGAATATAATCATCAAGCCTGGAATGTATTACATAATAATGGTCAGTTACATGCTTCTCCAGGTAAATAAACCAGGGCATGTAGATAAATACATATAAAAGCACCCACGCATGGCTGTATTTTTTTATAAGATATTTGGCTTTGTCACTGGCTTTCATTCTTAGGATACGCCCCTTTTACTCCCTTAAAATTTACAGTTCTGAACGGATTATAACATGAAAAAAATGAATCAACAAGGTGCTTCACCTATTCTTAATAATTTTCACAGTCTTTTTCGAAAATCTGCATATCATAGTGTAAAATCCCTTCTTTCAGCGCGGCTCTTGTTCTGAGCGTCCATACTGCCAGCGGTACATGGAAGAGCCGTCTCAAAAGCCCGACCTCCGGCTGAGGGAGATCTGCAAGCTTATAGGAAATGAAATCAGGACGTCCGAGGATGTTGCAGAGCAGGTGCTCTGTAAAGAATTTCAAGATCCACGGTTCTTTGGAGCTTGTTCTTGTAAGACGTGAGGAAAGCTGTCCCCTCAGCACCTCCGGGGCATGCAGCCGGAACCAGCAGATCCCCAGCGTATTGAAGGATTGTATGAGATAATCCCCGCGGTAGTCTTTCAGAAGTTCATAAGTTTTTCCGCAGACTTTCAGAGAGTGAGAAGGGATCTTCAGTTCTATGAGAAGAGGAACCTTCCCATCCACCAGAGACAGAACCTCACTGAAAAGAGGGATCCGCTCGGATGTTCCGAGAGGCCGGCAGCGTTTTAATTGTTCCAGGGTCATGCCCTCCACTGAACCCGGACAGCCGCACACACGGTTCAGCGTGTCGTCGTGAAAAACAACCAGGTTTCCGTCCCGGGTAAGGTGGACATCCAGTTCTATTCCATAATCATTTTTGACAGCGGCCTGGAAGGCCTTCATAGAATTCTCAGGAATTCCTTTTTCAATGCAGTGATAGCCCCTGTGGGCAAACAGGGTATGCTTATATCTGTTCATGCGCCTTTTCCCGGATCGTCTGGGCAGAAGCAGGAACAGATAAAGAGTAATGAATAATAAACATGTAACAGCAATCCACATAACCGGCACCTCTAACTGAGAATCAGACGTAAGTGTTCTTTTTCCAGAGAAAGGTTCACGTACCGCTGAAGGAAGATGGGCTCACCGTCCGTATGTACCGGGAGGGGGTGCTCACTTCGGAATTCTGCTTCCTTGCATCGGTAAGTATAAACGCCTTTAAAGCGGGTGTGCCATCCCTTAAATGCAGTAGGAAGAAGAAGGAGGATCTTAAGCTTTGAGAGGCCGGCCACCACAATGACATCCAGCATATCATCGGACGGATCTGCATTCGGGCAGAACCTGAACCCTCCGCCCTCCACTTTCTGGTTCATAGCAGCTGCAAAATAGACCTTGTCAAAAATAATATGTCTGTCATGATCAAGGATCAGAGTCATCTGCCTGGGGGTTAAAGCAAGTATCCGGCGGATAGCAATGCCGGCGTAAGACAGCTTCCCGAGATGAATCCGGTTCAGGATTTTTTTCAGGTTTGATATCAGGATCTGATGGCAGACGCCCGCATCAAAACCAAATCCACTGCTGACGGCAAATCTTCGTTTTTTATTCTGGTAGTTTAAAACACCTATATTAACATATGCAAAGCGCGTCGGAAAAAGTATATGTTCCAATGCATTTACCGGATCTGTGGATAATCCCATGCCGCGCGCAAAATCATTGCTTGAACCAATGGGTATGTAACCGAGTGTGGTTCTGGAAAGGTCGGAAATTCCGTTGATCACTTCATTGATCGTACCGTCCCCTCCCAGGGCTATGATCATACGATGCTCATTTTCCTCTGTAAGTTTTTCTGTAATCCTGGTTGCATGTTTCTGGTATTTGGTAAAGAAAACCTGATAGCTGATGCCCCGTTCTTTCAGGATCAGTTCCAGGGTTTTCCATGTTTTGAGTCCAAGCCCTGTGCGGGCATTGGGATTTACAATAAAAGTATACATTAGAATGCTCCGTTCAGATAGGTTTCAATGCTGCGTTTCATATTACCTTCAAAGTCGGCGTCTCCATTTTTCAGACACCATTCAAATACATTTCCGATCACAAGCATCCGGATATCTGTCGTAACCTCTTCCAGTGAATATTTCATAGTGAAGATACCGGCCTCAAGGCATTTTTGCAGATAATTGTGTACCGTGATGATAGGATAAGGCCGTTCAGTACGGATCAGCGGATTCAGGGACTGATTTTTAGGTGTATAATAGTTCGCCATAAATTCTACGCCTAATTCCTGGCAGTAATGTACGTAATTAAGATATACATAGATGATGGTTTCCTTAGCCTCCTTTTTGCCGGACGGAAGATCCAGAAGATCCGGGTTGATACTGGGCTGCTCTTCGATATAGTAGGAGAGCAGGTCATCCTTTGTTTTAAAATGGTGGTAAAAGCTGCCGTTGGAAACTTTGGCCTCCTCGCATATATTTTTAATAGATAGTTCCTCGTATCCCTGCTTTTTCAGGATACGCTTTGCGGCGTCAAATATGCGGGCTTTCGTTTCCATGGATTTCAGCTGCTGCTTTGACAGTTCTTTTGTCTCATTTTCCTGCTGCATAGTTATTTGCATCCCCTTTAAAAGATAGTAGTACATATTTATGAAACAGTATATCATATGAGACAGGATTTTACAACAAAACAGAGTGAACTCGGTATTGGCAATTCCGTTGCTTATGCCGCAGATTTCAGTTATAATATAATCTGACGTCAGTGGACAGTAGATGTCCGTTGAAAGCAGAAGAAAGGATAGAAGAATGGATATTAATCAGAGGATCACCGAGGAACTGGGTGTAAAAAAATGGCAGGTGGAGGCCGCCGTCAAGCTTATTGATGAAGGAAATACAATTCCCTTTATCGCAAGATACCGTAAGGAAGCAACGGGGACGCTGGATGATGAACAGCTTCGGAAACTTCATGAGAGGCTTACATATCTGAGAAACCTGGAAGAGAAGAAAGAGCAGGTCCTTTCAAGTATAGAAGAGCAGGGCAAGTTGACGGAGGAGCTTAAAAGTCAGATTCTGGCTGCGGAAACTCTGGTAGTTGTGGAAGATCTTTACCGCCCGTACAGGCCGAAAAGGAGGACCAGAGCGACCATTGCCAAAGAAAAGGGCCTGGAGCCGCTGGCGGCTATCATTACGCTCCAGAAGATAAAGAGTCCACTGGAGGAGGCCGCAGAATCCTATATTAATGAAGAAAAGGAAGTACATACGGTACAGGAAGCGATTGCAGGAGCCAGAGATATTATTGCAGAGGGTATCTCTGATGAAGCAGATTATCGTATGTGGATCCGTAAGATCACGATCCAGAAAGGCCGTGTGGTCTCGGCAGCAAAGGATGAGAAGGCGGAATCTGTTTACGAGATGTACTATGATTTTGAAGAGCCGGTCAACAAGCTTGCAGGACACCGTATCCTGGCGCTTAATCGCGGGGAAAAGGAAAAGTTCCTGACAGTAAAGGTTGAGGCGCCGCAGGAGGATATTATCCGATATCTTGAAAAACAGACAATACACGGGGACAACCCGTATACAGCACCGGTATTGAAGGAAGCGGTGGAGGACAGTTATAAAAGGCTGATTGCCCCTGCAATCGAGAGGGAGATCCGAAATGAGCTGACAGAGCGGGCCGAGGACGGTGCGATTGAAGTTTTCGGAAAGAATCTGGAGCAGCTTCTGATGCAGCCGCCTATTGCGGGACGAACTGTGCTTGGATGGGATCCGGCCTTCCGTACAGGCTGCAAGCTGGCTGTGGTGGATCCGACAGGCAAGGTGATCGGGACGACAGTAATCTATCCCACGGCGCCCACTACAGAGAAAAAGATCCAGGCATCCAGGGAGCTCTTGAAAAAGATTATTCCAAAGTATCACGTATCATTGATCTCGGTCGGAAACGGAACAGCATCCCGGGAATCCGAAATGTTTATTGTGGATCTGCTGAAGGAGATTCCGGAAAAGGTTCAGTATGTGATCGTTAATGAGGCAGGGGCCTCTGTGTATTCCGCAAGCAAACTGGCCTCAGAAGAATTCCCTAATTTTGATGTGGGTCAGAGGAGTGCGGCGTCTATTGCGAGGAGACTTCAGGATCCTCTTGCAGAATTGGTAAAGATAGATCCCAAGTCTATCGGCGTCGGGCAGTATCAGCATGATATGAATCAGAAGAAGTTGAGCGACGCCCTTTCCGGAGTCGTGGAGGATTGCGTGAACAAAGTGGGTGTGGATCTGAATACGGCCTCTGCGCCGCTGCTTTCTTATATTTCCGGCATCTCTTCTGCGATTGCCAAAAATATAGTGGCGCACAGAGAAGAAAACGGGCGGTTTATAAACCGCAGACAGCTGCTGAAGGTTGCCAAGCTTGGGCCAAAAGCGTACGAGCAGTGTGCGGGATTTATGAGGATCCAGGAGGGCGATAACCCGCTGGATGCCACAAGTGTGCATCCGGAATCATACGAGGCGGCAGAAAAATTGCTGAAGAAGCAGGGATTTTCTGTGGAAGATATTCAGGGAGGCAAGCTGACCGGTCTGTCCCTTACGATCAGAGACTACGGAAAACTTGCAAAAGAGTTGGGGATCGGTGAGATTACTCTCAGGGACATCGTGAAAGAACTGGAAAAGCCGGGGAGAGACCCGAGGGACGAGATGCCGAGACCAATCTTAAGGACTGATGTCCTTGAAATGAAGGATTTGACAGAGGGGATGATCTTGAAAGGTACGGTCAGGAATGTGATAGATTTTGGGGTATTTGTAGATATCGGAGTGCATCAGGACGGCCTGGTACATATTTCAGAGATTACAGATAAAAAATTTATCAAGCATCCTCTGGAGGTAGTAAGCGTCGGGGATATTGTGGACGTAAAGGTTATGAGCGTCGATCTGAAGAAAAAGCGGATACAGCTTACTATGAAAGGTATCTCATGAAAAGAAGGGGAGTTGCTGTCCGCAGATAAAAAATGTCAGTAAGTGATTGGGAGAGACAGAAGGTATGAGTAAGAATTGGAAAAAGTATGTAAGCACAGTGGCCGGGGTTTTGTCAGGAAATGCGATCCTGGCGTTTACGGTAGCTGCGTTTATCGTGCCCAACGGAATTATTATGGGGGGTGCAACCGGTATTGGGCTTGCGATAAGCCATTATCTTCCGGTGAGCCTGTCCACTATTATATTTGCCTTAAATGCAGTATTATTTGTTCTGGGGGCACTGGTGCTGGGGAAAAAGTTTGCAGTTGCCACAATTGCAAGTACATTTATTTATCCGACGTTTCTGTCGGTTATGCAGAAAATCCCGGGGATCGACAGCCTGACAGATAACGTTTTGCTGTCTACCTTATATGCCGGGTTACTTGTAGGGCTTGGAATCGGCCTCATTGTAAGAGTCGGCTCGTCCACAGGAGGAACGGACATTGTTGCATTGGTCTTCAACAAATGGTTTCATCTGCCGGTGGCAGCTCTGCTATATGTTGTTGATTTTCTGATTCTCGGATCCCAGATATTTTTCTCGGATACGGAACAGATCATGTACGGCATCCTGGCGCTGATGATGTATACGGTTATTTTGAATAAGGTAATGCTGATGGGACAGTCTCAGATACAGCTTTTCATTATTTCAGACAGCTACGACGAGATCCGGCAGAGAATGCTGGAGGAGCTGGATGCAGGTGTGACCATGCTGCATATAGAGACCGGATACGGCAAGGAAAATAAAAAAGGTGTGCTGTGTGTAATCCCGAACCGTAAACTGTACTCCGTAAAGGAAATGATCCATGAGATTGACGAGAAAGCATTTATCACGATTACCCAGATCAATGAGGTGCGCGGACGCGGATTCAGTATGGACCGTGTAGCATAGAGAGAGGAGAGAAGATATGGAAAAAGCAAAAGTATTTTATACTGATTTTCGTGCGAAAATAGGAGAGGGACTTCCGACGAAGTTAAAACGCCTGATCAAAACGGCGGGCATTGGGGATATTGATATGGACGGGAAATTTGTTGCAGTCAAAATGCATTTTGGCGAGCTGGGCAATCTGAGTTTTCTTCGCCCGAACTATGCCCGTGCCGTAGTAGAAGTTGTGAAGGAACTTGGAGGAGTCCCGTTCCTTACCGATTGTAATACTTTATATCCGGGGAGTCGTAAAAATGCCATCGAGCATCTGTACTGTGCCTGGGAGAACGGATTTACACCTCTTACGGTAGGATGTCCGGTTATTATCGGAGATGGACTGAAAGGAACGGATGATATTGAGGTGCCGGTAGAGGGCGGAGAATACATAAAATCAGCGAAGATTGGCCGGGCAGTCATGGATGCAGATGTATTTATCAGCCTGAGTCATTTTAAGGGACATGAGACCACCGGGTTCGGCGGCACGATCAAGAATATCGGTATGGGCTGCGGTTCCCGGGCAGGCAAAAAGGATCAGCATTCCAATGGGCAGCCGAGTATAGATGCAGAAGTATGCAGGGGATGCCGTGCATGTCTCCGGGAATGTGCCAATGATGGCCTGAGCTTTGATGAAGAGACGAGGAAAATGTCTGTAAACACGGTAAATTGCGTAGGCTGCGGACGTTGTATCGGGGCATGTAATTTTGATGCGATTGCCTTTAATGATTCTGCGGCAACAAAGGATCTGAACTGCCGGATGGCTGAATATACGAAGGCGGTTGTACAGGGGCGTCCGAATTTCCACATTTCATTGATCGTAGATGTTTCCCCTAATTGTGACTGTCATGCAGAAAATGATGCGCCGATCCTGCCGAATATCGGAATGTTTGCATCGTTTGATCCGCTTGCTCTGGATCAGGCGTGTGCAGATGCCTGTTTGAAGGCAACGCCGCTTCCGAACAGCCAGCTGGCAGAGGCGATGTCCAGAGAAGATTTCTGTGACCATCACGATCATTTTGAAAACACGACTCCGAATTCCGAGTATAAGACATGTCTGGAACATGCCGAAAAGATTGGACTGGGGACTAAAGAGTATGAAATCGTGGTTGTAAAATAAGAATTGTAACATAGACAATAAGTGCTTGCAGCATATGAAATCCAGAGAGAAAATCTCTGGATTTTTTATTGTATAGGAAAGATCTTGTCCGCTTTGTTCACTGAGGGTATAGAAGATGTAAATAATTGTAAAAATATATCAAAATTATCAATTTTACATCCTTTTCATGTTGAGTTAAACTTGAAGTCGGTGAAAATACATTTAACAATGTAATAATTAGGAGAAAGTTGTATGATAATAAATAAATCTAAAAACACCAAAAAAGACATGGATAGCGGTCAGTTTGAAAATTTGACGCGGCAGCAGCTGCGTGAACTGGAGGAAAAGGAAAAGACGCGGGGGCAAAAAATTTTAGACGGTATTATTATGATACTCCCGTTAGTCTGCGGAGGAGTGGCTGTGCTGGAATACTGGATGATCCCGAATGGCAGTCCCAATAAAAACCCATATACTTATGTGTGGTTTCTGGGGGTTCTGATCGCTGCATATGTTATCTATTTTATAGCTGCCCTTGCAAAAAAGGCGTACAGAGATAAAACAGTCCTGGATCAGCTGCGCTACAGAGCGCCTTTGTTTTCTGCTTTATTCTTACTGCTTGCAGGTTATGATTATCTGACGCTTAAGACAGGGGTTTTGACACAGCCTTTTGTTCCCTGCATGAATTATATTATTAATATTGCCTGGATTGACCGTGCATATTTGCTGGAATGTACCTTACATACGCTGCGTCTTTTGTTTTTAGGGTATTTTATCGGGATAGCACTTGGGCTTCTGACCGGAATTACATGCGGATATTCGGAGAGGGTGCGTTACTGGATCAACCCGATTATTAAATTTTTGGGTCCTATTCCCACTTCTACGTGGATTCCCATTGTAATGGTGATTGCCACTTCTTTGTTTAAAGGTGCGGTATTTATTATTGCACTTGGGTCATGGTTTGCAGTCACGGTTGCATCGATGACAGGCATCTCCAATGTGGACAAGGATTTTTTTGATGCGGCGAGAACCCTCGGAGCCAGTAACAGGCAGTTGGTATTCCGGGTGGCAATTCCACATGCAATGCCGTCAATTCTGCAGGGGTGCACACAGGCAATGAGTTCTGCATGCGTAGCAATTATGATTGCAGAGATGATGGGGGTAAAGGCCGGACTGGGGTGGTACATGAACTGGGCAAAATCATGGGCCGCATATGATAAGATGTTTGCGGCATTATTTGTTATTTGCTTCATATTTACAATTGTAACAAAGGCGTTGGATCTGATCAAAAAACATGTACTTAGATGGCAGAATGGAGTTGTGAAATAAATGGCTGAGAAAGATATTACATTAGAATTAAAGAATGTGTCTAAGAGTTTCGCAAAGGTGGAAAATGATGAAGTTACACATGCTTTGAATTCCATTGACCTGACTTTGAGAGGCGGAGAATTTATCAGTCTGGTAGGTCCCTCCGGATGCGGCAAGTCAACGATCCTCCGTCTGGTTGCCGGATTGATCAATCCTACTACCGGAGAGATTACAGTAGACGGCAAAGAGATACGGGAGCCTTCGCCGGAACGTGGAATGATGTTTCAGAAATCGACATTGTTTCCGTGGCTGACGGTTGAAAAAAATATCGGCTTCAGCCTGAAAATGCAGGGGAAGTTAAAGGGAAATGAAGACAAAGTAGAGCGTATGCTCAAAGTGATAGGACTCGAATCTTTCCGCAATGATTATCCGGGACAGTTGTCCGGCGGTATGGCTCAAAGGGTTGCTTTGGTGCGTTCGCTCATCAACGAGCCGGACATTCTTCTGCTGGACGAGCCTCTTGGGGCGCTGGATGCATTTACACGTATGAACATGCAGGATGAAATCCTTAAGATATGGCAGGAAAACGGCCAGCTTGCGATTATGGTGACGCATGATGTGGACGAGGCTATTTACATGGGAACGCGTGTCATAGTTATGGATGCAAATCCGGGACGTGTTGTAGCCGACATTAAAATTGACGAAGGATATCCGAGAGACCGGTCTTCAGAGACTTTTGTAGGATATCGTAATGAGATTCTTAACAGACTGCACTTTGGAGGCAGAAAGTAAAAGACATTCTGTTTTAGATCCGTAAATCAGAGAAAATGTCGCGTTTCTTATGATTTTTTGGATAAATATTTTTTGGAAAAGGAGAAAAGGATTATATGAAGTTTTTAAAATTTAAACAGCTGGCAGCGACAGTGGCGGCCGGAGTTATGGCTGTGTCACTGGTTGCCTGCGGTACGCCGGGTGAGCCGTCAGGTTCCGATGATTCTTCTAAGGGAAAGGAAGTTTCCGGTGAAGAACGACCGGAGGCGGTTTCGGAGGAAGACTGGGAAGCTATGCAGAAGGAACCGGTGTTCGGGACAGAGATTAACTACTTGTTCAACGGCGGAGCCTGTGTATCGGCAAAATATATGGCAGAAGTAAATGGCTATTATGAAGAATATGGTATTAATGCTACATATGTAGAGGGCGAATCTGTCGTCAATACAGTAGGTACCGGACAGTGTATGTGGGGAACAGATCATATTGCGACGATGCTTGTTCCTGTAACAAACGGAGTGAATATGACATTTGTTGCCGGAGCACATATTGGGTGTAAATCAATTTTTGTACCTGCAGACAGTGATATTAAGACAGTGGAAGATTTGAAAGGAAAGACAATTGCCATCCACGACGGTATCGGAAACTCAGATCAGAATATCTGTTACCGTTTGATTGACGAGTACGGTGTTGACCCTACAACAGAGGTGGAATTCCTGGATATTGCCGACAGTGCGGCAACTGTAGCAGCAATGGAGAATGGGGAAGTCGACGCTTCTATCTTTTCTGACTACTTTGTGCTTGCAAACTACGCTGAAGAGATGCGTATGATCTGTTCTATTACGTATAGTGATGAGTTCCAGGATGAGCCTTGCTGTGTAACGGCTATGAATAATGATTTCATCAAAGAGAATCCGGTACATGCCAAATATGTAGTAAAAGCAATCAAACGTGCAGGTGAATACAGCCGCCTTAATTCCGAAGAGGCTGTGCAGAAGATGTATGATACCGATAAGATGACAGGTGAAAAAGAAGATCAGATGGTATTCTGGGATTC
Source organism: uncultured Dorea sp. (assembly GCA_910578865.1). Classification (GTDB taxonomy): domain Bacteria; phylum Bacillota; class Clostridia; order Lachnospirales; family Lachnospiraceae; genus Dorea_D. The sequence goes on from CAJTRM010000005.1 coordinate 115,178, forward strand.
CCTTCACTTTGGACTTTCGGACGCATTTACAGAGAGAGCGCTTCGTGAGATCGCAGAAGACTATATTCGCCTTGGGATTATCACAGAAGAAGGGCTTACTGCTGATGATGTGATGAAACTGGCATGGAATCCGCTTTGTCCGGATGCAGAGATTGAAGGGTTAACAGTGGGCGATCCTGTTGAAGCAGAAAACGCAGGGGTTCCTGTAAAGCAGAATGAAAACCCGGTTGTAAGGGAAGGATTTGGCCTTTCTAAATAATTTATCATATATTCTGATATTATCAATAACGGCGTCCGCTTCTGCGGACGCCGCTTGATTTTGTGTTATTCATCTGTAGCCAGTGTCATCATGGCATGTGCCAGTATTTTTGTGTTCAGGATCAGATCTTCAATATCAATAAATTCGTTCGGCATATGTGCAACACTTTCTTTTCCGGGGAACTGGATACCGAATGCGATTGCGTTCGGCAGCTTGCGCGCATAGGTGCCTCCGCCCATTTTTACCGGCGGCCTGTAATCGCCGGTGAAATCACGGTATGCTTTCAGGAGCTTTACTACAAGTTCACTGTCTTCCGGTACAAACAGACCGTCCACGAATTTTGTCTTGTTTCCGCAGGTAATGCCGCTGCCGGAAATTCTTGCGTTGATAATGTTTTCGATTTCCTCCCGGGTTGTACAGAACGGAGCCCGGATGTCAATCTGCATCTCAAAGCCTTCCGGGGTCCAGTGCATAACGCCGACATTTAAAGTCAGACGGCCGGATTCGTCTTCCCGCTCGAGTCCCAGAGAAGCCCCGTTATATTCCAGCCGGAACATATCGTATAAAAGATGGATCAATTTGCTGTCTGACTCCTTTAAAGGAAGGAATGTCAGCAGATAGAAGAGAGCCTGAAGAGCATTCTTCCCTTTTTCGGGCTGGGAGGAATGGCTTGCTTTTCCATATACTTCTATCTTGGTTTTCCCGTCTGCTTCTATAAGAGAGTATTCAAATCCGATTTTTTTCATTGCGTCGGAGACCAGACGTTCAACCTCACCGGCAGGGAACGGAACCAGAGCAGTGGCAAGCAGAGGTACGATATTGACACGTTCTCCGCACTCTATCGTAATATCAGAGTCTGTTTCACATTCATAGAAAGCATGGTAAATATGTTTTTCGGAATTGACCAGCGGATAGTCGGCATCCGGCGAAAAAGACATGGTCGGTATTTCCTCGGTTTTGCGGTAATGATCAATGCAGGTCAGTCCGCTTTCCTCGTCGCATCCCATGATCAGGCGGAGACGCCGGTTCAACGGGATACCACATTCTTTGAGGGCGAGCATTGCAAAGAAAGAAGCAATGGTCGGCCCTTTGTCATCCATAGCTCCGCGGCCGCAGATCCGGCCGGAGACGATTTCACTTCCGAACGGATCTGTATCCCATCCTTCGCCGGCAGGGACAACGTCCAGATGTGTCAGGATTCCCACAAGTTCTTTGCCGTAGGGCTCTGATTCGATAAAGCCTGCATATCCGTCCAGATTTTTGGACGTAAATCCATACTGCTCTCCAAGAGAAAGCATATAATCCAGAGCCTCTGCAACCCCTTTGCCAAAAGGCATATATGCAATGTCCGGGGCACTTTTAACACTTTTAAACCTCATCAGGGCACAAAGTGAGTCTATGATTTCTTTTCTGTGATTGTCGATCCAGTTATTTAATTCTTGATTCATGTCAACATATCCTCCTTTATTTTTGTGTGCAGTCTGACGGACGTTATGCCCGCATGTCCCGGTGTTTCTGCCTCATTGGAAGAAGCGGTCATACAGACATACGGGTAATTACGTCGCCCAAATAAATAATACTTGCCTGGTCGTTCATCTTAATATGCTCTTTAAACAATTTAATGTCATAATCCAACATTTCATTATAGCTTTTCTGGATAAAGAACAGATCCTTGTTGCGGAAACCGTCTGCAATATCACGGTGAAACCGCAGACTGCCGATATCATCCGGAAAATCACCAAACTGAGACCAGTAGTTGTCCAGTATCGTGAGTATATCTGAGAGCATATCTTTGAGCGTTGAATTAGGGGAAAGCTCATACAAGTATTTGTGAAACTTCAAATCCGGCTCATGAAAGGGCCGTCCCTCAGCTTTGCAATCATTCATGGAATCAATCAGCGAATCCAGATGATTGAGCTGTTCATCCGTAATTATGTAGATCAGTTTGCTTGCAAGCAAAACCTCAAGAGAGGTCTTTACCTCCAGCGTTTCCTGATAGTTCAGCTGAGTAAACTGTAAAGAGACGGAACGGTCAGAACAGTCGCTTGCAATAAAGGAACCAATCCCTGTATGGACAGTAATGATCCCCTGAGTTTCGAGGAACCGCAAAGCCTCCCGGACAGAGTTGCGGCTGATTTTCAGAGCTTCGCTTAAAAAACGTTCACTAGGAAGTTTATCTCCAACCTCTAATTTGTTATCTCGGATGTACTCCATTATAGCATCGGCAATTTGAATATAAAGAACCCGTTTTCCAGTTTTTTTAATTGGGGTCAACATTAAAACACCACCTCCAAGCTTAGTATAAATGAGTTTGGGTGCATTTGCAATATTTACCAATCAGTCGGTTGTGTATAATGTCTAAAGGTATTGACAAATGAATGCAAATGCAGTAGAATAAGCACAACACGAATCTGGTACTACCAGTTCTACCACAGTTCAATTATACAAAAACCGGACAGAAAAAGCAAGAGGGTTGAGGCAATTTGTGGGTAACGGGTTAGGGATGAAGGATAAGCAAAATTAAAGAAAGAAGGAGAGATGATATGGCAAAGTACATATTGAAGCGTTGTATTTCAATCGTTATTACCTTGTTTTTGGTCTGCACGATTACGTTTATCATGATGAAAGCAGTGCCGGGCGGACCGTTCACGACAGAAAAAAATCTTCCGCCGAATGTACTGGAGGCTTTGGAAGAAAAGTACCATTTAAATGATCCTTTACTGAAACAGTATGTGGATTATATAAAAGGAACTGTCACTTTTGATTTTGGACCGTCTTTTAAAAAGGATGGTGTCATGGTGTCCGACATGATTGCCCAGAGCCTTCCTGTTTCAGCAAAGCTTGGAGGAGTGGCACTTGTGATCGTTCTCCTGCTTGGTATTCCTTTTGGTATTCTGGCGGCGCTGAAGCAGAACAAAATGCCGGATTATGCGGCTACGATATTTGCGACGCTGGGAATCGCAATACCGACATTTGTTCTGGGAACGCTGATCTTATATGTGTTCGGCGCCAGACTGGGATGGATACCGACTCATGGATTGGATTCGTGGCAATGTTTCATCGGCCCGTCAATCTCACTTGCCGGATTCTCCCTCGCATATGTACTCAGGCTGACAAGATCCAGCATGCTGAGCGTATGCGGCCAGGACTATATACGTACTGCAAGGGCTAAGGGGCTTCCGGAGAGAAAAGTAATCTTTAAACATGCTTTGAAAAATGCGTTGATTCCGGTAGTTACTTATGTAGGGCCTATGACCGCAGGTATTATGACAGGATCATTTGTTACAGAGAAGATTTTTGCGATACCTGGAATGGGAAAATTCTTTGTCGAGGCGATCAATAACCGTGACTATACCGTGATTATGGGAACAACGATGTTCTATGCGGCAATCGCGGCAATTATGATTCTTGCGGTAGACATTGCCTATGCATTCTTGGATCCGCGCATCAAGTTTCAGGATTAATGGAGGGCAGGATGGATAATACAGCAAAGCAGATTACAGGAAAAGATGTGGAACGTGTAGTTTTCACAAATAAAGAATCACAGGATATTACGCGTAAAAGCCTGACATACTGGCAGGATGTCAGAAGACGTTTTTTGAAAAATAAACTGGCTATTTTAGGAGCCGTGATTATTGTATGCATGGTATTTTTTGCACTGTTTGGTTACATATTGACATCCCAGAATTACCATGACCAGGATCTGTCTATGACGAATCTTCCGCCAAGGCTTGAGACATACCGTATGGATGACGAGACACTCTTATATGTGAATTCAGAATACAGCCTCTATACGGTGGACAATGAGGGGAAGGTTATGGAGAGGCTGGAAGCCTCTGACGATGATCAGATGATGAGGGAAAAAACCTTTGAGGTTGACGGAAACCAGGTAGTCGTGAATTATTCAGGCGCTGCCAAAGTGGCAAAGGCGAAAAAAGAAGGCGATCTGAAAAAAGCGAACTCACTGAAAGCCTTTACACTGAAGGTAAATGGAGAGGCTCCTGAGGTCACAAAGGTGTGGAATAAGACTTATCATCTCGGGACAGATTATCTTGGAAGAGATATGCTGGCAAGACTTGTATATGGCGCTCGTATTTCATTACTGGTAGCACTGATCGCGACACTGGCACAATTTTGTATCGGGGTTGTTTACGGTGGAGTGGCAGGTTATATGGGCGGCAGAGTGGATAATATTATGATGCGTATCGTGGATATCGTAAGTACGGTTCCTCTGACGCTGTATGTGGTACTTCTGATGGTAGTCATGGGGCCTGGCATCAAGACCATTATCATTGCACTGGCGTCAGTATATTGGGTAGATATGGCCAGACAGGTACGTGGACAAGTTCTGAATATCAAACAGCAGGAATTTGTACTGGCAGCAAGGACACTTGGAGCCTCTGCAAGGAGAATTATGATACGGCATCTGATTCCAAATGCGATGAGTACCATTATTGTAACGCTGACGATGAATATACCAAGCGCGATCTTTACGGAGTCATTCCTGTCCTTCATCGGGCTTGGAATCAGTGCACCGGCGGCTTCCTGGGGAACTCTGGCAAGTGATGCGCTCGGCGGATTAAGAAGTTATCCTTATCAGTTGTTGTTCCCTTCTCTGTGCATTTGCCTGACAGTGCTGGGATTCAACTTTTTAGGAGATGGCCTCAGAGATGCCCTGGATCCTAAACTGAGAAAGTAGCGGGAGGAGAATGACTATGAATGACACCATATTGCAAATCAATAATCTTGAGATTTCATTTTATACACATGTAGGTGAGGTTAGGGCAGTCAGAGATGTAAGCTTTTCTGTTAAAAAAGGAGAGATCCTGGGTATCGTAGGTGAGTCCGGGAGCGGGAAAAGTACGGTGCTTCTTGGAATTATGGGCCTTTTGCAGCATCCGGGAAAGGTAAAATCCGGTGAGATCATCTTTGAGGGAGAGAATCTGGCGGCAAAGTCAAACAAAGAAATGCAGCATATCCGGGGAAAAAAGATATCTATGATTTTTCAGGATCCAATGTCTTCCCTGAATCCGGTATTTACAGTGGGAAATCAGATTGCAGAGACTATTATGACCCACGAACATGTTTCGAGGAAGGATGCAAATAAGAGAGTGCTGGAGCTTCTTGAATTGGTTCGGATTCCTTCTGCAAAGTCAAGGATCAACTGTTATCCTCATGAATTTTCAGGCGGGATGCGTCAGCGGGCAATGATAGCACTTGCATTGGCATGCTCCCCACAGATGCTTTTGGCGGACGAGCCGACAACTGCTCTGGATGTAACGATACAGGCTCAGATGATGGATCTTTTAAGAGACATCAGAAAAGAGCTGGATACTACGATCATCCTTGTTACCCATGACTTGGGAGTAGTATCTGAAATGTGTGATTTTGTTCAGGTGATGTATGGCGGAAGATTAATGGAGGAGGCTGTCTGCAGAGATATTTTTGACGCACCCGGCCATCCATATACGAAGGGGCTGCTGCGTTCTATTCCGAATGTAAGGAAAGGCAGCCGCGAACGGCTCAAGCCAATTGAAGGTTCGCCTCCGGATCTGATCACACCGTTTGACGGATGTCCGTTTTCATTCCGCTGCCCAAGTACGATGAACCTCTGTATGGAAGGAGCAAGTCAGGAATGGGAGATCGGAGAAAAGCACAGGTGTGCATGTCATCTTTGTAATCCCGAGGTTCAGGCATTACTGAATAAAGGGGGGAATGATTGATGGAAAAGAAAGAGTTACTGAAAGTAAACGGACTGAAGAAATATTTTTCGGTAAAAAAAGGCTTTGGCAAAGGTAATACGCAGTATGTAAAGGCAGTGGATAATGTTAATTTTACAATCTATAAGGGCGAGACTTTCGGCCTTGTAGGGGAATCCGGTTGCGGTAAGTCCACCACCGGAAGAACATTGATCCGCCTGTACGACGTGACAGAGGGCGAAATTCTGTTTGAAGGTACTGATATCAGCAGAATGAAGGAAAGAGAACTGATGCCATACAGGAAAAGGATGCAGATGATTTTCCAGGATCCTTATTCTTCGCTGAATGCACGGATGACTGTCAGTGATATCATAGGAGAACCGCTTGACATCCACAGATTAGCCAGCGGAAAAGAGCGTCAGGAAAGGATTTCCCAGCTTTTGGAGGATGTAGGGCTTAAGCAGGAGCATGCCAACCGATATCCGCATGAGTTTTCAGGAGGTCAGAGGCAGCGCGTGGGAATTGCCAGGGCGTTGGCGGTAAATCCGGAATTTATTATCTGTGATGAACCCATCTCTGCGCTTGATGTATCTATTCAGGCTCAGGTAGTTAATATGCTGGAGGATATCCAGGAGCAATACGGGATTACATATCTGTTTATTGCACATGATCTTTCCATGGTGCGTCATATTTCCGACAGGATCGGTGTTATGTACCTGGGACAGCTTGTTGAGATCGCAGAGAGTGACGAGCTCTACGAAAACCCGATGCATCCGTATACTCAGGCGCTGCTGTCGGCAATTCCAGATCCGTATAAGGATAAGGAAAAGAGCAGGATCATGCTGGAAGGCGAGGTTCCAAGCCCGATTAATCCGCCGAAAGGATGCCGCTTTGCATCAAGATGTAAATATGCGACGGATATCTGCAGGGAAGCCGAGCCGGAATTAAAAGAGATTGAAAAGGGGCATTTTTGTGCATGCCACCTGAATCAAAAATAGATTGTGAAAAGGAGAGGAAAATAATATGGATCCGAGAATGAAAGAACTGGCCAGACGACTTGTGCGTTATTGTGTAAAAACACAGCCGGGAGAAAAAGTATTGATCGAGACTGCAGAAGGAGAGACCACACCTCTGGTGGAACTGCTGGTGGACGAAATCTATGCGGCAGGGGGACAGCCCTTTGTGCAGTATGAAATAGCTTCTGTCAACAGAAGGATTTTAAGGCAGTGTAGCCAGGAGCAGATGATGCTCCAGTACCAGGGTTATGCAGACCTTCTGAAGAATATGGATGCGATAATCGGTATCCGGGGGCTGATCAACGCAGCAGAAATGTCAGATGTCCCTAAGGAAGGTATGGATTGCTATACCAAAGCAAGGGCCGTACTGAGAGAGTACCGCAAGGATAAAAAATGGGTGCTTTTAAGATATCCAAATAATGCCATCGCGCAGCTGGCAAATATGAGCCTGGAGGCATATGAGGACTTTTACTACAGTGTGTGCAATCTGGATTATGCAGAACTGAAAGAAAAGGCGCTGCCTCTGCAGAAACTGATGGAACGCACAGACCGTGTGCATATTGAAGGACCGGGCACAGACCTTACATTTTCCATCAAGGATATTCCTGTCGTAAGGTGCTGCGGCGAAATGAATATCCCGGACGGCGAAGTGTTTACAGCGCCGGTGAAGGATTCTGTAAACGGTGTGATTACATTTAACCTGCCGTCCGTCTATCGGGATATCTGCTTTGAAAACATCAGGCTTGTATTTAAGAATGGAAAAATAGTAGAGGCTACATCCAACCATACAGAAGAACTGAACTGGATTCTGGATACAGATGAGGGTTCACGCTACACCGGAGAATTTTCCTTTGGTATTAATCCGAACGTCAGAAAATGTACGAATGACGGCAGCATTGATGAGAAAATGTGGGGCAGCATCCATCTGACGCCCGGCAACTTCTGTGAGGGCGCAAGCAACGGAAACATTTCGGATATCCATTGGGATCTGGTTCTCGCACAGACACCGGAGTATGGCGGCGGAAAAATTTATTTTGACGAGGTGCTGATCCGCGAAAACGGGCGTTTTGTGTTAGAAGAGCTGCAGGGGCTGAATATCCAGGAATAAAATACAGGTATATTCTTATAAAAAAGTAGAAAAGGAGAGAGTTTATGGAAGACACCTTTAGATACAGGCAGGTTCATCTTGATTTTCATACAAGTGGGCTGATTCCCGATATAGGAGCAGAGTTTGATCCGGACGAATTTGCAGAGACGGTGGAACGTGCACATGTGGATTCCATTACATGTTTTGCAAGATGCCATCATGGATGGCTGTACTATGACTCAAAAGCAATGCCTGAGAGGATTCATCCGCATTTGAAGAGGAAGGATCTGTTAAAGGATCAGATTGAGGCTTGTCATAAACGCGGCATCAAGGTGCCGGTCTACACACCGATACAGTGGGATGACAAGATTGCGCGGGAACATTATGATTGGCTGTGCATTGATGAATCTGGGGCGCCGTTCCGTGTTTCGCAATTTCAGAGTGGATTTTACAGAAATATCTGCCTGAATTCACCTTATGTAGAATTTTTTAAGAAACACTTGCTGGATATTTTTGATTATCTTGGGAAAGTGGACGGATTGTTTCTGGATATTCTGAATATAGAACCATGTTGCTGCACACGATGTATAGAAGGAATGAAAGAACTGGGGATGGATCCCGAGGATAAAAAAGTAAGATATGAATATGCCCAGATGGTTTTTGACCGTTTCCAGGAGGAGATTACGGCGTTTATCCATGAGATTCAGCCCGGATGCCCGATATTTTACAATGTTGGCTTTCTTGGGACACAGCATAGAAAGAACAGAGATACCTTTACCCATTTTGAGATTGAATCTCTGCCGGGAGGCGCGTGGGGATACGGGCATTTTCCGCCGACAGCGCTGTATGCAAGGACACTTGGACTTCCGCTTACCGGGCAGACGGGGAAATTTCACCTGGATTGGGGCGATTTTTCGTCTCTTCGTTATCTCCCGTCTCTGCAGTATGAATGTTTCCGGGCTCTTGCCTATGGAGGCGGATGCTCGATCGGGGACCAGCTTCATCCGAATGGGAAGATCAGCCGGCATACGTATGAGCTGATCGAAAAAGTGTATAAGGAAGTAGAAGAGAAAGAACCCTGGTGTAAAGGAGGGATCCCGGTCACGGAAGCGGCAGTCCTTGCGCCGATGGAATTTGCGGGCGCATCTTCTACCTTTGTAGTAGATGAGTTGTCAGGGGCCGTAAAATTTTTGAATGATATTAATATTCAGGCAAATGTAATAGATTCTACGGAAAAGTTCGAGAACTATCGTCTGCTGATCCTTCCCGACAGTATTGAGCCAATAAGCCAGGATGTTGCGGATAAAATACAGGCGTACATTGATCAGGGCGGTGCAGTTATCAGTTCCTACCGTTCCGGGCTTGTGGCCGGAGATAAAACTGCATCAGAGACGGAAACGGCAGGATTTCTGCCGGCTGTGATCAAAGGGGACGCCAGGTTTTCTCCGGATTTTATAGAGATGAAGGGAGAGGCTGCCGCCGGCATTGCTGACATGGAGTTTGTTATGTATGAGCGAGGGGCTGTACTGGAGCCCAGAGAGGGCGGTGAGGTGCTGCTTGACACCATGAATCCGTATTTTAACAGGACATGGGAGCACTTCTGCAGTCACAGGCATACGCCGTGCAGTTATGAATACGGAACACCGGCTCTCGTGAAAAAAGGGAGAGTCTATCAGTTTGCACATCCGGTATTTAAGACTCAGGAAGAATATGCGACGGGATGGATCAAGCAGCTTTTGACGAATGTGGTTCATGAGCTTCTGGGCAGCCAGCTGACAGACCATGACGGGCCTTCTACTCTGGAGCTTAAGCTTCACAGGCAGGAGAAAGAACGAAGATACGTTTTGCATGCTCTTCACTATATTCCGGTGAAAAAGAGCAAAAAGATGGAGATCGTAGAGGATGTAATTCCTATTTACGATACAAAAGTAACTTTATATCTTGACACCCCAGTTAAGAGTGTAACTATGGTGCCGGGAGGCAAGGAAATTGAATATTTTTCTGATGAGGAGGCAGGAAAAATCTCGTTTGTAATCCCAGAGATTCATGGACACGAAATGCTGGAAATATGCTATTAAAAGGTAAAAAAGCTTTTGGTAGAACAAAATCAAATAAAGGAGGAAGATTATGAAGAAAGCTTTAGCAGTTTTACTGACAATGACACTTACAGCAGGAATGCTTCTTGGATGTTCATCCGGAAAAAAAGATTCCGAAGGAGGCAAGGAAGACAAAGGAAGCGGCGAGAAGGTGATTACCTTCAACATCGGCCAGGAGCCGACCACATTAGACCCGGGATTGAACAGCGGTGTTGACGGAACAATGGTTCTTAATCATATCTATGAAGGACTGATGATTGAGAAGGACAACAAGTTTGAATGTGCGGCAGCTGAGAGTTATGACGTTAGCGACGACGGAAAGGTATATACGTTCCACCTGAAAGACAACAAATGGTCAGACGGAGAGCCGGTTCGTGCACAGGATTTTGAATTTGCGTGGAAACGTGCTCTTGATCCGGAAGTAGCTTCATCCTATTCCTGGATCTTTGAGTCCGGCGGTGTTGAGTCTTTTAAAGCTGTAGATGATAAGACCTTTGAAGTAACTCTTAATTCCAACAACCCGGTATTCTTAGGCCTGACAGCAAATACAACATTCTTCCCGCTGCGTGAAGATAAAGTGGACTACCTGAACGGTGCATGGGCATTAGATCCTGAGAAGGTAGTAGGAAACGGCGCTTTTACTATGACAGAGTACAAGGCAGGCGACCGTGTGGTTCTGGAAAAGAATGAATACTATCACGATGCAGACAAGATCAAGGTAGACAAGCTTGTTGCACTGCAGATCGTTGATCAGACAACAGCCCTGACAGCATATGAATCCGGCGATATTGACGCGATCTCAGGCATTCCGCCGGCAGAGAAACAGCGTCTGCTGAACGAGGATCCGAACTTCATCGTCAGCCCGATAAACAGCGCGAACTTCTACGCATTCAATGTAAATAAGGCACCTTTTGATAATGTAAATGTACGTAAAGCGTTGACTTATGCAATTGATCGTAAGGCAATTGTTACTGACGTATTAAAAGGCGGCGAGGAGCCGGCCCACTCTCTTGTTCCTAGCGTAGTCTATGACAATGACGGGAAAATGTTTAATGAAGTGAGCGGAGATTATGGTATTCCGGAGGATGGCAGCAAGGTAGAGGAAGCAAAGCAGCTCCTTGCAGACGCTGGATTCCCGAACGGAGAGGGCTTCCCGGAGACAGAACTGCTCTACAACACGAATGAGACCAATAAAGCAGTAGCAGAAGCAATCCAGCAGCAGTGGAAAGAGAACCTGAACATCGATGTGAAGCTTGTAAATATGGAGTCTTCTGTATTCCACCAGACAAGAGTCGGACATGACTTTATGATCTGCCGCGGCGGATGGTACGGAGATTACAATGATCCGCTGACCCATCTGGAATTATATACAAGCGATAATTCTATGAACTACGCAGGATGGTCCAATCCAGAGTATGACCAGCTGATCAATGAGGCAAAGGTTTCCGACGGAAAAGAGCGTTTTGACAAGTTCTATGCAGCAGAGAAGCTTCTCATGGAAGGATACGCTTATATGCCGATCGCTTATGATGTATACACATGCCTGATCAATCAGGACAGAGTGGTTGATTATGAGATCCTTTCCACAGGAACTTACAGATTTATGTATGCAGATGTCGTAGAGTAAATAAGAATTTATATACGAACCTATAAGAGCCGCAGGTGTAAATGGAAAGCCATTTGTACCTGCGGCTCTGGCATGTATGTCAGAGAATTCGCAGGTAGAGAATAAGTAAAAAACAAACAAAGTCCACATAAAATAATTGACAAAGCGTCATAAAACAACTATTATGAAAATACAGTATCACATAAAACAACAAAAAGTGTTTAAAGGAGGTATCAGCAGCGTATGAACATCAATCTATTGCATCCTGCAGATCAGCTGGTTATGATGATGGATCGGATCTATAATTATGGGATGACGACGACTTCAGGCGGGAATCTTTCGATTCTTGATGACAATGGGGATGTCTGGATAACCCCGGGAAGTGTGGATAAGGGTAATCTGACACGCGGTGACATGGTCTGTATCAAGCCTGACGGTACGATTGTGGGAAGCCATAAGCCGTCCAGTGAATATCCGTTTCATCTTCAGATCTATAAAACAAGAAGCGACATTAAGTCTGTGCTTCATGCACATCCGCCGGCACTGGTTGCTTTCAGCATTGTTCGTAAGATCCCGAATACACTGCTGAGTCCCAATTCCTTTGTCGGGTGCGGCAGGATCGCGATGGCAGAATATGGCCTGCCGGGCAGTCAGGATCTGGGGGATAAGATTGCCAGAGAATTCGCAAAGGGCTGTGATATAGCAGTGCTGGAGAATCATGGGGTGGTTGTGGGAAGTGACAGCCTGTTTAACGCCTTTAAGGCATTTGAAAATCTTGATTTCTGTGCAAGGCTTGAGATTAACGCGGCCATTATCGGTACGCCGAGATACTTGAAAGAGGAAGAGATCCAGCTTAAGTATACGAAGAACCATATTAATATGGATGAGTTTGTCCGCAAAAATATAACAAGTGCGGAAAAGGCGGCCCGGAGAGATATGTGCAGCATTATTCACCGTGCATATGATCAGGGTCTGGTAAACGCAACTCAGGGATCATTTTCTGTCAGACTGGATGACGAGAGATTTTTGATTTCGCCGTATAATGTGGACCGGAAATATGTGGATGTTGAGGATATGGTCTGTATCAAGCGGGATATGAAAGAAGCCGGTAAGGTTCCGAGCCGTTCCATCAGGATTCACGAGGAGATCTATAAGCTCCATCCGGAAGTGAATTCGATTATCATCGCGCATCCGCCTTATATTATGGCGTATGCCGTGACAGATGAGGTGCTGGATTCAAAATCCATTCCGGAAAGCTATATTCTGATGAGAGATATTCCAAAGGCAGGATATTCTGAATTTTATCAGGATCCGGGGAAATCTGCACAAATGTTTAATGAAAGTACCCCAATCGTGATGGTAAACAATGATTGTGTTGCAGTGACCGGCAGCAGCCTGCTCAATGCTTTTGACCGGCTGGAAGTTGCAGAGTACAGTGCAAAAGCGCTGGTGTTTTCAAAGAATCTCGGAACTATGGTTCCGATCAGTGGAGAGCAGATCGATGAGATCAAGGATGCTTTTCATCTGAAGTAGACGAGGGGTTTTCAGATGATAAGGAAAACGATGGATTATGATTCGATGGTGGATCTGTTTGTCCGTTCAGGACTGGAGATTGATTCAAAAGAGCCGGCTCCTGAAGGTCTGGTTACCTGTTTTGAACTGCTGGACGAGTCAGGGATAAGACAGGCGGCCGGCGGACTCTGTTTTGACAAGGGAGAATATATCCTGCGCTGTGTAGCGGTAGAGGAAAAGCAGCGGGGGAAGGGCTACGGGGTGCAGATGGTAAGGCGGATTATCGAGGAGGCGGAAGCGCTTGGGGCGTCAACTATCTGGCTCACTGCGAAAGTGCCCGGGTTCTACAGGAAATTTGGTTTTCAGGTTGTGCCGAGAGAGGAAGCTCCGTTTGTGACTAAATGCGGTGAGTGCCCGCAGTACCACAACGGATGCGATTCGGAAGTGATGAAATATGTTATTCCAGACGGAGACCGTCAGTCGCGCTAGTGTGCTGACCGCATTATATCTGGCGAAACTCCGCAGGATATTCGCTCATCGGCAAGGCGGATTTTCGACGGCGTAGCGGTGGCTACGGATAGAAAATCCAACGCAGCAGATGGGCGGATAGACAAGGAGGTTTGGCTGAATATAATGCAGTCAGCACACTAGAGGGCATTCCCGGCCGGATAAATAGAAAAAATCTATAAACAGGGTTACATATTACTATTATGAATTGGAAAGGCTTCTATATGGTTGGTAGAATAGAGTTACAAACCAACAGGAGGAAAAGTAATATGAAAAAGAAACTGTTAAGTGTCCTGATGATCGCAGCAATGGCTGCAGCGATAACGGCGGGATGCGGAAGTAAGACCGACGGCAGCGATGCGACAAAGAAAGAGGAGAAGTCCGGGGACAGTTCCATTACGTTTATGGCGCCGGACTGGGCTATCCCTGCAGATGAACAGCTTTCAGAGTTTACGGAGGAGACAGGAATCGAGGTAGTGGTGAATGAAGTCGGCTGGGATGATATCCGGGAGAAGATGGTAACGGCAGCGTCCGGAGGGCAGGCAGTGGCAGATGTCGTAGAGGTTGACTGGTCGTGGGTAGGAGAATTTTATGCGGCAGATTGGCTGGAGCCACTGGAAGTATCAGAGGAGGATAAGACTGATATGCCGACCCTTCAGACATTTACGAAGGAAGATAAAGTGCTGGCCATTCCATATGCAAATGATTACCGTCTGTCTTATTATAATACGGAGCAATATGCTCAGGCCGGCATCAAGGATGAGCCTCAGACGTGGAATGACGTGCTGGAGGATTGCAGGGTATTGAAATCAACAGGTACGGTAGAATACCCGTTTGCAATCGCGCTGAACGCGGAAGAGAAAACATCTACCTGTCTGATGTGGCTGGCATATACAATGAACGGAGTCATTTACAATGAGGACGGCACTTTAAATGAAGCATCTGTGAAAGAAGCATTAAAATATATGGAAACTTTGGTAAAGGAGGAACTGGTAGATCCTGCAGATAAGACATCCTCCGGAATGGATGCCTATAAGAGGATCACAGGAGGGACAGCCAGTTTCCTGACAGGGCCGACTTCTTTTGTGTCCAGAAGTACAAATGAAGAAGAATGCAGTGTAGCCGGCCAGATTACGCCGATTCTTGTGCCCGGCAAGGAAGGCAAGTCGGATAAGACGATGGCACTTCCGGAGGGGCTTGGAGTTACAAAATTCTCTGAAAATAAAGAGGCGGCAAAGAAGTTTGTTGAATGGTATACCTCTTCGGATATGCAGAAAAAATTAAATGAGACAAACAGCGCGATCCCGACACGTAATTCTGTGCTGAAAGAACTGATCGACAACGGAACGATCCAGAATGCAGGCGCAATGATGGAAGAGGCTGACCTTATATCTTCTCCGTTCCCGGGCGGTATTCCGTCTTATTATGCCGAGATGAGCAATGCAATGTACAATGCGATCCATAAGATGGCGCTGGGAGAATTGACGGCGGACGAAGCATTTGATGAGATGAACACTAAGATTACAGAGTTAGCAGGACAGGAATAATGAAAAAAAAGATATTACCTTATCTTTTACTTGCACCCATGATACTTATCATGGGTGTATTAGTATTTTATCCGATCGCGGCAACATTTTCGTACAGTTTGAAAAAATGGAAGCTGACGGCGCCCGGAGATATTCGTTTTATCGGGTTAAAAAACTATGCGGCAATATTGAAATCAGAATCTTTCTGGTACAGTCTTCAGAACACATTGTTTATTTTGGTGCTGGTGGTTTTGTCTACGGCGGTACTGGGTGTGCTTGTATCACTGTTTTTAAACATCCAGGCGAAGGGATCCGGGATCCTTTTGGCGATTGCGGTTCTTCCATGGGCGCTTCCACCTTATGTCAACGGTATCTTATGGAAATTTGTATTTTATCCCGGCTATGGGTTTATGAATAAGATACTGCTTGGGCTTGGATGCATAAACGAACCTGTAGAGTGGCTGAACTCCAGATGGATGCTGCTTTTGGTCGTATCCATTGTCGTGGTCTGGCGAAGTGTGCCGTTCATGGCGCTCGTATGCCTTGCAGGCAGACAGTCGATTCCCCATGGACTGTATGAAGCGGCAAAGATAGACGGGGCAGGTGCTTCCGGAATTTTCTGGAAAATTACTTTTCCACTGATGCTTCCGTTTATCGGAATCGGGATTACCTCTACGTCTGTCACAGCTGTGAATGTATTTGACGAGATTATCGCATTGTCCGGCTACAGTGACCTGGGGAAAAATATTTTGGTGGAGAGTTATCTCACAACTTTTACGTTTCTGGATTTTGGGAAGGGGAGTGCGGTTACGTATCTGGTGATGTTTCTGGCGGCACTTCTCGGCATATTTTATCTTCGCAGCCTGGATAAGGAGGTGGAGTATTGATGAAGGTTATGAAAAATATCGGTTATGCGGCGGCGCTCCTCGTCTTTTTAATCCTGGTCCTGGGGCCTTTTATCTGGGCGTTTGTTCTGTCTGTCACCCCGGAGTACGATATGTTTACCAGGACGACAAGGCTATTTCCGGAAGTGGTTACTTTCGATAATTATGCAGAGCTTTTCGGAGGAAGCAGGAGGGGCAGACTTTTGGCTGCCGGCATCTGGAACTCTTTGAAAGCCGTAGGAATGACCCTTGTTCTGGGGATCCCTGTCTGTATGCTAAGTGCGTATGCACTTAGCAGGATGCGGTTTAAAGGAAGAAAGCTGATAAAAAACCTCCTGTTGATCACGATGGTCATCCCGGTGATGGCAACCATCATTCCATTGTTCCGTTTATTTGTAGCGAGACAGCTTCTGAATGATATTTTTTGGCTCAGCGTGGTGTACGTAAGCTCTTATCTTCCTATGATTACGTGGTTGATATCCAATTATTTTGCAACGATACCGAAGAATCTTGAGGAGGCAGCGCTGATCGACGGATGCGGGAGGATGTCTGCTTTCGTAAGGCTTATCATACCTACTTCTTATCCGATCATCCTGTCTGCAGCGCTGATTATGTTTTTAAATACATGGAATCAGTTCCAGATCCCACTGATCCTTGCATCCTCGCTGGAGACGAAGCCGGTGGCTATCGTGGTATCTGAATTTATGACAAAAGATTCGATTCAGTATGGCCTTACGGCGGCAGCAGGGATTATTTCGGTACTGCCTCCGGCCGTTACAGCATTGGTGTTTCGCAGATTTCTGATTTCGGGAATGATGAAGGGAGCAGTGAAAGGATAATACTTTCTTTGACATTATATAATTATCATTCAGAAGGAGAGAAAGAAAAAATGAGTAAAATGACAAGTGTAAATGGGGCAGCAGGAAGTAAGGTCAGGATGATGGCACAGATTGGTATGTTGTCAGCCATTGCGGTTGTGCTGATGCTGTTTGAGGTGCCGCTTCCGTTCGCACCTTCGTTTTATGAGATTGATTTCAGCGAGGTTCCGGTGCTGGCAGGGTGTTTTGCTATGGGGCCTGCGGCAGGCGTCAGCATAGAATTTATTAAGATTCTTTTGAATTTTGCCATCAACGGCACTGTGACGGCAGGAGTCGGAGAGGCGGCTAATTTTCTGATCGGCTGTGCGCTGGTATTGCCTGCGGGAATCATCTATAAGAAAAAGCGTACACGTACAGGAGCCATTGCGGGGATGGTCACAGGGACTTTATTTATGACGTTCGTCGGCTGCTTTCTGAATGCTTTTATACTGCTTCCTGCTTATGCGAAAGCGTTTGGCATGCCGATTGATGTCCTGGTAGAGATGGGAACGGCAGTCAACAGACATATTACAGGGGTGTCTACATTTGTAATATTCGCGGTAGCTCCGTTTAATCTGTTAAAGGGGACGGCGGTGTCTTTGATCGTATTTTTGATCTACAAGAAGATCAGTCCTGTGTTCAGGATGGGAAGATAGGTTTGATATGAAGAAAGCAGGGCTGTCAGGACGGCAGCCCTGCTTTTAACAGTAATCGCAGTTGTTTGCCGGACAGATTTCAATCCAGTAGCCGTCAGGGTCATTGATAAAATAGATGCCCATGCCGGGATTTTCAAAACATACACAATCCATTTCTTTGTGAAGCGCCAGGGCAGCATCCATATCGTCTACCTGCATGGCAAGATGAAATTCATTGTCCCCCAGATCATATGGACGGTCCATATCCCGAAGCCAGGTGAGTTCCAGAGTGTGAGGTGTGGTCTGGTCTCCCATGAATACCAGCTTGAAACTTCCGTCCTGTGCTTCTTTTTCTCTTGTGACAGTAAGGCTCAGTGCCTTTTTGTAAAATTCTACAGATTTCTGAAGATCTGCAACATTGATGTTGTTGTGGTAAAAATTAAATTTCATATGAATTCCTCCTAGGATAGTTAATACAGCATAATATATTTTACCATGAAAGTATGAGAAAAGTAATAGTGAATCGGGAAAAAAGTATATCATCAGTGGCGTGCGGAAAAAAGATATGATACAATGATAACGGCAGTATACAGACGGTGATCTGTACAGCGCAGTTAAGGACGGTTGTAAAACGGTACAGACGGAAAAAAGGAGGGCAATGTGATGCCGGTAAAAGTAGAAGTGAAGATGGATGTTCCGTCGATGGTAGATTTTATGCTTTATCATATATATACCAGCAGGACAGGAGTGCTGACGATTGCACTTGGTGCGCTGAATATAGGGCTGACGATTGCATTTGCCATGAAAAGAGAGTTCTTGTATATGGTATTGTTTTTTATGTTTGCATTTGTTATTCTGGGAGTGTTTCCGTATATGATACGAATACGGGTGGAGAAGCAGATGCAGCATTCCAGAAGACTCGGAATCCCGGTGACATATGAATTTTCTGATGAGGGAATCGTCACCACGACGCCGGACGACAGCGGTAAGGCTTCCTGGAAGGTATTTAAACGTGCGGTTTCCAGAAAGCGGATTCTGATATTGTATGATGCGTCAAAGCAGGCAGTCATCCTTCCGGTGGATCAGATTCCGGACACCTATACACAGATTGTGGATCTGATCTATAAAAACATGCCGGCTCCTGCAGTGAGGATTCATCGGCTGGATCGTAAAAAAGGATTTTGATCCGGCAGAAAGGTTTTAGTATGGTCATAGAAACCAATAACGAAAAAGAAACATATGATCTCGGACATAAATTAGGACAGGCGGCGGAGGCAGGGACCGTTTACTCCCTTGTGGGAGATCTGGGAGTGGGAAAAACGGTATTTACAAAGGGTCTTGCAAAAGGCCTTGGTATAGAAGAACCCATAAGCAGCCCTACATTTACCATTGTCCAGGTCTATGAGGAAGGGCGTCTGCCCTTTTATCATTTTGATGTGTACAGGATTGGGGATATCGAAGAAATGGACGAGATCGGGTATGAGGATTACGTCTATGGGGAGGGTGTCAGCCTGATTGAATGGGCGGACTTGATCTCGGAAATACTGCCTGTGCACTATACAGAGATTAAAATAGAAAAGAATCTTGAAAAAGGATTTGATTATCGGAGGATCAGCATATGCGAATATTAGCTTTGGACAGCTCCGGGCTGGTGGCAAGTGTAGCTGTGGCAGAGGAAGAGGAAGGAACCTCAGATGCCCGGACTGTAGCAGAATACACGGTTAATTTCAAAAAAACACACTCTCAGACGCTGCTCCCTATGCTGGATGAAGTGGCCAAAATGATCGAACTGGATTTGCATACAGTCGATGCCATTGCAGTGGCGGCAGGGCCAGGGTCGTTTACCGGTCTCAGAATTGGCTCGGCTACAGCCAAAGGATTAGGGCTTGCACTTCATAAGCCGCTGATCCACATCCCGACGCTGGAGGGGCTTGCATATAATCTGTGCGGCGTAAGCGGACTGATCTGCCCCATTATGGATGCAAGAAGAGGGCAGGTGTATACGGGGATCTACCGGATTGACAGTTCCTGCATCATAGAGGTGGTGGAGGATCAGATGGCGGTGGATATTGAAGAACTGGGCAGAAAGCTGTGTGAATACGGAGAAAGGGTTACCTTTTTAGGAGACGGAGTTCCTGTATTCCGGGAGGCGCTTGAGGGGCAGATTATGGCAGGGTATGATATTGGGTTTGCCCCGGCAAATATGAACAGACAAAGGGCGGCTTCTGTCGCAGCTCTTGCGCTTCAGTATTATAAAGCCGGAAGGACAGAGACAGCGGCAGAACATCAGCCGGATTATCTGAGGGTATCTCAGGCAGAAAGAGAAAGAAAGGAGAGGCTGGGCCATGATCAGATTTCAATGTGATTACGCAGAAGGAGCACATCCTTCTATATTAAAACGGATGGAGGAAACAAATTACGAACAGACGGTGGGATACGGCAATGATCCTTACTGTGAAAGTGCCCGTAAGAGGATCAGGGAGGTGTGTAAGGCTCCTGAGGCAGATGTGCATTTTCTTATTGGGGGAACGCAGGCGAATTTTACAGTGATCAGTTCTGTTTTGCGGCCGCATCAGGGAGTCGTGTCAGCGGTTACAGGGCATATCAATATACATGAAACAGGCGCCGTTGAAGCGACGGGGCATAAGGTTATCCCGCTTCCCAGCGAAGACGGAAAGATTACGTCTGCCCAGGTGAGGCAGCTGTGTGAAGAACACTGGCAGGATGCAGACCATGAGCATATTGTACAGCCGGGGATGGTTTATATTTCTCATCCGACAGAGAACGGAACTCTGTACAGTAAAGAAGAACTTCAGGAGATGAAGCAGGTTTGCCGGGAATTTGAGATTCCGTTATTTATGGACGGAGCAAGAATGGGGTATGGTCTCATGTCGGAGGCGGCAACACTTACGCTTGCGGATATTGCAGAACTTACAGATGTGTTTTACATCGGCGGCACAAAGGTGGGAGCGCTTTTCGGAGAGGCAGTGGTGATTACGAATCCTTCCTTGAAGAAGGATTTCCGCTATCTGATCAAACAGCATGGGGGAATGCTTGCCAAGGGAAGGCTCCTTGGGCTTCAGTTTGATACTTTATTTACGGAAGGATTATATTTTGAACTTTCCGGACATGCAGATGCCCTGGCTATGCGTCTGAGGGAAGCTTTTGTGAAAAAAGGGTATAGGCTTCGTTATGATTCTTATACGAACCAGCAATTTCCGATTCTCCCGAATGAGCACCTGAAGGCTTTGAAAGAAAAATATTCTTTCGGTTTCTGGGAGACGGTGGACGAGGCTTCTTCGGCTGTCCGCTTCTGTACAAGCTGGGCTACCAGAGAGGAGCATGTGGAGGCACTGATCCGGGACATCGAGGCGTTGTAGGCCGCCGGTTTGCCGACTGCCGAAGAACGGTATGCAAAACGTAAGATATCCTGCCCGCTGAGAGCAGGTGATAAATGAATAGAAAGCTGGTAGAAAAAGTGGAGATCCTGATTTTGAATGAGGAGGATGCCGTCAGAATAGCAGAGCTGGAGCAGGCTGTGTTTCCCGATCCATGGAGCTTAAAGAGCCTGCAGGAAACGCTTGTGCAGAGACAATATGTGAATCTGGGCGCGTGGAAAGATGGGAATCTTGTGGGCTATCTCTTATTTTCTTATGTGCTGGATGAAGGCGAGATCGTCAGAGTGGCTGTGGCTCCTGAAATGAGACGTGCAGGGGTTGCCACTGCCTTGCTTCTGGAACTGGAACAGTTATGTGAAGAAATGCAGATTGGG
Organism: uncultured Dorea sp.; assembly: GCA_910578865.1. Classification (GTDB taxonomy): domain Bacteria; phylum Bacillota; class Clostridia; order Lachnospirales; family Lachnospiraceae; genus Dorea_D. The sequence goes on from CAJTRM010000005.1 coordinate 136,634, forward strand.
AAGGTTATGCTGGATGTAAGAGAGCATAATGAGGCGGCAAGGGCATTTTATCTTGCAAATGGATTTAAGCAGGACGGAGTCCGCAAAAATTTCTATGGGAATCCGCCGGAGGATGCTGTGCTAATGAGCCGATGCTCTGGGAAACAGATGGCAGGCCTGTCAGCAGTTCCCACTAGGAATTGACGATACGGCCGGTTATAATATAGGCGTAGCAAAGAAAAAGAAGTGGAAAGATACTTGCAGGAGGAATTGTATGCGCCAATATAATACAGAATTAAAAGAGACAAAAGAAATGAGCAGGATCATCTGTAATAAATGTGGGAAAGAGATTCCGGTCATCGGAGGGGTTCCCTCGGAGGATACGCTGGAAGTGGAAAAACGCTGGGGCTATTTTTCAAAGAAGGACAACCAGCTGGATCGGTTTGATCTCTGTGAGGATTGCTATGATGAGCTGGTGGAGAGTTTCAGGATTAAACTAAGAAATTGAGGTAAGATATGTTAGATGTATGTTTGTTAGGAACAGGAGGTATGATGCCGCTGCCGTACCGGTGGCTTACGTCGCTTATGGTCAGATATAACGGCAGCAGCCTGCTGATCGACTGCGGGGAGGGAACGCAGATCGCTATTAAAGAGAAGGGATGGAGTTTTAAGCCGATTGATGTGATCTGCTTTACTCATTATCATGGGGACCACATCAGCGGGCTTCCGGGGCTGCTCCTTACAATGGGAAATGCAGACCGTACGGAGCCGTTGACCCTGGTTGGGCCAAAGGGGCTGGAACGGGTGGTAAATGCCCTGAGGGTGATCGCGCCTGAACTTCCGTTTCCTGTCAAATATATTGAGATCCATGAGCCGGAAGAGACATTTGAAATGAATGGCTACCGGCTGAGGGCATTTCGCGTGAACCATAATGTTACCTGTTACGGTTATACGGTTGAGATTGACCGGGCAGGCAAATTCGATGTGGAAAGAGCCAGTGCAGCACAGATTCCCAGGAAATACTGGGGAGTTCTGCAGGGAGGCGGTACGGTAGAACTTGAGGGGGAGACATACACTCCTGATATGGTGCTGGGGCCTGCAAGGAAGGGGATCAAGGTCGCGTATTGCACTGACACAAGGCCGACAGATTCCATCAGAAAAAATGTCAGGCATTCGGACCTTTTCATATGCGAGGGAATGTACGGCGAGAAGGATAAGCTGAAAAAGGCAAAAGAATACAAGCATATGACGTTTTATGAGGCTGCTGAGATTGCAAAAGAGGCAGAAGTAAAGGAAATGTGGCTGACTCATTACAGCCCGTCCCTGACCAGGCCTGAGGAATATATGGAGGAAGTACGGGCTATTTTCCCCGGTTCGGTTGCGGCAAAAGACAGGCGTTCTGTAGAATTGGTGTTTTCGGACTAGTGTGCTGACTGAATATAATGCGGTCAGCACACTGGTTCCGGGAACGGTCTGCCGCTGAGGGAGAAGGATGGGCTGAGATGCGGCATATGAAAAGTGAGGAATGAGGCAATGGGTTATGAGTAAAGACGAAGAAATATTGATTCTGGCAATTGAGAGTTCCTGTGACGAGACGGCAGCGGCGGTGGTGAGAAACGGGAGAGAGGTTCTGTCAAATGTTATTTCATCCCAGATAGATCTCCATACGCTGTATGGCGGTGTTGTTCCGGAGATTGCATCCAGAAAGCATATTGAGAAGATCAACCAGGTCATAGAAGCGGCGCTGCTGGAAGCCGGAGTGGCTCTGGAGGATATAGATGCCATTGGCGTAACCTATGGGCCGGGGCTTGTAGGCGCCCTCCTGGTGGGGGTGGCGGAGGCAAAAGCGATTGCCTATGCGGCAGGAAAGCCTTTGATAGGCGTCCATCACATTGAGGGACATATTGCAGCTAATTTTATTGAACATAAAGAACTGGAGCCTCCGTTTTTTTCTCTGGTGGTATCGGGGGGACATACTCATCTTGTCCGGGTGAAGGATTATGGGCAGTTTGATATTATCGGACGCACCAGGGATGACGCGGCCGGCGAGGCATTTGATAAGGTGGCAAGGGCGATTGGTCTGGGATATCCGGGCGGTCCGAAGATTGACAGGGTGGCAAAAGAAGGGAACCCGGATGCCATTGCATTTCCCCGCGCCCATGTAGAGGATGCTCCGTATGATTTCAGCTTCAGCGGCGTAAAGTCGGCAGTACTGAATTATATTAACAGCTACAGGATGAAGGGGGAGGATTACTGCCAGGCAGATGTGGCGGCTTCCTTTCAGAAGGCAGTGACGGATGTTCTGGTAGCAAATGCCATGCATGCAGTGGAGGAGTATGGTGTGGATCGGTTTGCGATCGCAGGCGGTGTGGCGTCAAACAGTGCCCTGCGGGAAGCAATGAGAAAGGCCTGTGAGGAAAAAGGTGTGGAGTTTTACTACCCTTCTCCTGTATATTGTACAGACAATGCGGCTATGATAGGCGCAGCTGCCTACTATGAATACAGGAATGGTACAAGGCATGCATGGGATCTGAATGCCGTGCCGAATTTAAAACTGGGCGAGCGGTAGTATTCGGGGAGAAGAAGCGTATGAAGATCAGGGGTAAACAACATTGTACGGCAGTTGTGCTGTCGGCCGGTCAGGGAAAACGGATGGGAACTTCTATGCAGAAACAGTATATTGAACTGCAGCGGAAGCCGGTAATCACACATACACTGTCCGCATTTCAGGATTCGGATATCATAGATGATGTGATTCTTGTGGTGGGCGCCGGTCAGGAGAAGTATGTAAGAGAAGAGATTGTCCGGAGGAATCATTTTACGAAGGTCCGGGAGATGGTGCCGGGAGGAGAAGAACGGTATGCATCTGTCTGGTGCGGATTGAAAGCGTTCAGGGACGGAGGATACTGTGATGGATATCCGGAAAACTATATATTTATCCATGATGGGGCAAGGCCTTTTGTTAGTGAAGAGATTCTGGAACGCGCCTATGAAACAGTATGTGTGCACAGGGCCTGTGTTGCAGGTATGCCAAGCAAGGATACAGTGAAGCTGGTGGATGACGGACTGCTTGCGGTCAGCACTCCACAGAGAAAGTATATGTGGGCAGTACAGACTCCTCAGGTATTTGAAGCTTCTCTGATTATTGAGGCATATTCCAGACTGATGCGGGAAGAATATATTAATGTAACGGATGACGCCATGGTTGTAGAACAGATGATGGACATACCGGTGAAGCTTTTTGAGGGATCTTATGAGAATATTAAGATCACGACGCCTGAAGATCTGGATATTGCAAGATTGTTTTTATCCCGGAGAGCGGACCAAAAAACATAACAAAAGATAAATTATCTATTGACGCAGAAATTGTTGTGTGATAAAATACAACTTGTCGTTGGAAGAAATGACAGCATGAATATGTGGAGAGGTATCGAAGTGGTCATAACGAGGCGGTCTTGAAAACCGTTTGTCCGAGAGGGCGCGTGGGTTCGAATCCCACCCTCTCCGCTCAGAAAAGTTTTGCGAGAGCAAAACTTTTTTTAATTCTTTTTTTGTCTGCTGCGGGTATTATGTTAAAAAATTATCCTGCCCGTATAGCCGTGTGATGCGAGGAGTATTGTGCATGAAGAAATATTTTTATGAAAACGGAAAAGTAAAAAAGTCTGTCAGAATAATAATTTTGATCATTATTTTCACAATATTACTTGTTGGGGCAACGTATTTATATTATAATAGACCAGAGGATAACGTTTGGCTTATTTGTATTATAAGAGAACTGACCGGATATTACTGTCCCGGGTGCGGATCCGGCAGAGCATGTTTTGCTCTTTTGCACGGACAGTTGTACCAGGCTTTTCGCTTTAATCCGCTGCTGCTCATTTTGTTGCCGTGGCTGGGCCTGTACATCGTCTTGTACTTGTTTCAGTGGGTTCTGACAGGGGAGGAATGGATAAGCAGACGTATTCCGGTATGGATACCTTATGTTGTGCTGGCTGTACTTATTATATACGGCATTGTACGGAACATAGATGTATATCCATTTGTGCTGTTAGCACCTACGAAAGTGTAATGAGAGGAAGGAGAATGAGTATGCAGTGTAAGTTTTGTAGAGGTGATCTTCCGGAGGGGGCGAAAGTGTGCCCGATTTGCGGTACGCCGGCGCCGGAAGAGGAGGAACGTAATATATCTGAAGAAAATGAAGGCGCAGGCCAGGAAAATAATCAGCAGTATTCATATGGAATGAGCAGTCAGGAGAGAAACGGGCAGCCGGAGTATCAGCAGAATTATGGTCAAGGGTATGGCCAAAACTATAGTTACGGCCAGCAGGACAACAGTCAGCAGGGATATGGCCAGAACTATGGCCAGCAGGACAACAGTCAGCAGGGATATGGCCAGAACTATGGCCAGCAGAATAACAGTCAGCAAGGATATGGTCAGAACTACGGTCAGCAGGGATATGGCCAGAATAACAGTCAGGCGAATTATAATCAGGGATACTATAATCCGAATAATGGCGGCCAGTCTGTGAATTCAACACCATATGTCATCTTTGCGATTCTGACTACAGTCTTATGTTGTCTTCCTCTGGGAATTGCATCTATTATATATGCAAGTAAGATCAATTCGCTGCAGAATGCCGGTGACTATGCAGGGGCACAGCAAGCTGCTAAAAAGGCAAAGACTTTTGCGATCATAGGTGCGGTTGTCGGTCTTATAGTGTCTGTCATTTACGGTGCTTTTATGGCATTTTCGGCTGATGATATTGTGTCAGATTTTACCGGGGGTAATGGAAACACCCAGATTGAATATCCGTTTTCTGATGATGACGACGATGACGATGATGATTCTATAGAGATGGAACCGGCTCAGCCGAGCGGAGACCTTGGGGCAGCATGGGACAGTTATACGGTTCAGTTCAATGACAGCGTTGTCAACCTTCCATGTACACTCCAGGATCTGGAGGCATTAGGGTTTGCTCTGGATACCGAAGAGACTCCGGAGAATTATATAGTAAATCCGGAAGAGAATGAATATGTGTTTGTTGAGGATTCCAATGGGAATTCTTTCATGCTGGATATGGTAAATGATACGGACACGGCTCGGGAAATCGTAGAATGTCAGGTGGGCGGTATTTATATAGATGACTACGGTATCAGCGAAGGCGGACTTACCGTTTTGTTCCCTGGAGGAATTCAGGTGGGAATGACGAAAGATGAAGTGCTGGCAGTATATGGAGAAACTTCCGATGTCTATGAAGGTGAGAGTCTGGATACTTATACATGGTATGCCGGAGACGGTTATGGTAAAAACTGTTGTATTGAGTTTGATGCCGACACCGGGACTGTAAGCTATATGAGTATGCAGTGCTATGATTATTGATTTTTTCATAAAGAGCAGGATGCACAGAATTAGCTGCATCCTGCTTTTTATGGCCATGCTGTTTAGGTGCAGAAGGATGTTGAGGGGGTTAGACGAAAATTCATTTGAAAATGAGTAAAAAAAGTCTTGACACAGGAATAATAATAAGATTATAATAATATCCGGACTCAAGATGTGTATGGAGAAATACCCAAGAGGCTGAAGGGGCTCCCCTGGAAAGGGAGTAGGTCGTTGATAGCGGCGCGAGGGTTCAAATCCCTCTTTCTCCGTTTGTCTGACAAGCCTGTATTTGGTGGTTGGAATAAGTAGAACACATATATATTGTGTGTTGAAGAGTTAAATAAAAAAACTTAAAAAACTTTAAAAAATCACTTGACATTATATGATAAAAAATGCTATTATGTCTAGGCTGACTCGCAAGAGACAGACAAAAAGGACCTTGATAATTAAATAATAGACAACAACCCTGAAAATTTCTTGAATCGAGAAAAATTCAGAGAACGGCTTTGGATCAGAAATGATCTGAAGCAACCTAGAAACAGTAAAGGGATAAGAAAAGCTAGTAGTTTTTCTGACCCGGAGCAAACAGTAAAGAAACTCATGTGAATGAGTTTGGAATGCAGCTCCTGCGACACTGGGCGCACAGCCTTTGGCTGTTTGCCAAGTCGTCGAGGAGCGCATAAACGCTAAGGCTTGTGAGAGACCAAGCCGAAGCTTTTTATGCGAGAGTTTGATCCTGGCTCAGGATGAACG